>NZ_VMQU01000019.1 GCF_007714205.1 Mycobacterium helveticum | reverse complement strand
GTTCCGGGTGGCCGGGTCTGGCGGGGATCGGCGACCTCGCCGGCTTCGACCCGGCCCTGTCGTGGCGCGGCGCAAACGAGCGTGACCGGCTGTGCGTGCCCATCGGCGCCGGGGCCGACGGCGCGCCGCTGCGGCTCGACATCAAGGAGCCCGCCGAGGGCGGCGTCGGCCCGCACGGCCTGTGTGTGGGGGCCACCGGGTCGGGCAAGTCCGAACTGCTGCGGACCGTCGCACTGGGCATGATGGCGCTGCACTCGCCGGCCGCGCTCAACCTGCTGCTCGTCGACTTCAAAGGGGGCGCAACGTTTCTCGACATGGCAGGCGCACCACACGTCGCGGCGGTCATCACCAACCTGGTCGACGACGCGCCGCTGGTGGCCCGGATGCGGGACGCGCTGGCCGGCGAGATGAACCGTCGCCAGGAGCTGTTGCGGGCGGCCGGGTGCGTCGGTGCCGCGGCCTACGAACGCGCCCGCCGCGACGGCGCCGCGCTGAGCGCGCTGCCGTCGTTGTTCATCATCGTCGACGAGTTCTCCGAACTGCTCAGCCGGCATCCCGATTTCGCCGACACCTTCGTGGCGATCGGCCGGGTGGGCCGCTCGCTGGGCATGCACCTGCTGCTGGCCAGTCAGCGCCTCGAGGAGGGCAGGTTGAGAGGCCTGGAGGCCCACCTGTCCTACCGGTTGTGCCTGAAGACGTTGTCCGCCGGCGAATCCCGCCTGGTGCTGGGTACGCCCGACGCCTACGAATTACCGAACACACCCGGCGCGGGCTACCTGCGCGCGGGCAGCGGCGAGCCGGTCCGCTTCCAGGCCGCCTGCGTGTCGGGCCCGCTGCGGTCGGTGCCGGGGCCGGTGGCGGGGCCGGGGCCGGGGCCCGCGGTGCGCCGGTTCGACACCCGCGCGGCCGGGCCGGTGACCCGGGTCGCGGCGCCCGGCGCCGCGCCGACGGTCCTGCGCGCGGTTGTGGACCGGTTGTGCGGGCACGGGCCGCCGGCGCACCGGGTGTGGCTGCCGCCGTTGGGTCCGTCGCCGGCGCTGGACACCCTGCTGCGCGATTTCGCGCCGCGCGCACTGACGGTTCCCATCGGCATCGTCGACCGCCCGTTCGAGCAGCGCCGGACGCCGCTGCTGGTCGACTTGTCGGCGGCCGCGGGCAATGTGGCGGTCGTCGGGGCGCCCCAAAGCGGGAAGTCCACGGCGCTGCGCACCCTGATCACCGCGTTGGCCGCCACCCACGACCCGGGCCGGGTTCAGTTCTACTGCCTGGATTTCGGCGGCGGCGCGCTGGCCTCGGTGCGCGCCTGGCCGCACGTGGGTGCCGTCGCGGGCCGGGCCGAACCGCGGCTCGCGGCGCGCGTGGTCGCCGAGTGCGCGTCGGTGGTGCGCTCGCGCGAGGCCGTCTTCGGCGAGCACCACATCGACTCGATCGCCCAGTATCGCCGGTGGCGTGCGCGGCGCGCGGTTGCGCAAGACGATCCGTTCGGCGACGTCTTCCTGGTGATCGACGGCTGGGGGAGTGTGCGGCACGAGTTCGAGGAATTGGAGGCTCCGATCACCACGCTTGCCGCCCAGGGACTTTCGTTCGGCGTGCACGTGGTGCTCGCGGCGGCGCGGTGGGCCGACATCAGGCCGTCGCTGCGGGACCAGATCGGCACCCGCATCGAGTTGCGGCTCGGCGATCCCGCCGACTCCGAACTCGATCGCAAGGCGGCGCAGCACGTGCCCCGCGACAGGCCGGGCCGCGGCATCTCGCCCGACGGCATGCACATGGTGATCGCCGCGCCGGCCGAGAAGATCCCGCACAGTGACTCGGCGGCGCCGCCCATACCGCTGCTGCCCACGCACGTGGACCACCACACCGTCGTGGGCGCCGCGGGCGCAGCATCCCGCGCGGGTGTCCTGCTCGGCCTCGAGGAGCGCCGATTGCAGCCGGTGGCAGTGGATTTCGTGCGGCACCCGCACCTGTTGATCATCGGGGACAACGAGTGCGGAAAGACCGCCGCCCTGCGGCTGCTGTGCCGGGAGCTCGCGCGGACCGCGAGCGTGGCCGAGGCTCACCTGCTGATCGTCGACTTCCGTCGAGCGCTGCTGGGCGCGGTCGAAACCGAACACGTCGGCGGCTATGCCGCGTCGCCGGCGGCGCTGGCCGCGCTGCTCCCGGAGCTGCTGGACCGGCTCCGGGAGCGGATGCCTCCCGCGGGCGTGAGCCAGGCACAGCTGCGGGCCGGGTCCTGGTGGTCCGGACCGGATATCTACGTGCTGGTCGACGACTACGACCTGGTCGCCGCCCCCTCGGGCAATCCACTGGTGGGCGTGGCCGAATACCTGCCGTACGCAAGCGATCTGGGTCTGCACCTGGTGCTCGCCCGGCGCTGCGGGGGCACCGAACGGGCATTGTTCGAGCCGCTCCTGGCGGGCCTGCGCGACCTGGGCTGCACCGAACTGAGGATGAGCGGATGTCCCGGTGACGGAGCGTCTTTCGGTTCCGGTCGGCCGGTGCGCTTGCCGCCGGGGCGCGGCATCCTGGTCACCCGTCCCGGTGACGAACAGCTGATCCAGGTGGCCTGGAGCGCACCGTGAGCGCGCACCGCGCGATCCTTGAGACGGGGCCCGGCACCATCCGCAGATTATGTTGTACGGCAGATGTATTCGCCGATGACGCAGTCGTGGCGGCGGCCCTGGACGCGATCGACGACCGGGTGGCCCTGCTCGGGGAGCGGCCGGTGAGCGTCGACGTGCTGTGGCGCGCCGCGCTGCGATCGTCGCTGTGCCCGCAAGCCGGGGAAACGCTGCTCCTCGTGCACCCGTCGTGGTGGTCGTCCTCGCGTGTCGGCGTGGTCACCGCGGCCGCGCGCACGCTGGCCGACGACGTGCTGGTGCGCCCGCGGTCCTGGCTGTTGGCGCGGGCGTGCGGGGCGGGGGCGGCGGTGGTGGTCGAGATCGCCGAGCGGTTGGTGGTGGTCGCCGGTGCCCAGGTGGTCGCGATACCCCGCGCGACGGGGCCCCGCCGTGCGGCCGAGGAGGTTGCGACGGTTCTTGCCGCGACGACGGGCACGGTGGTCGTCGACGCGCCGGGCACGGTCACCGGGGCGGCGGCGCTCGCGAGGTCGCTCGGCGGTGCGGTGCGCGGTGGCGGGCGCACGGTCGTTCCCGTCGACGACGCCGGCGTGGCGCGGCTGGCCCGCTCGGCCGCGCCGCCCCCGGCCAACGCCACCCGGACCGCGGCGCCGCGGCCGGCCGCCAAGGGGGTCCGCCCGCGGTCCCGGCTGCGCACCGGGTTCACGGCCGCCGCCATCGTGCTGGCCGCGGCAGCCCCGGCCGTGGCCCCGGGCGGACAGCACGCCGCGGCACCCGCGCGCGGCGCGGCCTCGACGTTTCTGGTGGAAGGCAGAGTCGCGCTCACGGTGCCGGCCGACTGGCCGGCCCGGCGCGTGGTCACCGGGCCCGGTTCGGCACGGGTGCAGGTCACGTCGCCGTCCGATCCCGAGGTCGCGCTGCACATCACCCAGTCGCCGGCGGCCGGTGAGGCGCTGAGCGGCGCCGCCGAGCGGCTGAAACGGGCCATCGCCGCCGAGTCGGCGGCGGTGTTCGTCGACTTCGACCCGTCCGGGACGAGCGCGGGCCGCCCCGCGGTCACCTATCGCGAGGTGCGCGCCCAGCACCACGTGCGGTGGACGGTGGTGCTGGACGGCGCCGTCCGGATCAGCGTCGGGTGCCAGAGCCGGCCCGGCGGCTACGACGCCGTGCGCGACGTGTGCGAGCAGGCGGTCCGCTCCGCGCACGCGGTCGGATGAATCGGCATCGGGTGGAACCGAACGCGGCCCGCCGCGGTCGAACCTGATATGGAGACCTCCACCACACTGAGCACCGACTTCGACCTGATGCGCTCGGTCGCGGCCACGACCGACACCCGCAACGAAGAACTCCGGGCGATGCTGCAGGCGTTCATCGGCCGCATGGGCGGCGTGCCGCCGTCGGTCTGGGGCGGGCCCGCGGCGGCGCGGTTCAAGGAGGTGGTGGATCGCTGGAACGCCGAGTCGATGCGGCTCCACCACGTCCTGCACGCCATCGCCGAGACGATCCGGCACAACGCGGCCGCCCTGCAGGAGGCCGCTGATCACCACGCCCACCGCGTCGCCGCCTCCGGCGGACACCTGTGACCGGAAGGAGATAGTCGTGGACGCGGTGCTGTCCTACAACTTCGGCGAGATCGAATACGCGGTGCGCCAGGAGATCCATGCCACGTCGGCGCGCTTCAACGCCGCGCTGGAGGAGTTGAGAGCGCAGATCGCCCCACTGCAGCAGCTATGGACCCGCGAAGCGGCGGCCGCCTACCAGGTGGAGCAGCTGAGGTGGCATCAGGCGGCGACCGCGCTCAACGAGATCCTCGTCGACCTCGGCAACGCCGTCCGCGACGGCGCCGAGGAGGTGGCCGACGCCGACCGCAGGGCCGCCGGTCTCTGGGCGCGGTAGCCGTCGCGCTCCCACGGACGGCTGTGTGGTCCCGGCGGAGGAGAGCCGCCGGGACCACACAGCGATTCGTAATGCATCACGTCAAGATGCCCGCGAAAGTTGACCTGCGGGGACGTCCGTCGGTAAGCTGCTTCGTTGGCGTGCGGTAACGCCGGGGCCTCGGGTCAATGTCGGTCGCCGAGACCAGCCCCCACCGGATGACGCCTGACCGGCACCCGGGTCGCACCGGGACTCACCCCGAGAAGAGAAGGTAAGCGCTGTGCCCACCTATGCGCCGAAGGCGGGTGACACCACGCGGTCGTGGCATGTCATCGACGCCACGGACGTGGTGCTTGGCCGTCTTGCCGTCGCGGCAGCCACCCTGCTGCGCGGTAAGCACAAGCCGACGTTCGCCCCCAACGTCGATGGCGGCGACTTCGTCATCGTCATCAACGCCGACAAGGTCGCCATCGGACCCGAGAAGTTGCGCGACAAGCTGGCTTACCGCCACTCGGGATACCCCGGCGGCCTGCGCAAACGCACCATTGGCGAGCTGATGCAGAAGCACCCGGACCGCGTGGTCGAAAAGGCGATCGTCGGCATGCTGCCCAAGAACAAGCTCAGCCGGCAGATCCAGCGCAAGCTGCACGTCTACGCCGGCCCGGAGCACCCCCACGCCGCGCAGCAGCCGGTTCCGTTCGAGATCAAGCAGGTGGCCCAGTGACCGAGACGCCCGAAGCCGTGGAAGAAGCCCCGCAAGCCACCGAAGCCATCGAAGCGCCGGAAGTCACTGAAGTCACCGAAGCGCCGGAAGTCGCAGTTGAGGTCCCGGAGACCACCGAGACGGCCGCGGCCCCCGGCGTGCGCGCCGGCGACTCCTACGTGTTCGAGCGGCCTATCCAGACCGTCGGCCGCCGCAAGGAGGCCGTGGTGCGGGTGCGGCTGGTGCCCGGCACCGGCAAATTCGACCTCAACGGCCGCAGCCTGGAGGCCTACTTCCCCAACAAGGTGCACCAGCAGCTCATCAAGGCGCCGCTGGTCACGGTGGACCGGGCGGAGAACTTCGACATCTTCGCCCACCTGACCGGCGGCGGCCCGTCGGGCCAGGCCGGTGCGCTGCGCCTGGGTATCGCCCGCGCGCTGATCCTGGCGCAGCCGGAGGATCGCCCGGCGCTGAAGAAGGCCGGCTTCCTCACCCGTGATCCGCGTGCCACCGAGCGCAAGAAGTACGGCCTGAAGAAGGCGCGTAAGGCGCCCCAGTACAGCAAGCGCTGATCGGCGGTCACCTTCTGGCCGCGAAGCGGCATCTCGCAGGAGACGTTGTGCGCCGTTTCCGGCGTGTCTGCGCGTATTCGCGCGCGGCTTCGGTCAGAAAAGAACGGGCACGTCAGGTGCCGGACCGTCCAAACTGTGAGAGGTTTGTCCGCATGGGTCGACTATTCGGCACCGACGGAGTTCGTGGGGTCGCCAATCGCGAGTTGACCGCCGAGCTGGCGCTGGCACTGGGCATGGCCGCGGCCGGGCATCTGGCGCGGCCGGGTGGGCCCGGCCGGCGGGTCGCCGTGGTGGGCCGGGACCCCCGCGCCAGCGGGGAGATGCTGGAAGCCGCGGTGATCGCCGGGCTGACCAGCCAGGGTGTCGACGCCCTGCGGGTCGGGGTGCTGCCCACCCCGGCGGTGGCCTACCTGACCGGCGCCTACGACGCCGACTTCGGCGTGATGATCTCGGCCTCGCACAACCCGATGCCCGACAACGGCATCAAGGTCTTCGGTCCCGGCGGCCACAAACTCGACGACGACGGCGAGGACCGGATCGAGGAACTGGTTGCCGCCGCACCCGGGGGGCGGCCGGTCGGTGCGGGGATCGGCCGGGTGATCGACGCCGAGGATGCCGCGGAGCGCTATCTGCGCCACGTCGGCAAGGCCAGCACGCTGCGGCTCGACGGCCTCACCGTGGTCGTCGACTGCGCCCACGGGGCGGCGTCGTCGACCGCCCCGACCGCGTACCGCGCGGCCGGGGCGCGGGTCATCGCGATCAACGCCGAGCCCAACGGGCTCAACATCAACGACGGCTGCGGGTCGACGCACCTGGATGCGCTGCGCGCGGCGGTCGTCGCACACGGTGCCGACCTCGGCCTGGCGCACGACGGCGACGCCGATCGGTGCCTGGCCGTCGACGCCGGTGGACACGTCGTCGACGGCGACGCGATCATGGTCGTGCTCGCGCTGGCGATGCAGGAGGCCCGGGAACTGGCCTCGGACACGCTGGTCACTACCGTGATGAGCAACCTGGGGCTGCACCTGGCCATGCGTGCGGCCGGCATCACCGTGCGCACCACCGGCGTCGGCGACCGTCACGTGCTGGAGGAGTTGCGCGCCGGCGACTACAGCCTCGGCGGGGAGCAGTCCGGCCACATCGTGATGCCCGCACTGGGCTCCACCGGGGACGGCACCGTCACCGGTCTGCGATTGATGACGCGCATGGTGCAGACCGGCGCCTCGCTGGCCGAGCTCGCCGCGAGGATGCAGACGCTGCCCCAGGTGCTGATCAACGTTGAGGTCGCCGACAGGGCGACCGCTTCCGCCGCGCCCTCGGTACAGGCTGCGGTCGCGGCGGCCACCGGCGAGCTGGGTGAAACCGGCCGAATCCTGTTGCGGCCCTCCGGCACCGAACCGGTGATCCGTGTCATGGTGGAAGCGCCGGCCAGGGACGTCGCCGAGCGGATCGCCGCCCGAGTCGCCGAAGCGGTCAGCGCCGCGAGCTGATCTTCGCCGGAACCCCGGCGCCGCTGCCGGCGTCGGAACAGGCATGAGAGAACGTAGTTCTGCCGCAGTCGACGTGGTGGCCGTGCACGGGGTCGCCGACCGATTGAGGGCGGCTGCCGAACTGATCGACGACGCCGTGGGCGCGCACCTGGCCAGGCTGACGTTCGGCGGGGCCGGCGCCGGCCGCGCGTATGCTGCGCGCGGCGACGCACTGCGGGCCGGCCTGCAGCGACTCGCGGCCGAGTTGTCGCAGTGGTCACGGGCGTCCGCGGCGGTCGCCGTTGCCCTGCGGGCCAGCGCCGACCGCTATGCCGACGCCGAACTGTATGCCGCCAGACGGATCGCCTGAGCATGGCCGACCGGTTGGACGTCCAACAACGCCTCACCGACGGCCGGCTCGCCGTCGAGCACACCCAGAGCTACGTGCGGGCCTGCCGCGCGCTCGGCTACCGGGAGCCCGACCTGACGGCGCGCCCGTCCCAGATCCACGACTGGTACGACAGCGAACAGGGCCTGGACCTGCACGCGCTGGATCGCGACTGCGCGGAATTGCGGGCGGCGGGCGCCGCGGTGGCCGAAGGCCTCCGCATGCAGCGGGCCCAGGTGGACGAATTGGCCGCGGCATGGACGGGTCCGGGCGGTGCCGCCGCCATCGCGTTCCTGCAGCGCCATTGCGATGTGTCCGACACCGTGGCCACCGAGGTCCGTGCCGCGGCGCAGCGGTGCGAGTCGCTGCGCGACAATCTCTGGTATCTGCTCGACTCGAAGGTCGCCACGGCCATCGCCATCGACGATCGCACGCAGGCGCAGCGAGCGGCGTGGTTGGCGGCCGCCGCGGCGGCCACCCACGGGGCCGGCGACAAGGCGGCCGTCGAGCAGGTCGTCCGTGACGAGATACATCCCTACGTCGACAACGACATCCGCAACGACTGGCTGACCGCGATGCGTTCGACCAGGGCGGGGATCGCGGCGTCCTACGACATGGTCATCGACAGGATGGCTGCCGCGCCGACGGCGTACTTCGAGGTCCCCGGCGATTTCGGGCCGGCCTACCAACCGGACCCGCCGCCGGCGCCGGTCGCACCCGCGGCCGCGGTACCCGCCGCGGTGGTGCCGCTTGGGCCGACCGACCCCCCGCCACCGGTCGCTGCCACGGCACCCGTGGCGCCGGCGCCCATGCCGGCCGACCCCCCGCCGCCGGTCGCTGCCACGGCACCCGTGGCGCCGGCGCCGGACTGGGGAGCGGCGCTCGGTGACGCCGCGGGTATGCCCGCCGGCGGTCTGGGCGGCGGCCTGGGCGGCGGTCTGGGCGGGCTGGGCGGTTTGAGCGGACTTGCGGGGCGGATCGTCGATACCATCAGCGGCCTGCTCGGTTCGGCCGGCCAGCTCGCCGACCCGTCGGCGTTCGACGACGCACTGAGCGGCGCGGACGACTCCGACAGCGACGATCCCTTCCATCCCGACGGCAGGGGCGACGACGCCGACGAGCAGGACTCCGGCGACGATGGCGAAGACGTCGACCAAACGCATGAGGCCGACCAGTCCCAACCCGGTGACCAGTCCCAACCCGGTGACCAGTCGCAACCCGGTGACCAGTCCCAACCCGGTGACCAGTCCCAGGCGGTCGATGCGCCAGCGCCGGTCGCCGCACCCGGTCCCGTGGCACCGCCGCCCGGCGACCCGGCACTCGCGGTGGATGAGGCGTCGACACCATGTGAGATCGCCGCGGACCAGCTGCCGCAGGCGGGCCAGTGACGAGTTCAGGCGGGTCGCAGCTCGAGAAGCTCCTCGACCTGACGCACCGATTCCCCTGGATCGGCGACCACCGGACTGGCCAACACCGTCGTCACCCCCGACTCGGCGAAAGCGGCCAGGCGTTCGGCGACGAACCCACGGGGGCCGACGAGCGAGATCCCGCGCACCAACTCGTCGGGCACGGCGTCGGTGGCCTCTCGCTTGCGGCCCGACAGATACAGCTCCTGGATCCGGTCGGCGACCTCGCCGAATCCATACCGGGTGGCGAGGTTGTGGTAGAAGTTGCGGCCCCTGGCGCCCATCCCACCGATGTAGAGGGCCAGCTGCGGCTTCACCCAGGCCAGCCGCTCCTCGACGCCGTCACCGATGGCCAGCGACGCGTGCACCATGACATCCAGCGGCCCCAGTGCGGGATCGCGTTTGGCGGCACCGGCAGCCAGCGCCCCGCCCCAGACGGACTCGGCCTTCTCGGGCAGGTAAAACACCGGCTGCCAGCCTTCGGCGATCTCGGCGGTCAGTTCTACGTTCTTCGGGCCCAGCGCGGCGATCGTTATCGGAATACGTTCGCGCACCGGGTGATTGATCAGCTGAAGAGGTTTGCCCAGTCCCGTGCCCCGGTCGGGCGGCACCGGGATCTGATAATGCTTGCCGGCGAATTGCAGCCGTTCCCGCCGCCACACCTTCCGGCAGATCTCCACGACCTCGCGGGTGCGGCCCAACGGCGCGTCGAACTCCACGCCGTGAAATCCCTCGATCACCTGGGGTCCGGACGTGCCGATCCCGAGGCGGAACCGGCCGTCGGACACGAAGTCCAGGCCCGCGGCGGTCATGGCCAGCAGCGATGGCGTCCGCAGGTAGAGGGGAACCACACCCGAGGCCAACTCGACGGTGTCCGTCTTGGCGGCCAGGTACCCGAGCTGGCTGATGGCGTCGAAGGAATAGGCCTCGGCCACCACCGCGATGTCGAGGCCCGACTTCTCCAGTTCTACGACGCGGTCGACGGCCCGGTGAAAGCCACCCGAATAATCCAGAGCGATCCCGATGCGCACCCACGACAGATACCACGGCGGCCCCGGCCAGCTGCGGCGGCCCGCGCTATTTCAGCAGCGCGACGATCTTTTCTCCCAGCGAAACCGGCGGGGTCTCGGGATCCACCTGATCGGTCTTGGGCAGGTGCACGTCCGGATCAGCGAAGTCGCGGTAGGCCTTGTCGCCGCCGAGCGTGCAGAGCAGGTACCCGGTCAGCAGCGCACGGACCGCGCGCTGCGTGCGCCGGTGCGAGCCGGCCAGCCCGAAGGCTTTGGGCAGTCGCCGGCCCTCGGCCAGCCCGCCGGGTTCGGCTTTGCGGACGGTGCGCAGCGTGGCCGCCTGCCATGCGTGCGACAGGGCCAGTGCGTTGGAGTTCAGCGACGCGGGGTCTCCGGGCGCGGTCAGAATCAGGCCAGGAACCCCCAGCGTCGCGGCCGGCGCCTCGGCCGGGGGACTGGTCGCCGTCGGGAAAATCGCCGCCACCGCCCCGGCCGGCTCGCCGGCCATCCCGGCCATGCCGGCGGCGGCGAACACGGCGGCCGAACCGCCGAACCCGTGGCCCGCCAGGCCGAGCTTGGCGGGATGGACGCTGATCTTGCCCGGCCCGAGGCGGACACCCGCCATGATGTCGAGCGCGGTACCGAGATCGAACGCCAGGTTCAGCACCGACGGCGCCATGCCACGCTCGGTGTCGGGAGCGCCGGCCACGATGCCCCACGACGCCAGGTGCTCCAGAAGACCGTGATAACGGGCGGCGCCGGTGAGCCAGTCGTGGCCGAATGCCACACCGGGAAGGTTCAGCCCCGCCTCGGGGGTGTAGACCACCCCCGGCAGGCCCGCGAAAGCCAGGTCACCGCGCAAAACCGGGTGCGGGCCACGGCGGCTGAGGGTCGCGACGAGCTTGCGGATGCGGGCCACCCGACGACGTTAGCGCACCGCGGCGGTGCGCCGGGCGCCTCGGCGGCCGTTACGCCCGCAACTCGATGACCCCCACCCGCCACAGTGCCGCGTAGAGCTGGCGCAGCGGAATGCTCAATAGGCGGGCGGCGGCGTCCACCAGCGGGTCACCGGCGCCGACGATCGGCGATTGCCGGCGCGGGCACGGCGGGGCCGGGGCTCTTTCGGCGTACAGGACTTCGTCGTGGAGCGCAGCTGTCATGGTTCTCTCCTCGAAGCGCGGATCGATGACCGTTGCGATGCGATCCGCTGCGAATTCTCCATTTGCAATTGACGGCCATGACCCATCGGACGTTGGCGTGTCGCGAAACATTTGCTGAACACAAATCTTCGGTGCCACGCACGACGCGGTGTTGGCGCCGCGGGTTCGTCGGCGTTGATGGCCACCGCAAAAACTCGTGGTAAATGAAGGGTGATCGGGCCGTGTACGGCGCAACCCTGCGCGATAGCCGGTGAAATGCTGCGCTATTCGTCTGCGGAGACGACCCGGGAATCCGTGCTTTCGTGACCAGGGGCGGCGTCGGCTCCGTCGTTTTTTTCCGCTGACTCCGGTGCCCGGCGAGCGTCGAAATCCGGCCAGGTACCGGTATTCGGATATCGCCGCACACCCGACGCACCGGTGGTTGCCGGTATTCGCTGATATTTCGCACCTCAGGGGCCCGGGTCCGCGGCTTCGATGAAGCCGTCGAAAACGGCGGAAATACACCAGATGACGAACCGGCGCTTTTCCGGAGGTCGATATGAATCCGGCCGCATCGGCCGCGGCGCGCTGTCGGCGTCGGGCACGCCCCACGGCCGGGCCCGGGCCGTCCGCGTGCGTCACCGCACCGACGGTGGCGCTGCACTACCCTGGGATGGATGTGCGGAATCGTCGGCTACGTCGGGCAGCGTCCCGCCCACGAGGTCGTCATGGACGCGCTGCGCCGGATGGAGTACCGCGGCTACGACTCGTCGGGGATCGCGCTGGTCGACGCGCACGGTCGGCTCACCGTGCGCCGCCGCGCCGGCCGGCTGGCCAACCTCGAGCAGGCGGTCGCCGAGATGGCCGCATCTTCCGAGGCCTCGCTGGCCGGCACCACCGGCCTCGGCCACACGCGCTGGGCCACCCACGGCCGCCCCACCGATCGCAACGCCCACCCGCACCGCGACGCCGCCGGCCGGATCGCCGTCGTCCACAACGGCATCATCGAGAATTTCGCGGCCCTGCGCCAGGAGCTGGAGACGGCCGGGGTGGAGTTCGCCAGCGACACCGACACCGAGGTCGCGGTGCACCTGGTGGCGCGGGCATACCGCCACGGCGCCACGGCCGGCGACTTCCCCGCGTCGGTGCTTGCCGTGCTGCGCCGGCTGGAGGGCCATTTCACGCTGGTGTTCGCCAGTGCCGACGCGCCCGGCACCATCGTCGCCGCCCGCCGGTCCACACCGCTGGTGCTGGGCATCGGCGACGGCGAGATGTTCGTCGGCTCCGACGTGGCGGCGTTCATCACGCACACCCGCCGGGCCGTCGAACTGGGCCAGGACCAGGCCGTGGTGCTGACCGCGGACGGCTACCGGATCACTGACTTCGACGGCAACCCGGACGACGCGAGTGCCCGAATCTTCCATATCGACTGGGACCTGGCCGCCGCCGAGAAGGGCGGCTACGAGTACTTCATGCTCAAGGAGATCGCCGAACAGCCCACCGCGGTGGCCGACACCCTGCTCGGGCATTTCGTCGACGGTCGCATCGTGCTGGACGAGCAGCGACTGAGCGACCAGGAGCTCCGCGACATCGACAAGGTGTTCGTGGTCGCCTGCGGCACCGCCTACCACTCCGGGCTGCTGGCCAAGTACGCGATCGAGCACTGGACCCGGCTGCCGGTGGAGGTGGAGCTGGCCAGCGAATTCCGCTACCGGGACCCGGTGCTGGACCGCAGCACGCTGGTGGTCGCCATCTCGCAGTCCGGCGAGACCGCCGACACGCTGGAAGCGGTGCGCCACGCCAAGGAACAGAAGGCCAAGGTGCTGGCGATCTGCAACACCAACGGCTCGCAGATCCCCCGCGAATGCGATGCGGTGCTCTACACGCGCGCGGGCCCGGAGATCGGCGTGGCCTCCACCAAGACCTTCCTGGCCCAGGTCACCGCGAACTACCTGGTCGGGCTGGCGCTGGCGCAGGCCCGCGGCACCAAGTACCCCGACGAGGTCGAGCGCGAATACCGCGAGCTGGAAGCGATGCCCGAGCTGGTGGCCCGGATGCTCGCGACGATCGGGCCGGTGGCCGACCTGGCCTACCGGTTCGCCCGGTCCTCGACGGTGCTGTTCCTGGGCCGCCACGTCGGCTACCCGGTGGCGCTGGAAGGCGCGCTCAAACTCAAGGAGCTGGCCTACATGCACGCCGAGGGCTTCGCCGCCGGCGAGCTCAAGCACGGCCCGATCGCGTTGATCGAAGACGGCCTGCCGGTCATCGTGATCATGCCCTCGCCCAAGGGGCAGGCCACGTTGCACGCCAAGCTGCTCTCCAACATCCGGGAAGTCCAGACACGCGGCGCGATTACCATCGTCATCGCCGAGGAGGGCGACGAAACCGTGCGCCCCTACGCCGATCACCTGATCGAAATACCCTCGGTGTCAACGCTTTTGCAGCCCCTGCTGTCTACGGTGCCGCTGCAGGTGTTCGCCGCGTCGGTGGCGCAGGCCCGCGGCTACGACGTCGACAAACCGCGCAACCTGGCCAAGTCCGTCACCGTGGAGTAGGCACCGGCCGCCCCGCCGCCCGCTCCCGCGCCGTTGGCGGTATCGGCGCCGCGCACCGCTTCCTTGCATTACATTCCTCGGGGACAGTTCACCGGGATGCAAAAAACCGGGGTGCAAAAAAAGGGGAGCAGCATGCGGGCGGCGGTCGGCAGATTCGGCGTCGTGGGTCTGGTCGTGGGCATCATCGGGGCGTACGTGGCCGCGGTCGCGCTGTATGCCGCCGGCGGTCCGGGCCGCCAGCGGACGATGACGCCGCCCGGCGGCGAGGCGACGCTGGCGACCATGAACGTCGAAGACATCCAGTCGAATTACAGCGTGCTCGTCGCCAACCTGACCGTGATTCCCGGCTCGGCGCTGCTGGACCCGCAAACCCACCACCTCAACGAAAACCTCAGCCTGCGGGTCAGGTCGGTGGCCTCGCCGACCCGCCGCACGTGGACCAAGGGCATGCTGCCGGGCACGTTCCCCGTTCCGCTGACCATCGCCGGCGAGATCGAACGCTGGCCCTTCGACCACTACCGTTCCGGGCCCGTCGAGGTCGAACTGTTCCGCGGCGACGAATCCGAGCCCATCCGCGTGCCCGTGAAGTTCGTCAACCATCTCTCCGGGTGGGAGGTCGCCGCCGGCAACCGCAACGGGCAGGGCCCGTACCGGGTGAGCCTGCAGCGGTCGCTCAGCACGGCGGCGTTCGCCATCGTCATCCTCGGCGTCCTGATCACGATCGCCGTCCTGGCCCTGGTCGTCGCGATCCAGACCGCGCGTGACCGGCGCAAGTTCCAGCCGCCGATGACGACCTGGTACGCGGCGATGCTCTTCGCGGTGGTGCCGCTGCGCAACGCGCTGCCCGGCTCGCCGCCGTTCGGCAGCTGGATCGACATCACGATCGTCCTGTGGGTGCTCGCCGCGCTGGCGGTGTCGATGGCCCTCTACATCAACTGCTGGTGGCGGCACCTGAGGCCGGACAACGCCTCGGGCTCCTGACGCGTTTGTCGCGGTTCCGCGGCGCGGCGCCGGGCATGCGAAGGTTGAGGGTGTGGCGAACACATCGGTGCGGGGGCGAGCGGGCGGCATGGCGCTCGCGGTGTGGCATTGGGTCAGCGACGCGCCGCTGACCTACGGCTGGTTGCTGGTGCTGACGATCACGACGCTGATCCAGAACGACCTCACCGGCCAGCAGTTGCACGCGGTGTTGCTGCACCGCTCCACCAACATCCGCGGGCTGGGCTCCGATCCCCTCGACGTGCTGTTCGCCAGCCTGCTGTGGATCGACGGCAAGGACCTGGAACCGTACCTGCTGCTGTTCACGCTGTTCCTCGCGCCGGCCGAACACTGGCTGCGCCAGCTGCGGTGGCTCACCGTGGGACTGACGTCGCACATTCTCGCCACCTACATCGGCGAGGGCATGCTCTACTTCGCGATCGAGGACCGCAGCGCGTCGGAAAGGCTGGTGCTGGCCCGCGACATCGGGGTCAGCTATTTCCTGGTCGGCGTGATGGCCGTGCTGACCTACCACATCGCGCGACCGTGGCGCTGGGGCTACCTCGGGGTGTTGTTCGTCATCTTCGGCTTCCCGCTGCTCACGATGAACCGCGTCGAACTCCAATTCACCGCGATCGGGCACTTCGCCGCGATCCTCATCGGGCTCTGCTTCTACCCGCTGACCCGCACCAAGGGCGGCATGCAACTGGGCCCGGCCAAGCTCAGGTACGCGCTGCGGCGGTTCCGCTCCGGCGAGGCCTCGCCATGACGAAGGCCTGACGGCGTCCTGACGCGCCGGGAGCCGGCGTGGGTGCACGCGACGGTGCGCCCCGGCGCGGACACGTAGTGTTGGGTTCGATGCGGCATTACTACTCCGTAGACGCGATCCGCGACGCCGAAGCACCGCTGCTGGCCGGCCTGCCCGACGGCGCCCTGATGAGACGCGCGGCCTTCGGGCTGGCCACCGCGATCATCGCCGAGCTGACCGCCCGCGCGGGCGGGGTGGCCGGACGCCGGGTCTGCGCGGTCGTCGGCTCGGGGAACAACGGCGGCGACGCGCTGTGGGCGGCGACGTTCGTGCGCCGTCGCGGCGCGGCCGCCGACGCGGTGCTGCTCGATCCGGGCCGCACCCACGCCAAAGCGCTGGCGGCGTTCCGGAAGTCGGGCGGTCGCGTCGTCGAAAGCGTCTCCCCGGCAACGGATCTCGTTATCGACGGGGTAGTGGGCATCTCCGGGTCGGGGCCGTTGCGGCCGGCCGCGGCCGAGGTGTTCGCCGGCCTGGCCAGGCCGGGCGCCGACGCCATCCCGGTGGTCGCCGTCGA
The DNA here is from genome assembly GCF_007714205.1 of Mycobacterium helveticum. Classification (GTDB taxonomy): domain Bacteria; phylum Actinomycetota; class Actinomycetes; order Mycobacteriales; family Mycobacteriaceae; genus Mycobacterium; species Mycobacterium helveticum. The sequence continues at coordinate 40,661 of NZ_VMQU01000019.1, read as the reverse complement.
CATTCCCAGCGGCATCGACGTGATGACCGGGGCGATCACCGGTCCCGCCGTATGCGCCGCGGTGACCGTCACCTTCGGCGGGCTCAAGCCGGTGCACGCGCTGGCCGACTGCGGCCGCGTGGAACTCATCGACATCGGCCTGGACCTGCCGGGCCCGCCCGACGTCGAGGCGCTGGGGTTGCAGGCCGCCGACGTGGTGGCGCGCTGGCCGGTGCCCGGCCCCCGGGACGACAAGTACACCCAGGGCGTGACCGGCGTGATGGCCGGCTCGTCGACGTACCCGGGCGCGGCCGTGCTGTGCACCGGCGCCGCCGTCGCGGCCACCGCCGGCATGGTCCGCTACGCCGGCAGCGCACACTCCGAGGTGCTCGCGCGGTGGCCCGAGGTGATCGCCTCACCCACCCCGGCCGCGGCCGGGCGGGTGCAGGCCTGGGTCGTCGGGCCCGGGCTGGGCACCGACGAGACCGGCGCCGGGGCCCTGATGTTCGCGCTGGACACCGACCTGCCGGTGATCGTCGACGCCGACGCGCTGACCATCCTGGCGGCGCGGCCCGAACTGGTGGCCAACCGCGCCGCGCCGACCGTGCTGACCCCGCACGCCGGGGAATTCGCCCGGCTGGCCGGCAGCGCGCCCGGAGACGACCGGGTCGGCGCCTGCCGCAAGCTGGCCGACGGGCTCGGCGCCACGGTGCTGCTCAAGGGCAATGTCACCGTCATCGCCGACCCCGGCGGCCCCGTCTACCTCAACCCGGCCGGGCAGTCCTGGGCCGCCACCGCGGGCTCGGGCGACGTGCTGTCCGGGATGATCGGCGCGCTGCTGGCGGCCGGACTGCCGGCGGCCGAGGCGGCCGCGGCGGCCGCCTTCGTCCACGCCCGCGCGGCGGCGTCCTCGGCCGCCGATCCCGGGCCCGGCGACGCGCCGACGTCGGCGTCACGGATCATCCCGCACATCCGGGCGGCCCTGGCCGCCCTGTAGCAGCAAGGCTTGTCGCAGCAAGAAAGGAACCCCGTGCCCCACCACCCGTCCATGCCCGCGCACGCGATCGCCCCCGCCTACACCAACCGCCTGTTCACCGCCCCGATCCCGGCGCTGCGCCTGCCCGAGGAGTCGATGAACCCGGACGCCGCCTACCGTTTCGTCCACGACGAGCTGATGCTCGACGGCAGTTCGCGGCTGAACCTGGCCACCTTCGTCACCACCTGGATGGACCCCGAGGCCTGCCGGCTCATGGCCGAGACGTTCGACAAGAACATGATCGACAAGGACGAGTACCCGGCGACCGCGGCGATCGAGCAGCGCTGCGTGTCCATGGTGGCCGACCTGTTCCACGCCGACGAGCTACGTGACGACGACCCCCACAGCGCCTGCGGGGTGTCCACGGTCGGCTCGAGCGAGGCGGTGATGCTGGGCGGGCTGGCCATGAAATGGCGCTGGCGCCAGAAGGTCGGGTCCAGAAAAGGGGGAGGCTGGGAAAAGCGCACCCCGAATCTGGTGATGGGCTCCAACGTTCAGGTGGTGTGGGAGAAGTTCTGTCGCTACTTCGACGTCGAGCCGCGCTACCTGCCGATGGAGAAGGGGCGCTACGTGATCACCCCCGAGCAGGTGCTCGACGCCGTCGACGAGGACACCATCGGCGTGGTGGCGATCCTGGGCACCACCTACACCGGGGAGCTCGAGCCCGTCGCCGACATCTGCGGCGCGCTGGACAAACTCGCCGCCGGCGGGGGCGTGGACGTTCCGGTGCACGTGGACGCCGCCAGCGGCGGATTCGTGGTGCCCTTCCTGCACCCGGAGCTCAAGTGGGACTTCCGCCTGCCCCGCGTGGTGTCGATCAACGTCAGCGGCCACAAGTACGGCCTGACCTATCCCGGCATCGGCTTCGTGGTGTGGCGCAGCAAGGAGTACCTGCCCGAGGAGCTCGTCTTCCGGGTCAACTACCTGGGCGGCGACATGCCGACCTTCACCCTGAACTTCTCCCGTCCCGGCAACCAGGTGATCGGGCAGTACTACAACTTCCTGCGGCTGGGCCGCGACGGCTATACCAAGGTGATGCGAGCGCTGTCGCGCACGGCGCGGTGGCTGGGCGAGCAACTGCGCGCCGGCGAGCGCTTCGAGGTGATCTCGGACGGCTCGGCGATCCCGGTGGTCACGTTCAAACTCGCCGGCGACCGCGGCTACACCGAGTTCGACTTCTCGCACGAGCTGCGGAGCTACGGCTGGCAGGTGCCGGCCTACACCATGCCCGACAACGCCGCCGACGTGACGGTGCTGCGCATCGTGGTGCGCGAGGGTTTGTCGACCGACCTGGCCCGGGCACTGCACGACGACGCCGTGTCGGCGCTGACGTCGCTGGACAAGGTCAGGCCCGGCGGCCACTACGGCTGCCAGCACTTCGCGCACTAGTTTTCGCCCCGCGAAAGTGGGACTGCCGGCGCATTTCCCGAGTGGCGGCGCCGCTAACTGCACCTTCGCGGCACTTTCGCGGCACTGTGCGGGTTCTGGGACAATATCGACCGTGTCCGTTACGCCGATGTCCCTGACGCCGGGTGTCCTCGCCGAGGCCGTGGTGGACCTGGGCGCCATCGAGCACAACGTGCGGGTGCTGCGCGAGCACGCCGGCCACGGGCAGGTGATGGCCGTCGTCAAGGCGGACGGCTACGGCCACGGGGCCACCCGGGTCGCCCGCGCCGCGTTGACCGCGGGGGCCGCCGAGCTGGGCGTGGCCACCGTCGACGAGGCGCTGCGGCTGCGCGCCGACGGGATCACCGCACCGGTGCTGGCGTGGCTGCATCCACCCGGCATCGACTTCGGGCCGGCCCTGCTGGCCGACGTCCAGATCGCCGTGTCCTCGCTCCGCCAGCTCGACGAGCTGCTGAACGCCGCGCGCCGCACCGGCCGCACGGCCACGGTCACCGTCAAGGCCGACACCGGGCTGAACCGCAACGGGGTGCCCCCGGCGCAGTTCCCGGCGCTGCTGGACGCGCTGCGCCGGGCCGTCGCCGAGGACGCCGTGCGGGTACGCGGCCTGATGTCGCACCTGGTGCACGCCGACCAGCCCGACAGCGCCGTCAACGACGCCCAGGCCCGGCGGTTCGCCGAGCTGCTCGCGGCGGCGCGCGAGCGGGGGATGCGGTTCGAGGTTGCCCACCTGTCGAACTCGTCGGCGACGATGTCGCGGCCCGACCTGGCCTTCGACCTCGTCCGGCCCGGTATCGCCGTGTACGGCCTGAGCCCGGTCCCCGCGCTCGGCGACATGGGGCTGGTGCCGGCGATGACGGTGAAATGTGCTGTCGCGCTGGTGAAGTCGATCCGTGCCGGCGAGGGTGTGTCGTATGGCCACACCTGGATCGCCGACCGCGAGACCAACCTGGCGCTGCTGCCGATCGGCTACGCCGACGGGGTGTTCCGGACGCTGGGCGGACGCCTGGACGTCCTGATCAACGGCAGGCGGCGGCCCGGCGTCGGGCGGATCTGCATGGACCAGTTCCTCGTCGACCTGGGCCCCGGGAAGCCCGACGTGGCCGAGGGCGACGAGGCGATCCTGTTCGGGCCGGGCGACGGGGGCGAGCCGACCGCACAGGACTGGGCCGATCTGATCGGCACCATCCACTACGAGGTGGTGACCAGCCCCCGGGGCCGCATCACCAGGACATACCGCGAGGCCGACACCGTTGAGCGATGACCGAACCCGCCGGCGCCACTGGGTGAGGGCCTGGTTTGCGGGAGGTGCCGGTCTGACCGCGATCGCCGCCATCGTGGGGGCCTCGGCCCGCCGCTCGGTGACCCGGCGTGCCACCGCTGCCGAAGACCCGTACGCCGGCGAGGATTTCGACCGTATCGACGACGACCGCGGCTACGTGGTGACCACCCCGGACGGGGTGCCGCTGGCCGTCCGCGAGGCCGGGCCCGTGCACGCCCCGCTGACGCTGGTGTTCGTCCACGGTTTCTGTCTGCGCATGGGCGCCTTCCATTTCCAGCGGACCCGGCTGCCCGGGCGGCTGGGGCCGCGGGTGCGGATGGTCTTCTACGACCAGCGCGGGCACGGCCGGTCCGGCCAGGGCTTGCCGGAGACCTACACGCTGACCCAGCTCGGCAAGGACCTGGAGAGCGTGCTGACGGTGGCGGCGCCGCGTGGGATGATCGTACTGGTGGGTCATTCGATGGGTGGCATGACGGTGTTGTCGCATGCCCGCCAGTTTCCCGAGGGATACGGAAAACGGATCGTCGGCGCGGCGCTGATTTCCTCTGCCGCCGAAGGGCTGTCGCGCTCACCGCTGGGCGAGTTACTGAAAAATCCGGCGCTGGAAGCGATCCGGTTCACCGTCAGGTCCGCCCCCACGCTGATGAACCGCGGCCGCACCGTGTCGCGGTCGCTGATCGGTCCCGTCCTGCGGGCCGCGTCGTTCGGCGACCTGCAGGTCAGCCGGAGCCTGGACGCGTTCTCGCAGCGCATGATGAACGACACCCCGATCACCACCCTGGTGGGGTTCCTGGACGCGCTGGAACGGCACGACGAAACCGCCGGGCTGTGGACGCTGCTGCGGGTCCCGACCCTGGTCGCCTGCGGCGACCACGACCTGCTCACCCCGGACGAGTACTCCCGCAAGATGGCGGCGTGTATGCCGTTGTCCGAGCTGGTCATCGTCCCCGGGGCGAGCCACCTGGCTCTGCTGGACAAGCCCGAGGCCATCAACGACGGGCTGGTCCGGCTCGTCGATCGGGCCCTTCCGGGCAGGATGGGTCGGGCCGCCCGACGATTCCGGGAACTGGTGTGGCGCCGTGGCTGAGCAGGGGCCGGATGGCGGCACCGCCACGCTCGAGCGCGTCGAGGACACCGTCGCGCTGGGATCCCGGCTGGGCGAGCAGCTGCGCGCCGGTGACGTGGTGGTGCTCTGCGGTCCGCTGGGTGCGGGAAAGACCGTGCTGGCCAAGGGGATTGCCGTGGCCATGGATGTCGAAGGCCCGATCACGTCGCCGTCGTACGTGCTGGCACGGGTGCATCGGCCGCGGCGGCCGGGCGCGCCGGCGATGATCCACGTCGACCTGTACCGGTTACTGGACTCACCCGGAGCCGACCTGCTGGGGGAACTCGACTCGCTGGACCTCGACACCGACCTGCAGGACGCGGTCGTCGTGGTGGAGTGGGGCGAGGGCATCGCCGAACGCCTCTCCGAGCGGCACCTCGACGTCCGGCTGGAGCGGGTCAGCCACTCCGACGTGCGGCTCGCCACGTGGCGGTGGGCCCGGTGAGCGTCGTCCTGACCATCGACACTTCCACCCCGGCGGTGACGGCCGGGGTGGTGCGGCGCGACGATCTGGCCGTGCTGGCCGAGCGCGTCACCGTCGACGCCCGCGCCCACGCCGAACGGCTCACCCCCAACGTGCTCGCCGCGCTCGCCGACGCCGCGCTGCGGATGGGCGATCTCGACGCCGTCGTGGTGGGCTGCGGCCCGGGTCCCTTCACCGGGCTGCGGGTGGGCATGGCCAGCGCCGCGGCCTACGGGCACGCGCTGGGCATCCCGGTGCACGGCGTGTGCAGCCTGGACGCCATCGGGGTGCTCACCACCGGCGACACCCTGGTCGTCACCGACGCCCGTCGGCGCGAAATCTATTGGGCCCGTTACCGAGACGGGGTCCGCACCGAGGGCCCCGCGGTCGGCGCCGCGGCCGGTGTCGACCCCGGCGCGGCCGAAGCGGTGGCCGGCTCACCCGAGCACGCGGGGATGTTCGGCCTGCCGCGGTGCGGGCCCGTCCATCCGACACCTGCCGGCCTGGCGGCCGCCGTCGGGGACTGGTCGGCGCCGCCGGCGCCCCTGGTGGCGCTGTACCTGCGCCGGCCCGACGCCAAACCCCTGGCGGAGCGCCGATGACCGCCTGCGGCGAGCCCGTGACCATCGGTGCGTTGACCACGGCCGACGCCGCACGGTGCGCCGAGCTCGAATCGCAGCTGTTCGACGGCGACGACCCGTGGCCGGCGGCCGCGTTCAACCGGGAGCTGGCCAGCCCGCACAGCCATTACGTGGGCGCGCGCAGCGCCGGAACGCTGGTCGGGTACGCCGGTATCTCGCGGCTGGGCCGCAGGCCGCCGTTCGAGTACGAGGTGCACACCATCGGCGTGGACCCCGCCTGCCAGGGCCGCGGCATCGGCCGGCGGCTGCTCGACGAGCTGCTGGAGTTCGCCGACGGCGGCGTGGTGTATCTGGAGGTGCGCACCGACAACGAGGCCGCGATCGCGCTGTACCGCAGCGTGGGGTTCGAGCAGGTCGGCCTGCGCCGTCGCTACTACCGCGTCAGCGGCGCCGATGCCTACACGATGCGCAGAGAGGCTTGCCACGCCCCATGACAGTCATCCTGGCCATCGAAAGCTCCTGCGACGAGACGGGAGTCGGCATCGCGCGGCTGGACGGCGCCGGTTCCGGGGCGACCGTGACGTTGCTGGCCGACGAGGTGGCCTCCAGCGTCGGCGAGCACGTCCGGTTCGGCGGCGTGGTGCCCGAGATCGCCTCCCGGGCCCATCTGGAGGCGCTCGGCCCCACCATGCGCCGCGCCCTGGCGGCCGCGGGTCTCGACAGGCCCGACATCGTGGCCACCACCATCGGGCCCGGCCTGGCCGGAGCCCTGATGGTGGGGGTCGCGGCGGCCAAGGCCTATGCGGCCGCCTGGGGCGTGCCGTTCTACGCCGTCAACCATCTCGGCGGACATCTGGCCGCCGACGTCTACGAGCACGGCCCGCTGCCCGAGTGCGTGGCGCTGCTGGTGTCGGGGGGGCACACGCACCTGCTGCACGTGCGTTCGCTCGGCGAGCCGATCGTCGAGCTCGGCAGCACGGTCGACGACGCCGCCGGCGAGGCCTACGACAAGGTGGCGCGGCTGCTGGGCCTGGGCTATCCGGGCGGCAAGGTGCTCGACGAGCTGGCCCGCACCGGAGATCCCGAAGCCGTCGTCTTCCCCCGCGGCATGACCGGACCGGCCGACGATCCCTGCGCGTTCAGCTTCTCCGGGCTCAAGACCGCGGTGGCGCGGTATCTGGAGAGCGCCCCGGACGCGGCGGCGGCCGACGTCGCGGCCGGATTCCAGGAAGCCGTCGCCGACGTGTTGACGCGCAAGGCGGTGCGGGCGGCCACCCGGGCCGGCGTGTCGACCCTGCTGATCGCGGGGGGAGTGGCCGCGAACTCGCGGCTGCGGGAGCTCGCCGCGCAGCGCTGCGCGCAGGCCGGCCTGACCCTGCGGATCCCCGGGCCGCGGCTGTGCACCGACAACGGGGCGATGATCGCGTCGTTCGCCGCGCACCTGGTGGCCGCGGGCACGCCGCCGTCGGCGCTGGACGTGGCCGGCGACCCGGGCCTGCCGGTGGTGCGGGGCCGGCTGCCTTAGATCCGGGGCGCCCACGGCAATGTGCCGTAGCCGGTCGCGTCGGTGACGATGAGCAGGTCGTCGCTGGTCGACCAGGCCTGGGTGAAGGTGTCCAGCGGGATCAGCTCGTCGCGGCCGTTGGGGGTGCCGCTGTCGTTGAGGTGGACGACGTCGTCGGCGGTGTCGACCCCGGTGACGACGACGGCGTGGTCGGGCTGCGTGCGCTGGCCCTGACCCGGGGGATAGTTCCAGATGGTTTCCGCGTTGAGCGCCGCGATGACCTTGTGGCCGCCGGAGAGGTAGTTCTCGAGCGCCTGCAGGGTGTTGCCGGTCGTGATCTGCGACTGGACACCGTAGCGCTGCAGCAGCATGACCATGTCCTGCGGCGACGTGCCGTCGAAGAAGTACACGTCGCCGCCGTGGGATTCGCTGGGGGTGAAGATGCCGCGCAGCTCGATGCCGAGCTGGGTGGGTTCGTGGCCGGTGAGCTGGCCGACGACGTCGGCCACGGCCATCAGGCCGCAGTCCTCCTGGTGCTGGTAGCGCCAGTAGGGCGCGGCGGCCTGCGGGTCCCCGTACATCTGGCCGTTCGGGTCGGCGCCGGCCAATCCGGCGCCGCCCCACAAGGATGCGACGAAGGCCGCGATGATGAGCGTGGCCGTGAGCGCGGTGCGCTTGGCGAGGATGCCGGTGAGCATGAGTCCATTATCGCCACGCGCATTCTGGGCGGCGACCTGCTCCGGCGCGGGAAGCAGCGGGCCGCCCTTGAGTGCTAGCACTCTCGTGTATAGAGTGCTAGGTGGCAGTCGGACGTCCCCCTGTGCCGGCACCCGCGACGACGGTGCGAGGGTACGGACGAGTGCCAGACCACCTGACAAACGGACGGTTCGGGGCACGCCGCGAACCGACCGCCAACCCCGGCCCGGGCGATGGTCCCGGGCCTGCTACCAACTAACTGGAGGGCTCCCATCGTGGCGAAGGTGAACATCAAGCCACTCGAGGACAAGATTCTCGTGCAGGCCAACGAGGCCGAGACCACGACCGCGTCCGGTCTGGTCATTCCCGACACCGCCAAGGAGAAGCCGCAGGAAGGCACCGTCGTCGCCGTCGGTCCCGGCCGCTGGGACGAGGACGGCGCAAAGCGGATCCCGCTCGACGTCTCGGAAGGCGACACCGTCATCTACAGCAAGTACGGCGGCACCGAGATCAAGTACAACGGCGAGGAGTACCTGATCCTGTCGGCACGCGACGTGCTGGCTGTCGTATCGAAGTAAGCACCATGTCCGCCCCGGCGATCCCCGCGCATGGCCGCGGTGATTTCCGGGGCGGCATGCGTTACCAAGGAGCCTGATGAGCAAGCTGATTGAGTACGACGAGACCGCGCGCCGCGCCATCGAGGCGGGCGTGAACGCGCTCGCCGACGCGGTCCGGGTGACGCTGGGGCCGCGCGGCCGCAACGTGGTGCTGGCCAAGTCCTGGGGCGGCCCCACGGTCACCAACGACGGCGTCACCGTCGCGCGGGAGATCGACCTGGAGGACCCGTTCGAGAACCTCGGCGCCCAGCTGGTGAAGTCGGTGGCCACCAAGACCAACGACGTCGCCGGCGACGGCACCACCACCGCCACGGTGCTGGCGCAGGCACTGGTGAAGGGCGGCCTGCGCCTGGTCGCCGCCGGGGCCAACGCGATGGAACTCGGGGCGGGCATCAGCAAAGCCGCCGACGCGGTGTCCGAGGCGCTGCTCGCGTCGGCGACCCCGGTGTCCGGCAGGGAGGGGATCGCCCAGGTGGCGACGGTCTCCTCGCGCGACGAGGAGATCGGCGCGCTGGTCGGCGAGGCGATGCACAAGGTCGGCACCGACGGCGTCGTCAGCGTCGAGGAATCCTCGACGATGAACACCGAACTGGAGTTCACCGAGGGTGTCGGCTTCGACAAGGGCTACCTGTCGGCGTACTTCGTGACCGACTTCGACGCCCAGCAGGCCGTGCTCGAAGACCCGCTGATCCTGTTGCACCAGGAGAAGATCAGCTCGCTGCCCGACCTGCTGCCGATGCTGGAGAAGGTCGCCGAAGCGGGCAAGCCGTTGGTCATCATCGCCGAGGACATCGAGGGCGAGGCCCTGGCCACGCTGGTGGTCAACGCGATCCGCAAGACGCTGAAGGCCGTCGCGGTCAAGTCGCCGTTCTTCGGCGACCGGCGCAAGGCGTTCATGGAGGACCTGGCGATCGTCACGGGCGGGCAGGTGGTCAATCCCGACGCCGGCCTGCTGCTGCGTGAGGTCGGGGTGGAGGTCCTGGGTTCGGCCCGCCGCGTCGTGGTCGGCAAGGACGACACCATCATCGTCGACGGCGGCGGGTCCGCCGAGGCGGTGGCCGGTCGCATCAAGCAGCTGCGCGCCGAGGCGGAGGCGAGCGACTCGGACTGGGACCGCGAGAAGCTGCAGGAGCGGCTGGCCAAGCTGGCCGGCGGGGTCGCCGTGCTCAAGGTCGGCGCCGCCACCGAGACGGCGCTCAAGAAGCGTAAGGAAAGCGTCGAGGACGCCGTCGCGGCCGCCAAGGCGGCCGTCGAGGAGGGCATCGTGGCCGGCGGTGGCACGGCGCTCATCGGGGCCCGCGGGGCGCTGCAGGAGCTGCGGGCGTCGCTGACCGGCGACCAGGCGGCGGGGGTCGACGTCTTCTCCGAGGCCCTGGCCGCGCCGCTGTACTGGATCGCCGACAACGCCGGCCTCGACGGTGCGGTCGTGGTCAACAAGGTCAGCGAGCTGCCCGCCGGGCAGGGCCTGAACGCCGCGACGCTGCGCTATGGCGACCTGATCGCCGACGGCGTCATCGACCCGGTCAAGGTCACCCGGTCGGCGGTGCTCAACGCGGCATCGGTGGCCCGGATGGTGCTCACCACCGAGACGGCGATTGTCGAGAAGCCGGCCGACGAGGAGGGCGACCATGACCATGGCCATGGCCATGGCCACGGTCATCACCACCACTAGCTAGGCCAGTGGTTCCGAGCACCCCCGGTCCTGACGGGCCGGGGGTGTTTCGTTTTGTCGGCGGCGTGCTCCGCGCGGCACACCCCGTCGCGGTCGTTATCGGCGTAGTCCTCGCCGGGTTTGTGTGTCGCGGCGGTGTGAATGTCGGGTGCTAGCGTCCGATCAGCGCCGGAGCAATCGAGTGAGGTCAGGCGATGGAAGAACCGCTGCTGCTGCAACACCGCGATGAGCGCGGCGTCGTCACGCTGACGCTGAACCGCCCGCACGCCTTCAACGCGCTGTCCGAGGCGATGCTCGCGGCGCTCGGCGAGGCCATCGACGCGCTCGCCGACGACGAGGCGGTGCGCGCCGTCGTGCTCGGGGCGTCCGGCAAGGCCTTCTGCGCCGGACACGACCTGAAGGAGATGCGGGCCGAGCCGTCGCTCGAGTACTACCAGCGCTTGTTCGCGCAGTGCACGACCGTGATGCTGGCGATTCAGCGCCTGCCCGTCCCGGTGATCGCGCGGGTCCACGGTCTGGCGACCGCCGCGGGCTGCCAGCTCGTCGCGATGTGCGACCTCGCGGTGGCGAGCCGCGACGCGCGCTTCGCGGTCAGCGGCATCAACGTCGGGCTGTTCTGCGCGACCCCGGGGGTGGCGCTGTCGCGCAATCTGCCGCGCAAAGCCGCCTTCGAGATGCTCGTGACCGGCGAGTTCGTCTCCGCCGAGGAGGCGCGGGTGCTGGGGCTGGTCAACAAGGTGGCCGCACCCGAGGCGCTGGACGAGGCGGTGGCGGAGCTGGTGGCGCGGGTCGTCGCCAAGCCGCGCGTCGCCGTCGCCATGGGCAAGGCGCTGTTCTACCGCCAGATCGAGGCCGGCATCGAGGCCGCCTACGAGGACGCGGGCGCGACGATGGCGTGCAACATGATGGATCCCTGCGCGCTGGAGGGCGTCGCGGCCTTCATCGACAAGCGCGCGCCCCGGTGGCCCGGGTGACGCCGCGCCGGGCCGCGGGGGCGTGCGGGAAGGGCAGCTCAGGCCGACCGGCGAATGCCCCGCCCGCGGCCGATGTCGCCCTTGAGCAGCAGGTCGCGCTCGGATTCCGACAGGCCGCCCCACACGCCGTAGGGCTCCCCGACGTCGAGGGCGTGGGCACGGCACTGCTGGATGACCGGGCACTGCCGGCACATCTCCTTGGCGCGCTGCTCGCGCTGCAGGCGCGCGCGGCCGCGCTCGCCGTCGGGGTGAAAGAACATCGACGAGTCAACGCCGCGGCACAGGCCCTCGAGTTGCCAGTTCCAGATGTCGGCGTTGGGCCCGGGTAGCTGCTCAGGCTGTGGCATTGGCATGTTCCCTCTCTGCACGGCACGCCCAGTTGAGGTCGAGTTCGCGAAGCGTCCGAGAAGCTGTGTTAGCAACGGAAATGAAGCGGCGTCACCGATGACAACCCGTCACCGGTAGACGTTAGGGGGGACGGCGAATTTCCGTCAATAGCCACGTAGGAGCCACTTAGGCCAGCAAAATATGTAAGGGTTGGAACAGATTTTACGCTGCGTTCATCTGTGTCGTATTTCGCGAACGGAACGGGCGCTACCAGGCACTTGGCCGAACCGTGATCGTCCCAGCTCAGTGCTGGGAGCGCGGGAGGGGGCAATTAGTGGGCACCGTGCTGGCGATTAACATTTCGGTAACACAACCCGCACGAACTGTTTACCACTATGGCCGCGATTGAGACTTATCACACGTCGGTGATCGACGAAAAGTTGGCCGGGGCCGCCTTCGGCGGCGAGCCGGGCCGCTGGCCGTTGCCGACGGCGGCCACACCGGAGCAACTGTGGCTGCGGGCGGTCGCGGCCGGTGGGCAGGGCCGCTACGGGAGCGCCTACCGCGACCTCGCCCAGTTGCGGCGCAGCGGGGCGCCCGGACGCCTGGTCTCGCTGGCCCACAGCACCCACGGGTCGTTTCTGCGCCAGCTGGGATGGCACACCCTGGCGCGGGGCTGGGACGGACGGGCACTGGCGCTGGCGGCGGCGGACCCCGAGGCCCGCGCCGACGCGCTGACCGGGCTCGCGGCCGACGCGCTGGGCGTCGGGCGCCTGGCGGCCGCGGCGACGTTGCTGGCCCGGGTGGACGCGGTGCTGAAGCCGGGGGCGGCGGTGCCCGACCGGCTCGCCGTGCGCCGGTGGTGGGTGGCCGCCGAGCTGGCGATGGCCTCCGGCCACGGCGACGTCGCCGTGCGCCATGCCGGTGCGGCGGTCGAGCTGTCCCGGGCGATGGCGGTCGCGTCGGCGCGGCACCGGGTCAAAAGCGACGTCGTGCTGGCGGCCGCCCTGTGCAGCGCCGGTGCCACCGACACGGCCCGCGCCGTCGCCGACACCGCCCTCGACGAGGCCGCCCGGCTGGGGCTGACGCCCCTGCGATGGGCGCTGGCATGCTTGCTGATCGATATCGGGAGCGTCACGTTTCCGGCACGGAAATTGCGCGAAATCCGCGATATCTGCGCAGGTCAGGTGCGACGCGCCGGTGGAACCTGGCATACCGATTGAACGGCCCTTCGCCCGTTATTGTCATTGCGTTGGTAAGCCCCGGGATGTGTCCGGTTCGTAACGTTGGAGATACCGCCGTCGATGACAAGTCAAGGGGAACGTCTCGACGCTGCGGTGGCCGAGGCCGTAGCGGGGGACCCGAAGGCTCTACGAGAGGTGCTGGAGACCATCCGTCCGATAGTGGTGCGATATTGCCGGGCGCGAGTCGGCACGGTCGAGCGAGGTGGTCTGTCAGCCGATGACGTGGCTCAGGAGGTGTGCTTGGCCGCCATTATGGCGCTGCCGCGCTACCGCGAACGGGGACGCCCCTTTCTGGCTTTTCTCTACGGGATCGCCGCCCACAAGGTCGCCGACGCGCACCGGGCGGCGGGCCGCGATCTCACCTATCCGGCCGAGACGCTGCCCGAGCGCTGGTCGGTCGAAGCGGGCCCGGAGCAGCGGGCCATCGAGGCCGACTCGGTCAGCCGGATGAGCGAGTTGCTGGAGATCCTGCCCGCCAAGCAGCGCGAGATCCTGATCCTGCGCGTCGTCGTCGGACTGTCCGCCGAGGAGACCGCCGCGGCCGTCGGCAGCACGACGGGCGCGGTGCGGGTGGCCCAGCACCGCGCGCTGACGCGCCTCAAGTCCGAAATCGTTGCGGCAGGTGACTATGCGTGAGTTTGGACGTGCGCCCGGGGACCAGCCGGGGCCCGACGAGTTCGCCCGCACCGATCTGCTGCTCGACGCGCTCGCCGAACGCCTGCCGGTCGATCTGCAGGATCGCGAGGACCCCGACGACGCGGCGCTGGCCCAGCTGCTGGAGGACTGGCGCGACAACCTGCGGTGGCCGCCGGCCAGCGCGCTGGTGTCGCCGGAGGAGGCCGTCGAGGCGCTGCGCACCGGGATAGCCGAACGGCGCCGCAGCCGGCGCGGCCTGGCCGCGATCGGGTCGGTGGCCGCGACGCTGCTGATCCTCAGCGGATTCGGAGCGCTGGTGGCCGAAGCCCGCCCCGGGGATGCGCTCTACGGCCTGCATGCGATGGTCTTCGACCAGCCCCGCGTCAACGACGGCCAGATCACGCTGTCCGCCAAGGCGGAGCTGGCCAAGATCCAGGAGATGATCAACCAGGGTCAGTGGGATCAGGCGCAAAATCAGCTGGCCGAGGTCAGCGCTGCCGTGCAGTCGATGAACGACGATGCCAGCCGGCGCGACCTGATGGACCGGGTCAACCTGCTCAACGCGAAGGTCCGCTCGCGCGACCCGAATGCGACGCTGGCGCCCCAGTCCGGGCGCCCGGGCGTCTCCCCGCCGGCATCCGGGGCGCCGGACGCCTCGATGGCGCCGGCCCCGGAATCGGGAGCGAGTCCGTCGCCCACGCCGTTCTCCGGCCCGCACCGGCACCACGTGCAGACCGCCGTGCCCGCACCGGGGGAACCGGACACTCCCTAGCTGCGGCTCAGTGCATCCGGGGGTATCCGTCGGCGTCCGACGTCGCCTCGTTGAGGGACGCGTCGGCGTAGCCCCGGCAGTAGTCCCACGTCACATAGGAGTCGGGCTCGGGGTCGTAGGCGGGCTCGTGCGGGCGCACGGTGCCGTCGATCAACAGCTGCAGCAGGTTGGCCCGCAACATGTCCCAGTCGTGGTAGTGGTCTTGCTCGCATTCGTCGCAGCACACCACGAGACCGCGAATACCCTTGTGCGCCAACAGTGCTTCGTAGACGGCCAGGTCGGCCAGGTCCGCCTCGACCGCCATGCGCTCCTGCTGGTCCAGCGGCTGACCGGGCTCTACGGCATCCAGCGCCGCCGACGGGTCACAGGGGTCGTCGGCAAACGGGTCGGGCGGCAAACCCGGGGGGAGGTGGTCGCGCACCCCTCTAGGGTACGCACGCCCTCAATGGGAACGCCAGCAGGTGAACGCGCCCCGTCGGCGCTCCGATTCGCCGGCCCGCGACCGGCGCGGCGCGCATCGTCACCGGTGCGGCCCAAGCCGATAGGATGGGTGTCTCACTTCGCATGCGTATGGAGGCCGCACCGATGTCCCGTGGCATGTCCCACCTGGAAGACAGTTCCGACCTGGTCGCCAGTCCGTACCTGCGCGGCGGCCTGACGGAGAACTCGGTGGCGACCGGGGGCGACAATCCCAACAAGGTAGCCATGTTGGGTCTGACTTTCGACGACGTCCTGTTGTTGCCGGCGGCTTCCGACGTGGTGCCGGCCGCCGCGGACACCGCCAGCCAGCTCACCAGGAAGATCAGGCTCAAAGTTCCGCTGGTCAGTTCGGCGATGGACACCGTGACGGAGTCGCGGATGGCCATCGCGATGGCGCGCGCCGGCGGAATGGGTGTGCTGCACCGCAACCTGCCCGTCGCCGAACAGGCCGGCCAGGTCGAGACGGTCAAGCGCTCCGAGGCGGGCATGGTCACCGATCCGGTCACCTGCCGCCCGGACAACACCCTGGCGCAGGTCGACGCGATGTGCGCACGGTTCCGGATCTCCGGCCTGCCGGTGGTCGACGACTCCGGCGCGCTGCTCGGCATCATCACCAACCGCGACATGCGGTTCGAGGTCGACCAGACCAAGACGGTCGCCGAGGTGATGACCAAGGCCCCGCTGATCACCGCCCAGGAAGGGGTCAGCGCCGACGCGGCGCTGGGCCTGCTGCGCCGCCACAAGATCGAGAAGCTGCCCGTGGTCGACGGCCATGGCCGGCTCACCGGCCTGATCACCGTCAAGGACTTCGTCAAGACCGAACAGCACCCCCTGGCAACCAAGGACAAGGACGGCCGGCTGCTGGTGGGCGCCGCGGTCGGCGTCGGCGGCGACGCCTGGGTGCGGGCCATGATGCTGGTCGACGCGGGGGCCGACGTGCTGATCGTCGACACCGCGCACGCCCACAACCGGCTGGTGCTCGACATGGTCGGCAAGCTCAAGGCCGAGGTCGGCGACCGGGTCGAGGTGATCGGCGGCAACGTGGCCACCAGGGCCGCGGCCGCCGCACTGGTCGAGGCCGGTGCGGACGCGGTGAAGGTCGGGGTCGGTCCCGGGTCGATCTGCACGACGCGCGTGGTGGCCGGTGTCGGCGCACCGCAGATCACGGCGATCTTGGAAGCTGTGGCGGCCTGTCGTCCCTCGGGCGTGCCGGTCATCGCCGACGGGGGGCTGCAGTACTCCGGCGACATCGCCAAGGCCCTGGCCGCGGGCGCGTCGACGGCCATGCTGGGCTCGCTGCTGGCCGGCACCGCCGAGGCGCCCGGTGAGCTGATCTTCGTCAACGGCAAGCAGTTCAAGAGCTACCGGGGTATGGGATCGCTCGGCGCCATGCAGGGCAGGGGCGGGGCCGGCGGTCCAGGCAAGTCCTACTCCAAGGACCGCTACTTCGCCGACGACGCGCTCTCGGAGGACAAGTTGGTGCCCGAGGGCATCGAGGGCCGGGTGCCGTTCCGGGGTCCGCTGTCGTCGGTGATCCACCAGCTGACCGGCGGGCTGCGGGCCGCCATGGGCTACACCGGCTCGCCCACCATCGAGGCGCTGCAGCAGGCGCAGTTCGTCCGGATCACCGCCGCCGGACTCCGCGAAAGCCACCCGCACGACGTCGCGATGACCGTCGAAGCGCCCAACTATTACGCCCGTTAGAAAGCCCGATAGAAAGCCCGCTGGATACCCACATGGTCGAGATCGGGATGGGCCGCATCGCCCGTCGCACCTATGAACTCAGCGAAATCGGCATCGTGCCGTCGCGCCGCACCCGCTCGTCCCAGGACGTGTCGACGTCCTGGCAGCTCGACGCCTACCGGTTCGAGATCCCGGTGCTGGCCCATCCGACCGATGCCCTGGTGTCGCCGGAGTTCGCCATCGAGCTCGGCCGGCTCGGCGGGCTGGGCATCCTCAACGGCGAAGGCCTGATCGGGCGGCACGCCGACGTCGAGGCCAAGGTCGCCCAGCTCGTCGAGGCCGCCGAGAAGGAGCCCGAACCCTCGGCCGCGGTGCGGCTGCTGCAGGAACTGCACGCGGCACCGCTGGACCCGGAGCTGCTGGCTGCCGCGGTGACGCGCATCCGCGAGGCCGGCGTCACCACGGCGGTGCGGGTGAGCCCGCAGAACGCGCAGTGGCTGACGCCGGTGCTGGTCGCGGCCGGCATCGACCTGCTGGTCATCCAGGGCACCATCGTCTCCGCCGAACGGGTGGCCTTGGATCGAGAAGGGGCCGGCGAGCCGCTGAACCTGAAGACCTTCATCTCCGAGCTCGACGTGCCCGTGGTCGCCGGCGGCGTGCAGGACCACCGCACCGCGCTGCACCTGATGCGCACCGGGGCCGCCGGCGTCATCGTCGGCTATGGCTCCACCCGGGGCGTGACCACCACCGACGAGGTGCTGGGCATCAGCGTGCCGATGGCCACCGCGATCGCCGACGCCGCCGCCGCGCGCCGCGAATACCTCGACGAGACCGGCGGCCGGTACGTGCACGTGCTGGCCGACGGCGACATCCACACCTCCGGCGAGCTGGCCAAGGCGATCGCCTGCGGCGCCGACGCGGTCGTGCTGGGCACGCCGCTGGCCGAGTGCGCGGAGGCGCTCGGCGACGGGTGGTTCTGGCCGGCGGCGGCGGCGCACCCGTCGCTGCCGCGCGGGGCGCTGCTGCAGATCGCGGCCGGCGAGCGCCCGCCGATGGAACGCGTGCTGGGCGGGCCGTCCGACGACCCGTTCGGCAGCCTCAACCTGGTCGGTGGCCTGCGCCGGTCGATGGCGAAGGCGGGGTACTGCGACCTCAAGGAATTCCAGAAGGTCGGCCTGACCGTCGGAAGCTGAGCCGCCGCGCAGCCGGTGCCCGCACCCGTCGGCCCGCGGCCCACCCAACCCGTCGGTAGGCGATACTGGTCCGATGAAGCCGGACTACGACGTGCTGATCATCGGCTCGGGTTTCGGTGGCAGCGTCAGCGCGCTGCGACTGACCGAAAAGGGCTACCGGGTGGGGGTGTTGGAGGCCGGGCGCCGCTTCTCAGACGAGGAGTTCGCCGCGACGTCCTGGGACCTGCGCAAGTTCCTGTGGGCGCCGAGGCTGGGCTGCTACGGGATTCAGCGCATCCACCCGCTGCGCAACGTGCTGATCCTGGCCGGCGCCGGGGTGGGCGGCGGGTCGCTGAACTACGCCAACACCCTCTACGTGCCGCCGGAGCCGTTCTTCGCCGACCGGCAGTGGTCGCACATCACCGACTGGCGCGACGAGCTGATGCCGCACTACGACCAGGCGCAGCGGATGCTGGGCGTGGTGACGAACCCGACCTTCACCGACGCCGACCGGGTGCTCAAAGAGGTGGCCGACGACATGGGCTGCGGCGACACGTTCGTGTCGACCCCCGTCGGGGTGTTCTTCGGTCCCGACGGCACCAAAGCGCCGGGACGGACCGTCCCGGATCCGTACTTCGGTGGTGCCGGCCCGGAGCGCACCGGCTGCCTGGAGTGCGGCGCGTGCATGACGGGCTGCCGCTTCGGCGCCAAGAACACGCTGCTGAAGAACTACCTGGGCCTCGCGGAATCCGCGGGGGCGCAGGTGCATCCGATGACGACGGTCAAGGGTTTCCAGCAGCGCCCCGACGGACTGTGGGAGGTCCGCACCGTGCGCACCGGCAGCTGGCTGCGCCGGGACAGGCGCACCTTCACCGCCTCGTACCTGATCCTGGCCGCCGGGACCTGGGGCACCCAGCATCTGCTGTTCGCGATGCGGGACAAGGGCAGGCTGCCCCGCCTGTCCCAGCGGCTCGGCGTGCTGACCCGGACCAACTCCGAGTCGATCGTCGGCGCCGGGAAGCTCGAGGTCGATCCCGCCCTCGACCTGACCCACGGGGTGGCGATCACGTCGTCGATCCACCCGACGCCCGACACCCACGTCGAACCGTGCCGCTACGGCAAGGGCTCCAACGCCATGGGGTTGCTGCAGACCCTGATGACCGACGGCACCGGACCCGGCGGCACCGACGTGCCGCGCTACAAGCAGCTGCTGCAGCAGGCCGGTGAAAACCCGCGCCGCATGCTGCGCATGCTCAACGTCCATCAATGGAGCGAGCGCACGCTGATCGCCCTGGTGATGCAGCACCTGGACAACTCGATCACCACCTACACCAAGCGCGGCAAGCTGGGGATCCGCTGGTACACCAGCAAGCAGGGGCACGGCGATCCCAACCCCGCCTGGAACCCGGTCGGCAACGAGGTGACGCGCCGCATCGCCGCCAAGGTCGACGGCGTGGCCGGCGGCACCTGGGGCGAACTGTTCAACATCCCGCTGACCGCGCACTTTTTGGGCGGCGCGGCGATCAGCGACAGTCCCGCTCACGGCGTCATCGACCCCTACCACCGGGTGTACGGCTACCCGACGCTGTATGTGGTGGACGGCGCCGCCATCTCGGCGAACCTGGGCGTCAACCCGTCGCTGTCCATCACCGCGCAGGCCGAGCGGGCCGCCTCGCTGTGGCCGAACAAGGGGGAGAACGACCAGCGACCGCTGCAGGGCGACACCTACCGCCGGCTGGACCCGATCCCGCCGGAGCACCCGGTGGTGCCGGCCGACGCGCCGGGCGCGCTGCGCTGGGGGGCCACCGGTCGGGAAGACCCGGTCGGCTCGGCCGGCTGAGGGCGCGTCAGCTCGCGATCGCCTCCAGCGGTGCGCCGCTGACCACCCGGCTGCGTTCCCCGTGCACGTTGACGGGGACATCGCCCATCAGCGTGACCCGGTGCATCAGGCGCGGCTGGTTGTCGTAGTCGTCGATCGCCCGGTGCTGGGTGGCGCGGTTGTCCCAGATGGCGACGTCGCCTGCCTCCCAGTTCCAGCGAATTGTGTTCTCGGGCAACGTTATCCGCCGCTGCAGCAGTTCCAGCAGCGCGCCGGATTCGTAGCCGTCCAGCCCGACGAAGCCGCGCACGAAGTCCCCGGCCAACAGCGCGCGCTCGCCGGTCTCCGGGTGCACGCGCACCACGGGGTGCTCGGTCCGGAAGTCGCGCTTCTCGAAGGCCTGCCGGAACGCCCGCTGCGCGTCGGTCATGGACGCCTGGGCCTCGGCGGTGACGTAGTCGTAGCGGTTGGTGTGCAGCGCCCACAGGTTCTCGACAAGGCACCGCAGCGGCTCGGGCAGCTGCTCGTAGGCGGCCGCGGTGGAGGCCCACAGGGTGGAGCCGCCGTAGGCGGGCAGGGTGACCGCGCGCAGGATCGAGGCTGCGGGGTAGTTGGCGGCGAAGGTGACGTCGGTGTGCCAGCGGGTGGCCTTGCCGTACTCGGAGTTGATCGGCGTGATGACCGGCGTGTCCTTGTCGGCCAGGACCGAGGCCGCGGGGTGACCGATCGGCGTGCCCAGCAGCCCGGCGAACGCGAGCTGCGCCGCGTCGTCGAGGTGGTGCTGGCCGCGGAAGAAGATCACCTTGTGGGTCAGCAGGGCGCAGTGGATCGCGTCGACCGCGCCGGGGTCGAGGTCCCCGCCGAGGCGCACCCCGTCGACCCGCGCACCGATGCGGCTGCCCAGTTTCGTGACGGCTACCTGGTCTGTCATTGCTGTCGTCCTTGGCCGAAGTCCGGTTGTAGTCAGCTGACTACAACCATGAAGTTTAGTGTAGCTACCGAACGTCGGCCGGGCAACAGTGGCTGGGGGCGCTTCCTGCTCGCTACGTGGCCCGCGACAGCGCGCGGCGGTGCATGGGCTCGCGGCCCGGCGGTTGCGGCGGCCGCGGCAGCAGGGGTTTACGGGTCCGCACCGCGATCGTCTTGGGCGCGTCGGTGCTCAGGGTGACCTCCTCGCCGGCGTGCCGGATGGTCAGCTCGCTGCCGGGCCCGTCGTGCACCGTGTACGTGACGTGGGCGTGGTTGACGTCGACGGTCAGCCGGAAATCCCGCCAGCGCAGCCGGAACCGCAGCCGGGTGATGCCGTCGGGCAGTTGCGGATCCAGCGACACGACGCCCGCGTCGTCGCGCAGGCCGCCGAACCCCACGACCAGCGCCGTCCAGGCGCCGGCCAGCGAGGCCATGTGCAGCCCGTCGCGGGTGTTGTGGTGCAGGTCGCGCAGGTCGATCAGCGCGGCCTCGTAGGCGTAGTCGTGGGCCAGGTCCAGGTGCCCGACCTCGGCGCACAGCACCGCCTGGGTGCACGCCGACAGCGACGAGTCGCGCACCGTGCGCCGCTCGTAGTAGTCGACGTTGCGGGCCTTCTGCTCGGGCGTGAACGCGTGGCTGCGCAACTGCATGGCCAGCACCAGGTCGGCCTGCTTGATCACCTGGGCGGGGTAGAGCCGCACGTAGGGGTAGTGCAGCAGGAGCGGGTAGGTCGTGTTGGCCTCGAAGTCCCACTCGGCGAAGGTGGTGAAACCCTCGCACTGCTGGTGCACGCCCAGTTCGTCGTCGTAGGGGATGTTGATCGCGTCGGCGGCGTCGCGCCAGGCGGCCGTCTCCTCGGTGGTCACCCCCAGCGCGTCGGCCTCCTCGGGATGGCGGTTGCAGGCCTCGGCGGCGGTGACCAGGTTGTGCGCCGCCATCAGGTTCGTGAACACGTTGTCGCGGACGATCGCCGTGTACTCGTCGGGACCGGTCACCCCGTCGAGATGCCAGACGCCGTGCCGGTCGTGATGGCCGAGGGAGAGCCACAGCCGCGCGGTCTCGACGAGCACCGTCAGGCCGCACTCCTTTTCCAGCGACTCGTCCCCGGTGACGATGCGGTAGCGCTCGAAGGCCATGGCGATGTCGGCGTTGATGTGGAAGGCCGCCGTGCCGGCCGGCCAGTACCCCGAGCATTCCTGCCCGCGGATGGTCCGCCACGGGAAGCTCGCCCCGCGCAGGCCCAGCTCGGTGGCCCGCTCCTTGGCGTACCTCAGCGTCGACGCCCGCCAGCGCAGCGCGTCGGCGACCGCGTGGGGGGCGGTGTAGGTGAGCACCGGCAGCACGTAGCTCTCGGTGTCCCAGAAGGCGTGGCCGTCATAACCCGTCCCGGTGAGCCCCTTGGCCGGGATCGCCCGCCGTTCGGCGCGGGCGCTGGCCTGCAGCAGGTGGAAGAGGCCGAACCGGACCGCCTGCTGGGACTCGGGGTCGCCCTCGACCTCGACGTCGGCGTTGTCCCAGAACTCGTCGAGGTAGGACCGCTGCGAATCCAGCAGCCCCTGCCACCCGCTGTAGCGGGCGCTGTGCAGCGCGGCGGCCACTTGGTCGCGCAGAGCCGGGCGGGAACGCAACCTCGACCAGCCGTACGCCAGGTATTTGACGATCCGCAGCTTCTGCCCGGGGCGCAGCCCGCAGATGATGGTGGTCCGGGCCAGGTCGGGACGCGCGTCGGTGCTGATCTCGACCCGCCCGGGAACCTCGACCTCGTGATCCATCGCGGCGGCCATCATCAGGGCGCTCGAGCGGGTCCGGTGCATGAGCAGCGCCCCGCACTCGGTGTTCTCGTGTTCGACGGCCTCGAGCGGCTGGTCCAGGATCGCCGACACCCGCGGGTCACCCGAGGTCTCCGGTAGGTCCTCGTTGGTCACCAGCTCCGACTGGACCGTCACCCGCACGAACTCCTCGACGGCCTCGATGGTGTACTCGACGGCCGCCACGCCGCGCTGTGTCAGCGACACCAGCCGGGTGGACACCAGCTTGATCTGCTTGCCCGCGGGGGAGCGCCAGTGCGCCGTCCGGCACAGCGTCCCGGCGCGCAGGTCGAGGGTCCGCTCGTGGGAGAGCAGGGCGCCGTAGCGGACGTCGAACGGCTCGTCCTCGACCAGGAGCCGGAAGATCTTGCCGTTGGTGACGTCGACGAGCGTCTGGCCGGCCTCCGGATACCCGTACCCGGCCTCGGCGTAGGGCAGCGGCCGCACTTCGTAGAACGAGTTCAGGTAGGTGCCCGGCAGGCCGTACGGCTCGCCCTCGTCGAGGTTGCCGCGCAACCCGACGTGCCCGTTGGACAGGGTGAACAACGACTCGGACTGGGCCAGCAGGTCCAGGTCGAGCCGGGTCTCGCGGACCTGCCACGGCTCGACCGGGAACGATTCGTCGGTGATCATGATCGCAGCAGATCGCCGAGATCGGTGACCACGACGTCGGCGCCGTTGCTGCGCAGGTCGTCGGCCTGGCCCAGCCGGTCGACACCCACCACGTAGCCGAAATCACCGGCCCGGCCGGCCGCCACGCCCGACAGCGCGTCCTCGAACACCGCCGCCGCCTGGGGCTCCACACCGAGCAGCTGGGCCGCGCGCAGGAACGAGTCCGGGGCGGGCTTGCCGGCGAGGTGCTCCTCGCGCAGCGTGACACCGTCGACCCGCTTCTGGACGAACCGATCCAGGCCGCCGATCTGCAGGACGTCGTGGGCATTGGCGCTGGCGGACACCACGGCGATGCCCAGCCCCGCGGCTGAGACCGCCTCCAGGTAGCGCCGCGACCCGTCGAACACCGTGACGCCGTCCTCGTGCAGGACCTTCTCGAACATCGCGTTCTTGCGGTGGCCCAGGCCGTACACCGTGTCGGCGTCGTCGGGATCGTCGGGACCGCCGTCGGGCAGCGCGATCTTGCGGCTCTCGAGGAACGACCGGACCCCGTCCTCGCGCTTCTTGCCGTCCACGTAGCGCCGGTAGTCGGCATCCGGGTCGAAGGGCACGAACTTCTCGCCCGTGCGCTCGGCCCGCTGCGACAGGAAGGCGTCGAACGTGGTCTTCCAGGCCTTGGTGTGGACGCTGGCGGTATCGGTGAGCACACCGTCCAGGTCGAACAGGCAGGCATGGACCTTCTCTGGCAGGCCGAGCCCTGGGCGCACGGCGGACCTCACTCTCCTGGTGTCGGGGACCGGTTGGGCCCTACCCACTCCACCATGCCTCACCCCCATGCCGCCACCGGGTGACCCGGCGCGGCGCGGCACGGTGGCGCACCGGTCGCCCGACCGGCGCCCACTAAACTTTGCGGCGTGACGAAACCTGGTGATGGGGCGCCGCGGCCGGTGCTGGTGGTCGACTTCGGTGCGCAGTACGCGCAGTTGATCGCCCGCCGGGTTCGCGAGGCGCGGGTCTTTTCCGAGGTCGTCCCCCACACCGCCGCGCTCGAGGAGATCAGGGCGCGCCACCCGCTGGCGCTGGTGCTGTCCGGCGGGCCGGCCAGCGTCTACAGCGAAGACGCGCCGCAGATCGACCCCGCGCTGTTCGACCTGGGTGTGCCGGTGTTCGGCATCTGCTACGGGTTCCAGGCCATGGCGCAGGCCCTCGGCGGGACCGTAGCCCATACCGGCACCAGCGAGTACGGCCGCACCGAGCTGAAAGTGACCGGCGGCCAACTCCATTCCGGCCTGCCCGCGACCCAGCCGGTGTGGATGAGCCATGGCGACGCGGTCACGGCCGCGCCGGACGGGTTCGAGGTGGTGGCCAGCAGTCCGGGCGCCCCGGTGGCAGCCTTCGAGAACGTCGAGCGGCGCCTGGCCGGGGTGCAGTACCACCCGGAGGTGATGCACAGCCCGCATGGGCAGCGGGTGCTCAGCCGGTTCCTGCACGACTTCGCCGGGGCCGGCGCGGACTGGACGCCCGCCAACATCGCCGGTGCGCTGGTCGAGCAGGTGCGCGCCCAGATCGGTGACGGCCGGGCGATCTGCGGGCTGTCCGGCGGCGTCGACTCCGCCGTGGCCGCCGCGCTCGTGCAGCGCGCCATCGGCGAACGGCTGACCTGCGTGTTCGTCGACCACGGGCTGTTGCGCGCCGGGGAGCGCGAGCAGGTGCAGCGCGATTTTGTCGCCGCCACCGGCGCCAACCTGGTCACCGTCGACGCGGCGGACACCTTCCTGGCCGCGCTGACGGGCGTGCACAATCCCGAGGGCAAACGCAAGATCATCGGCCGCCAGTTCATCCGGGCGTTCGAGGGCGCGGTGCGCGACATCGTGGGCGATACCGACTCGCGGGTCGACTTCCTGGTGCAGGGCACGCTGTATCCCGACGTGGTGGAGTCCGGTGGGGGCAGTGGCACCGCCAACATCAAGAGCCACCACAACGTCGGCGGCCTGCCCGGCGACCTGAAGTTCACGCTCGTCGAGCCGCTGCGGCTGCTGTTCAAAGACGAGGTGCGGGCGGTGGGGCGCGAGCTGGGCCTGCCGGAGGAAATTGTGGCGCGCCAACCGTTTCCGGGTCCGGGGCTGGGCATCCGGATCGTCGGCGAGGTGACCGAGGCGCGGCTGGAGACGTTGCGGCGCGCCGACTCGATCGCGCGTGAGGAGCTGACTGCGGCCGGCCTGGACAACCAGATCTGGCAGTGCCCGGTGGTGTTGTTGGGTGACGTCCGTTCGGTCGGGGTGCAGGGCGACAACCGCACCTACGGGCACCCGATCGTGCTGCGGCCGGTGTCCAGCGAGGACGCCATGACCGCCGACTGGACCCGGGTGCCCTACGACGTGCTGGAGCGCATCTCGACCCGCATCACCAACGAGGTGGCCGAGGTCAACCGCGTGGTGCTCGACATCACGAGCAAACCGCCCGGCACGATCGAGTGGGAATAGCCCGCTGGGATACCCGCGCGGGCATCCGATCCCACCCGCGCACGGCCGCCGTCGAGACCTGGCGCGGCGCGCGGCGCCTGCT
This sequence comes from Mycobacterium helveticum, assembly GCF_007714205.1. Lineage (GTDB taxonomy): Bacteria > Actinomycetota > Actinomycetes > Mycobacteriales > Mycobacteriaceae > Mycobacterium > Mycobacterium helveticum. Next base: position 15,261 of record NZ_VMQU01000019.1, on the reverse strand, counting down.
ACTTCCGCCGCGGGCTCACCCACGCTGCCCGACGCGCCGGCCGGGGTGGTCCGGGTGGTGGTCGCCGCCGAGCGGCGGCTGGGCTGTTCAAAGACGTTCTCGCCGTGCATTTCTCGCCGATTCGGCCAGCCGGCGACGAGTGCAGCGACCGCGGGATCGTCGTGGTGCCCGTCGGGCAGATCGAGGCTGCGAAGGCTTCCGGTGCCGTCGACGCGTCGGTGGACGCGACGTTGTCGGCGATGTACTTGCTGCCGGGGTCTGTACGCGCTGCTCACCATCACGCAGCGCTCGAGGGCGCCGCGCACGTTCATGCTCGGCAACGTCGTTGCGCAGGTGTGGCGCGGCATGGGGGCGCGGTGGGCGCGCCGCCACCGCTGTCACGGCGGGCCCCGGGCCGACCGGGCCTGCGGTGCGCCCGCCTCCGCGTGAGGATTGCATCCGTCGCCGGGGATGCGGTTCTGCAGCGGGGGATACCCGCTGAGACGTGACGCGACCGGGTGCGGAAAGGTGAAGCCATGACCACGCTCGACACCACACTCGACATCGGTGTCTACGTGCCGCAGATGGGGTTCACGTATTCCGACGTGCTGCACCGCGCGCTGCGCTGCGAGGAGCTCGGCATCGGCTCGGTGTGGCTGTACGACCACATGTACGGGCCCGGCGCACCGACGATTCCGTCGCTGGAGGCCTGGACGCTGGCGACCGCGCTGCTGGCCCGCACCGAACGGCTTCGCGTCGGGCACATGGTGCTGTGCAACCAGTTCCGCCACCCCGCGGTACTGGCCAAGATGGCCACCACGCTCGACCAGATCTCGGGCGGCCGGCTCGAACTCGGGCTCGGCAGCGGTTCCATCCCCGACGAGCATCTGCGAATGGGCTTGCCGTGGGGCACTTTCCGCGACCGTTCCGAGCGGCTCGGCGAGGCGCTCGAGATCCTCACGCAGGCGTTCGCCGACGAGCGGGTCGACTTCGCGGGCAGACACTACGCGGTCGAGGACATGCCGATCGTCCCCGGGGCGGTGCAGAAGCCGCGCCCGCCGATCGTCGTCGGCGGCGTGGGGGAGAGGTTCACGCTGCCGCTGGTCGCCCGGTACGCCGACGTGTGGAACGTGCCCACTTATGCGCTGGCCGAGCTGGAACGCAAACGCGACGTGCTGCGCGCCTGCTGCGCCGACATCGGACGCGACCCGGCCGACATCGTGTTGTCGGTCGAGGCGGTCATGGCGCTCGCGCCCGACGACGCGACGCTGCCCGAGGTCCGCGCTGTGGCCGAAAAGCGTTTCAGCGCATCGGCGTTCGGGTTGCACGAGGGCGGCCTTATCGGCACGGCGCCGCAGATCGTGGACCGGATCAAAGAGCTGGAGGAGCTGGGCTTCGGGCAGATCGTGCTGTTCACCCACGATCGCGGCAGTGACCCGACGCTGGAACTGCTGGCGACGCGGGTGATCGGCGCGCTCTGACCGGGTCGGCCACCGGGACCCCGCGAAAACGCGGCTCAAAAGCACCATCAGCCACACCGGCACCGAGCGCATAAAGCCGCCTCTCACGTTGCTTGACGGTTGTCGGAGGGTGGGTGTTTACTCGCGATGATCGAACATACTTTCGAATATAGGGAACGGGTATGACACCGGCTTTCGCCTCCGATCGGCGTCGGGAAAACCGCGCCGAGCAGCTCGAATCGCTTCGCCGGCGGATGGCTGTGTTGTCCGGGAAGGCGTCGTTGTCCGGGAAGGCGTCCGGGAAAGCCGTCGCCGACGACCCGCTGCCCGAGTCGGGATCCCGGCTGGCGCTCCCGCAGTGGCTGGCGGATTCGCTGCCGGTGGCGTTGCCGCGGGGGACGGTGGCGGTGCTGTCGGGGGCGCGGTCGCTGCTGCTGGGCGTGGTGGCCGCGGTCACGGCGGGCGGGGGCAACGCGGCCATCGTCGGCCAGCCCGACATCGGGCTGCTGGCCGCCGTGGAGATGGGCGCGGACCTGAGCCGGATCGCGGTGATACCCGATCCCGGAACCGATCCGGTGGAGGTGGCCGCGGTGCTCGTGGACGGCATGGACCTGGTGGTGCTCGGCCTGGGCGGGCGACGGGTGCCGCAGACGCGGGCGCGGGCGGTGGTGGCGCGCGCCCGCAACAAGGGCTGCACCCTGCTGGTCACCGACGGCGAGTGGCAAGGGGCACCGACCCGGCTTGCGGCCCGGGTCTGCGGTTACGAGCTGACGGCCGGGGGCCGGCCGGGCCTCGGGCGCATCGGCGGGGTACGGCTGCAGGTCGGCGGGGTGTGTGCGGGCCGGACGGTCGGCCGGGCGCGAACGGGGTGATTCCGGTGGCTTCTTCCCGGGTGCTGGCGATCTGGTGCATGGACTGGCCCGCGGTCGCGGCGGCGGTGGCGGCGGACCTGTCCGCGACGGCCCCGGTCGCGGTCACCCTGGCCAACCGGGTGATCGCCTGCTCGGCGGCCGCTCGCGCGGCGGGGGTGCGCAGGGGGCTGCGCCGCCGGGAGGCGGCGGCCCGCTGCCCGCAGCTGCACGTGGCGACCGCCGACGCCGACCGCGACGCCCGTCTCTTCGAAGCGGTGATCGCGGCGGTGGACGATCTGGTGCCCCGCGCCGAGGTGCTGCGTCCCGGGCTCCTGGTGCTGCCGGTGCGCGGGGCCGCCCGCTATTTCGGGTCCGAGCAACAAGCCGCCGAGCGGCTGATCGACGCGGTGGCTGTGAGTTCAGTGGCCGGTGCCGAGTGTCAGGCCGGGATCGCCGACCAGCTGTCCACCGCGGTCTTCGCCGCGCGCGCGGGCCGGGTCGTCCAGGCCGGGAGCGACGCGAAATTCCTGTCGGCGCTGTCGATCCGCCAGCTCGCCGCCGAGCCGAGCCTGGCCGGGCCGGGCCGGGCGGAGCTGGCGGACCTGTTGTGGCGGATGGGGATTCGCACCATCGGGCAGTTCGCCGCGCTGCCCCGCCCCGACGTGGCGTCCCGGTTCGGCGCCGACGGGGTCACCGCGCACCGGTTCGCCCGCGGCGAGCCCGAGCGGGGGCCGTCCGGACGGGAGCCACCGCCGGAGCTCGAGGCCGTGCTGGACTGCGATCCGCCGATCGACCGGGTCGATGCCGCGGCGTTCGCCGGCCGATCGCTGGCGGGCGCGCTGCATCAGCAGCTGATGGCCGCCGGGGTGGGATGCACCCGGCTGGCCATCCACGCCGTCACCGCGTGCGGCGAGGAGCGCAGCCGGGTCTGGCGGTGCGCCGAGCCGTTGACCGAGGACGCCACTGCCGACCGGGTGCGCTGGCAGCTCGACGGGTGGCTGAGCACCCGGAATGCCCGGGCCCGCCCGACGGCCCCGGTGACGCTGCTGCGGCTGCGGGCCGTGGAGGTGGTGTCCGCCGAGGCGCTGCAATTGCCGCTGTGGGGCGGCCCGGGCGAGGAGGACCGGCTGCGGGCCCGCCGGGCGCTGGTGCGGGTGCAGGGTCTGCTGGGTCCCGAGGCGGTGCGGGTGCCGGTGCTGTCCGGTGGCCGCGGGCCGGCCGAACGCATCACGTTGGTCCCGCTGGGCGACGAACCGGTGCCGCGCGCCGACCCCGGCCCGCCGTGGCCCGGTCGGCTGCCCGAGCCGTCGCCGTCGGTGTTGCTCGACGAGCCGGTGGAACTGCTTGACGGCCAGGGGAATCCGGTGCGGGTGACCGGCCGGGGGCTGTTCTCCGCCGACCCCGCGCGAATGATCGCCGGTGGCGCCGACGAGCGGCTGTGCTGGTGGGCCGGCCCGTGGCCGGTCGACGAGCGGTGGTGGGACCCCGACCGGTTCCCCGCCGGGGCGGGGAACCGCACCGCCCGTGCGCAGGTGCTGCTGGAAAGCAACCGGGCGCTGCTGCTGTGCTATCGCAGGCGGCGCTGGTACCTCGAGGGGAGTTACGAATGAAATTGGGTGTCAACGTAGTCAGAGTTATCCGTTGCGGCGCCACGTTTCTGCAGGCCCGCCTCGGCCACCGGCGAGCGCGGCGCGTGCACGACGCCGTCGACAGCGCCGAGGGCCGGGGCGCAGGCGTAGGGCCGGCCGATTCCCGCCGCGGTGGCCCCCATCGCGCCGGCCTTGATGATGTCGTCGACGCCGATCTCCCTGGCGCGCCGCGCGTCGTCGGAGTGGCAGATGCCCTTGATCATCAGCGGCAGCTTGGCGCCCGCCGGGCACCTGAGGGTAGTTCCCGCCGGCGGGCGCCACCCGGTGACCCGGGTGTCCAGGGTGACGCGAACGATCTCCATCCGGCGAACCCTCACGGTTCCTCAGGCCAACCGACGCGCGAACGTCCCCACCCGTTCGATGAACCTGTCGAAGAACGCCGCCGGGTCAACCTCAACACCGATGAGCGCGTTGGGTTCTCGGCGTCCCGACCAGTCGGTCACCGTCATGCCGCGGGTGTGGGCGCCCGTGAGCTCGACGTCCACCGTCGCCGGGCGCGCCGTGACGAGTTCGGGCTCGAGCGCCGCCGCGGCGGCCAGCGGGTCGTGCAGATGGGCCTCGAACCCGTGCCCGTTGTCGTGGTAGGCCTCCAGGTAGAACCGCATCGCGTCCTCGATCACCCGGATCAACGGATTGGACGCCGTCGACCGGGTGCCGCGTTCGTCGTTCGCGCTCATCGGCGTGGTCGAGGCTGATGTCGACCCCGCGGCGGCCGCCAGCCTGGCGAGGTGGTCGGGCGTCATCGCCACGGTGCGGGTCAGGTCCAGCCCGCACAGGAGCGGCAGCGGCCCCCGCGGGCCACCCCACGCCGTGAGCACCTCGGCGGCGGCCTCCGGGTCCACGCTCATGTTCCATTCCGCCACCGGGGTGACGTTGCCGCGGTGGTCGTAGGAGCCGCCCATGATCACCAGCCGGCGCAGCAGCGTCGGCAGCGCGGGCTCGGCGCGCAGCGCCAGCGCCAGGTTCGTCAATGGGCCGGTCGCCACGCCGATCAGCTCACCGGGGAAGGCGTGCGCCGCGCGCACCCACGCCGTCGCGGAGTCGTGGCCGGTGAGCTCCAGGGCGCTCGGCGGCAGGTCGGCGTACCCCAGCCCCCGGGGACCGTGCACCTTCGAGGGCGGCCGCATCGGTCCGGTCAGGGTGTCGCCGGATCCCTTGGAGACGGGCACCCCGCTGATCCGGCACAGCTCGAGCAGGCCCAGGTTGTTCTCGCAAACCTGTTCCACCCCAACGTTTCCGCCGGTCGAGGCGATGCCGACCAGGTTGGCGCCGGGGCTGCCCAGCAGATACAGCAACGCCAGCGCGTCGTCGACACCGGTGTCGACGTCGACGAATACCGGGGTCACCGTCGCAAGACTACCGGGACGCTCACGGCCACCGGGATGGTGGGCAGGGATGCCGCAATCGCCTGCGGCTGAACGGAAACCGCCCTACCAGTGCACCCCGGGCATCAGCCGCACCAGCCGCCTGACCGGCCGGAGGCCGCGAGCGGGGTGCCGGGGCCGACGTTCGGGCGGCCGGGGCGCGGCAGGGACGGTGGGCAGCCCGCGCGCCGCCGCCGAATCGGGGTAGCCCAGGTAGAGCTGGTGCAGGAGCCGCCGCGACAGCCGCGGCGCGAAGTAGTGGCCGGCCTCGGCGAGGGTGCCCAGCGGGGGATCGATGCGCGCCGGCTTCTCCACCAGACCGCGTATCACCATCGCGGCCGCGCGCTCGGGGCTGATCGGCGGCACCGGATTGAGCCGGTGCGACGGCACGATCATCGGGGTGGCCACCAGCGGCATGTGGATGTTGGTGAACGTGATGTGGTCCGACAGCGTCTCGGAGGCGACGACGTCGGCGAACGCGTCCAGCGCCGCCTTCGTCGGCAGGTACGAGCTGTACTTGGGGTTGCGGGCCTGCACACCGGCGCTGGAGACGTTGACGACGTGGCCGAACCGGCGTTCGCGCCAGTGCGGCAGCAACGCCAGCACCATGCGCACCGCACCGAAGTAGTTGACCGCCATCACCCGTTCGTAGTCGTGCAGCCGGTCGGTGGAATTGACCACCGAGCGGCGGATCGAGCGGCCGGCGTTGTTCACCAGGTAGTCGACGTGGTCGAAGCGGCCGAGGATGTCTTTGACGGTGTGCTCCACCGACGCGGAGTCGGTGACGTCGCAGGGGAAGGCGTGCGCGTCACCGCCGTCGGCGCGGATCTCGGCGACCAGCTCGTCGAGCGCGTCGCCGCTGCGGGCCAGCGCGAACACCGTCGCCCCGCGCCGGGCGACGGCGACGGCCGACGCCCGCCCGATGCCGCTGGAGGCCCCGGTGATGATGACGTGGCGGCCGTGCAAGGGTCCTTGCGGGTGGTCGCGGCGGGCGCGGTCGGGATCGAGGTGTTCGGCCCAGTACCGCCACAGCTTCGGCGCGTAAGCGGCAAACTCGGGAACCGTGATCCCGCTGCCGTGCAAGGCTTTCCGGGTCTGCTCGCTGACCAACGTGGGCTTGAGGTCGACCACGTCGAAGATCTCGGCGGGGATCCCGAGCTGGGTGGCCGCCATGTCGCGCAGCACCCGGGCGCGTCCGCGCGCCTTCAGCAGCGGCGCGGCCAGCGAGCCGGGCAGCGACCCGCGCGCCGGCGGCAGCCCGGCCGTCTTGGCGAGGCCGCGGTAGATACCTTGCAGGCCAATGTTTTTCGGAGCGGTCAAGTGGAACGTCTGGCCATCGCGACCGTCGGCGTGCAGGAGCGCGACCAGCGCGTCGGCGACGTAGTCGACGGGGACGATGTTGGTGCGCCCGGTGTCGGGCAGCAGCATGGGGGTCAGCGTGGGCAACACAGCCAGCTTGGCCAGCACGCCGAAGAAGTAGTAGGGCCCGTCGACCTTGTCCATCTCGCCGGTGCGCGAATCGCCGACCACCACCGCCGGGCGGTAGATGCGGTGGCGCAGCCCGGGCGCCGAACGCACCAGCGACTCGGCCTCGAACTTGGTCTGGTGGTAGGCGGTCGGCAGCCGCTGGCCCACGTCGAAGTCGTCCTCGGTGTACGCGCCGGCGAAGTTGCCCGCCACGGCGATCGACGACACGTGGTGCAACGTGGCGTCCAGCCGCAGCGCCAGGTCGATGACCGCGCGGGTGCCCTCGACGTTCGCGGCCCGTTGTTCGGCCGCCCCGGCGGTGATGTCGTAGATCGCCGCGCAGTGCACGACGTGGTCGACCTCGCCGAGGTCTTGCAGGGTCTGCTCGGTCAGCGCCGGGTCGGGGAGTTCGCCGACCAGCGGCCGGGCCCGCTCACCCCACTCGGCGGCCAGGCGTTCGAAGCGGCCGAGCGACCGGCGGCGGACCAGCACCCAGACCTGGGCGTCGGGCCGGTGGTCGAGGAGGCGAGAGACGATGCGGCGACCGATGAACCCGGTACCGCCGGTAACGACATACCGCATGCAGCCATCGTGCGGGTCGCCGCCGCACCCGTCAACCGTGCCTGCGTGAATCTGGTGATCAGTTGGCGAAGTTGCGGATGCCGTCCCAGTCGACCAGCGTCCAGCCCGTGACCGGGTTGCCGGTGAGCACCACGCGGCCGACGTTGGGCAGGGGATGGTTGGTCAGCAGGCTGTTCTTGCCGTTCTTGGCGTTCATCAGCGTCCACACCATGATCGCCGTCCCCTGGGTGACGGCGACGGGTTTGGCGTGGCCGTCGTTGTAGATCTTGCGGACGGCGGCGGCGAACCGGGAGTTGAACTCGCTGCCGCTGGTCGAACCCGGGACGCTGTCCTGCCGGTCCCCGTTGAGCCAGTCCGCCGGCGCCAGCAGGTACGTCGCGGCGGCCATCGTCTCGGGTTTGCCGTTGTACCAGCCGGCGTTGATCGGCCGCAGCCCGTCGAGGACCTCGACCTGCTTGCCCATCTCGCCGGCCAGTGGCGCGGCGGTCTGCTGTGCATCGGCCATGTCGGAGGCGTAGACGGCGTCGAAGTCGTGATGGGCGTGCGTGACCTGCTGGGCCTGCCCCGTGCCGTCGGGGCTCAGGCCGGGGCCCGGGATCGAGGTGTCGATCAGCCCGTCGGCCTCGGCCTGGGACTGCGCGTTGCGGACGAAGGTCAGGGTGATGCTGCGTGCCTGCGGGGCGCCACCGCCGCAGGCCCCGACGACAACCGCCGCGGCAAGGACGGCCACCGGCTTCCAGATCTTGGTGCGCGTGGACATGGCGATAGCCTGCCCTGCCGACGCCGTCGGGGGGAAGGGTTTGGGATGGTTGGGTGCAGAAATCCTCGAAAGGAGACCCTCTCATGGCGATTGACCCGAGTGCCGTCGGCGCGGTGACCGAACCGATGGAGTTCGCCTGGACCGACCGGGACACGATGTTGTATGCGCTCGGCGTCGGCGCCGGCCTCGACGACCTGTCGTTCACCACCGAGAACAGCCACGACATCACCCAGCAGGTGCTGCCCACCTACGCGGTCATCTGCTCCCCGGCCTTCGCGGCGGCGGGCAAGATCGGGACGTTCAACCCCGCCCTGCTGCTGCACGGCTCGCAGGGCATCCGGCTGCATGCGCCCCTGCCGCCCGCGGGCAAGCTGTCGGTGGTCTCCGAGGTCGCCGACATCCAGGACAAGGGCGAGGGCAAGAACGCCATCGTCGTGCTGCGCGGCCGCGGCACCGACCCCGCATCGGGCGAGCTGATCGCCGAGACGCTGACCACGCTGGTCATCCGCCAGGCGGGCGGGTTCGGCGGACAGCCCGGTCAGCGGCCGGTGGCCCCGGAGATTCCCGACCGCGAACCCGACGCGCGCATCGCGCTGCCCACCCGCGAGGACCAGGCGCTGATCTACCGGCTCTCCGGGGACCGCAACCCGCTGCACAGCGACCCCTGGTTCGCCAGGGAGCTGGCCGGGTTCCCCAAGCCGATCCTGCACGGCCTGTGCAGCTACGGGGTGGCCGGCCGCGCGCTGGTCGCCGAGCTCGGCAACGGCGTGGCCGCCAACATCACCGCGATCGACGCGCGGTTCACCTCGCCGGTGTTCCCCGGCGAGACGCTGACGACGCTGATCTGGCGCACCGAACCGGGCAGGGCGGTGTTCCGCACCGAGGTGTCCGCGCCGGACGGTTCCGACGTCCGGGTAGCGCTGGACGACGGCGCGGTGGAGTACGTGCAGGGCTAGTGTCCCGTTCGAGTGTGGGCGCCGGCAGTGCCGAACAGCCGGTCCGCCCATGCGGGTTGGTCGCCGTCCCGTCGACGCCCGCGCGGTGCGGGCCTGGTGTGCCTGGCCGCACGGGCCAAACCGGAACCGCCGACACGAATGACATTTCACGCAGATATCAGGGGCGGTATGCGGGGATGACCAACGATCACAAGCTAATTCGCGCGGGCGTCACTTAACCGGCGCGCCAGCCGGTCGGAGAACTCGCTCACCTGGGCGGGGCTGTCCAGCCCGAACAGCGCGGCGGTGGCGCGGTCACCGTCCTCGTCGTGCCGCACGAGGATGGGCACGCCGCCGTCGCGCACCGCGTCGAACGCGTCCTCGTCGGTGATGTCGTCGCCCACATAGATCGGCGTCAGCGCGCCCGAGCCGGCCCGGTGCAGGTGCTCGAGGACCCAGCGCAGCGTCTTGCCCTTGTCCCAGTCGATGTCGGGGCGCAACTCGATGACTTCGCGGCCCGTGGTCACCCGCAGCGCGCTGTGCCGGCCGGCGCCGCGCACCGCTGCCGCCACCTCGCCGACGCGGTCACGCGGGGCGTTGCGGTAGTGCACGGCGACGCCGAATCGCTTGTGCTCCACCATGACCCCGGGAATCGACCCGAGCCGCCAGCGCAGCTCGCCGGCCGCTTCGGTCAGCACGGGGATGGCCGCGGCCGCGGCGTCGTTCTGGTGGTGTGTCCCGTCGGGCGCGGTCAGCTCGAACCCGTGGCTGCCGGCGTACCAGATTCCGGGCACGCCGACACGGCGTGTCACGTCGGCCAGGTCGCGGCCGGACAGGACGGCGACCGGGCACTGAGCGGCCAACCTCTGCAGCGCCGCGGTCGCCCCCGCGACGGGCCGGGCCGCGTCCGGGTCGTCGACGATGTCCGACAGGGTGCCGTCGAAGTCGTAGAACACCGCCGGGTTCGACGGCGGGTCCAGGGCCTGCGCCGCGTCGGGAAGCTGCGACATCCGGTGGTCCCCGGTCCGTACCGTGAGCTCACCCACGTCGGCCACCACCGCGTCGGCGCCGGCCTCGTCCAGCGCGCCGCGCCGCCCCACCCCGTCTTCTCCCGTGACCACGCCGACGATCAACGCGAAACCGCTGCCGCGCGCGGCCGTGACCCCGGCGACGTCGCTCGCGACGACGACGCACCGGCCCGGCCGCACCCGCAGGCGGTCGGCCGCCGCGGCCGGGCCGTCGGCCCGTGCGCCGAACAGATCCGCCGGCGTGTCAGGGCGGTCGTCGGGCGCGAAGACGGCGCTGCCGAGTCCGACGTCCCGCAACCGGCGCACCACCGTCACCGCGGATTCCAGCGCGTCGCCCCCGGCATCGGTCACCGTGTCGAGGCCGAACAACACGGCGTCATGGCGGCGTGGGTCGATGACGACCGGCTCCGGCGTGCGCACGACCCAACCTTCTCATGGTGGCCGGTGCCATTGCAGCCGGGCCGGTGCCGCGCTTGCGCCGGCGGTGATGCCGAAGACGAGCCCGTCGCCGGAGCCGAGCACCGGGTGCTCAGCCGCGCGGCCGTCGGGGGATCGGCAGCAGGCGCTCCACCGTCCGGCCCGGCAGCCGTGGGCCGGGGAGGCTGGTCGCCATCGTCACCAGGTCGCCATCGTCACCAGGTCGCCTGGGGGGAGCCGGTTCAGGAGTTGTAAGAGATTGCCCCGCAACAGAGTTGGCAGGTGTTTCAGTGTCGAATCGACGAGACCGCGACCGGGCTGCCCGGCTTTGCGCCGGTTGTGCAGGGTGCGGAGTCGGCGCACCGGGTCACCACGCGCATCAGTGTATCGAACATACTTTCGATACGCTGATGCGCGTGGGCTGGTATGGGCTGGTTTAACGGGCCGCCGAGCTGGGCGGAGATGGAGCGGGTGCTCGACAGCAAACCGCGCCACGGTGGTGCGCCGTCGCGGCCCGACCAGGAGGGCCCCCTGTCGAGCAGGCGTGCGACCTACCAGGCTCCCGATGGCGGCCGGAGGGTCCGCTCGCCGGTCCCGTACGCCGAGTTGCACGCGCATTCGGCGTTCAGCTTCTTAGACGGGGCCGGCACCCCGGAGGAGCTGGTCGAGGAGGCCGCCCGGCTGGGCCTGCGCGCCCTCGCGCTGACCGACCACGACGGCCTGTACGGCGCGGTGCGGTTCGCCGAGGCCGCTGCCGAACTCGACATCCGCACCGTGTTCGGGGCCGAGCTGTCGCTGGGGCGTCAGAGTCGCGAAGGCGGCGACATTGGGGTCGGCGCCCGCACCGAGGCGCCGGATCCGCCCGGCCCGCACCTGCTGGTGCTGGCCCGCGGCCCGGAAGGCTACCGGCGGCTGTCGCGGCAGCTGGCCGCCGCGCACCTGGCCGGCGGCGAGAAGGGCAAGCCGCGCTACGACCTCGACGCGCTGACGCAGGCCGCCGGCGGGCACTGGCACATCCTGACCGGATGCCGCAAAGGACATGTGCGTCAAGCCCTTTCATCGGGAGGCCCGGACGCCGCGGGGCGGGCGCTGGCCGACCTGGTGGACCGGTTCGGCGCGGACCGGGTGAGCGTCGAGCTGACCCATCACGGTCACCCGCTCGACGACGAACGCAACGCCGCGCTGGCCGCCCTCGCGCCCCGCTTCGGTGTCGGCGTCGTCGCCACCACCGGGGCGCATTTCGCCCATCCGTCGCGCGGCCGGCTGGCGATGGCGATGGGGGCGATCCGGGCCCGGCGGTCCCTGGACGCCGCCGCCGGGTGGCTGGCCCCGCTGGGCGGTGCGCACCTGCGCTCCGGCGAGGAGATGGCCCGGCTGTTCGCGTGGTGCCCCGAGGTGGTGCGCGCGGCCGCCGAACTCGGCGAGCGGTGCGCGTTCGGGCTGGCGCTGATCGCCCCGCGGCTGCCGCCGTTCGACGTGCCCGACGGGCACACCGAGGACAGCTGGCTGCGGCACCTGGCGATGACGGGGGCGCGCGACCGCTACGGGCCGCCCGACCGGGCGCCGCGCGCCCACGCCCAGATCGAGCACGAGCTGAAAATCATTTCCCGGCTGCAGTTTCCGGGCTATTTCCTGGTGGTGCACGACATCACCCGGTTCTGCCGGGCGAACAACATTCTGTGCCAGGGCAGGGGATCGGCGGCCAACTCCGCGGTCTGTTATGCCCTGGGCGTCACCGCGGTCGACCCGGTGGCCAACGAGCTGCTGTTCGAGCGTTTCCTGTCGCCGGCCCGCGACGGGCCGCCCGACATCGACATGGACATCGAATCCGACCGGCGCGAAAAGGTCATCCAGTACGTCTACGACAAATACGGCCGCGACTACGCCGCCCAGGTCGCCAACGTCATCACCTACCGGGGCCGCATCGCGGTGCGCGACATGGCCCGCGCGCTGGGTTTCTCGCAGGGCCAGCAGGACGCCTGGAGCAAGCAGATCGGCCACTGGAACGGGCTGGCGGACTCGCCGGATATCCAGGGCATTCCCGAGCAGGTCATCGATCTGGCCAACCAGATCCGCAACCTGCCGCGACACATGGGCATCCACTCCGGGGGCATGGTGATCTGCGACCGCCCGATCGCCGACGTGTGCCCGGTCGAGTGGGCGCGCATGGCGGGCCGCAGCGTCCTGCAATGGGACAAAGACGACTGCGCAGCAATCGGTTTGGTGAAGTTCGACCTGCTCGGGCTGGGCATGCTCAGCGCGCTGCACTACGCCATCGACCTGGTGGCCGAGCACAAGGGCATCGAGGTGGACCTGGCCCGGCTGGACCTGTCCGAGCCGGCGGTGTACGAGATGCTGGCGCGCGCCGACTCGGTCGGCGTTTTCCAGGTGGAGTCGCGCGCGCAGATGGCCACGCTGCCGCGGCTGAAGCCGCGCATCTTCTACGACCTGGTGGTGGAGGTCGCGCTGATCCGTCCCGGCCCCATCCAGGGCGGGTCGGTGCACCCCTACATCCGGCGGCGCAACGGCATCGACCCGGTCGTCTACGACCACCCGTCCATGGCGTCGGCGCTGCGAAAGACGCTGGGGGTGCCGCTGTTCCAGGAGCAGCTGATGCAGCTCGCGGTGGACTGCGCCGGCTTTTCGGCCGCGGAGGCAGACCAGCTGCGGCGCGCCATGGGCTCCAAGCGCTCGACCGAGCGCATGCGGCGGCTGCGCGACCGCTTCTACGACGGCATGCGTGCGCTGCACGGCGCCGGAGACGAGGTGATCGACCGGATCTACGAAAAGCTGGAGGCCTTCGCCAATTTCGGCTTCCCGGAAAGCCACGCGCTGAGTTTCGCGTCGCTGGTGTTCTACTCGTCGTGGTTCAAGCTGCACCACCCGGCGGCGTTCTGCGCGGCGCTGCTGCGTGCCCAGCCGATGGGTTTCTATTCGCCGCAGTCGCTGGTGGCCGACGCGCGCCGGCACGGCGTGGCGGTGCACGGCCCGGACGTCAACGCCAGCTTGGCGCACGCCACCCTGGAAGATGCGGGAAACGCCGTCCGGCTCGGGCTGGGTGCGGTCCGCCACATCGGCGACGGCCTCGCGGAGCGGTTGGTGCAGGAGCGAAAAGCCCACGGCCCCTACGCTTCCCTGCTGGACCTGACCACCCGGCTGCAGTTGAGCGTGCCGCAGGCCGAGGCGCTGGCGACGGCCGGGGCTTTTGGCTGCTTCGGCATGTCGCGGCGCGAGGGCCTGTGGGCGGCCGGGGCCGCGGCCACCCAGCGTCCGGACCGGCTGCCCGGCGTGGGGTCGAGCTCACACGTCCCGGCGCTGCCGGGGATGAGCGAGCCGGAGCTGGCCGCCGCCGACGTGTGGGCCACCGGCGTCTCCCCGGACAGCTACCCGACGCAGTTCCTGCGGGAAGACCTGGACGCGCTGGGTGTGCTGCCCGCCGGGAAGCTGGGATCGGTGCCCGACGGCGACCGGGTGCTGATCGCCGGGGCGGTCACCCACCGGCAGCGCCCCGGCACGGCCCAGGGGGTGACCTTCCTCAACCTCGAGGACGAGACCGGGATGGTCAACGTGCTCTGCACGCCGGGGGTGTGGGCGCGGCACCGCAAGCTGGCGAACACCGCGCCGGCGCTGCTGGTGCGCGGGCAGCTGCAGAACGCCGGCGGCGCGATCACCGTCGTCGCCGAGCGGCTGGGCCGCATCACCCTGGCCGTCGGCTCGAGGTCCCGCGACTTCCGCTGAGGCCCGCCGCGAACGTGCACAAAACGACGCCGATCCACGGCGTGTCGCGTACGGACACGCACCCTCGCCGGGGGGCGCGACCCCGGAGGTAGGGTCCGCATCATGACCCTGAATCTGTCCGTCGACGAACTTCTCACCACGACCCGCTCGGTCCGCAAACGCCTCGACTTCGACAAGCCGGTGTCCCACGAGGTGCTGATGGAATGCCTCGAACTGGCGCTGCAGGCGCCCACCGGCTCCAACGCGCAGGGCTGGCAGTGGGTGTTCGTGGAGGACGCCGGCAAGCGCAAGGCGATCGCCGACATCTACCTCGCCAACGCTCGCGACTACCTCAGCCTGCCCGCGGCGCAGTACCCGGAGGGCGACACCCGCGGCGAGCGGATGGACAAGGTCAAGGATTCGGCCTGGTACCTCGCCGAGCACATGCACGACGCGCCGGTGCTGCTGATCCCCTGCCTGGAGGGCAAGGTGGACAAGGCGCCGCTGGGGCTGAGCGCGTCGTTCTGGGCGTCGCTGTTCCCCGCCGCGTGGAGCTTCTGCCTGGCGCTGCGCTCGCGGGGCCTGGGCACCTGCTGGACGACGCTGCACCTGATCAACGACGGCGACAAGCGGGCCGCCGAGGTGCTCGGCATCCCGCACGACAGGTACAGCCAGGGCGGACTGTTCCCGATCGCCTACACCAAGGGCACCGACTTCCGGCCCGCCAAGCGGCTGCCCGCCGACCAGGTCACCCACTGGGACACCTGGTAGGTCAGAGTCTGATTGCCGGCTACACGGCCCCGAAGTAGCCGTGCTGGCGCCACGCCTCGTACGCGGCGACCGCCGCGGCGTTGGACAGGTTCAGCGAGCGCCGGCCCGCCAGCATGGGGATCCGCACCTGCGCGGTGATGTGCGCGTCGGCCAGGGTCGCCGCGTCCAGCCCGGTGGGTTCGGGCCCGAACATCAGGACGTCCCCGGCCCGGTACCCGACGTCGGCGAACGCGGTGGGGGCCGCCGCGGTGAACGCGAACACCCGGGCCGGCATCAGCGCG
>NZ_VMQU01000199.1 GCF_007714205.1 Mycobacterium helveticum | reverse complement strand
TCAACTACGAGATCAGGGAAAACCGTCAGAAGCCAGAAGCGGCTTAAGAAACCCTCCACGATCTCGGGGGAAGCACAGTGTGCGCCACACCAGCGCCTTCTCTTGGGCCCGCCCGACGAACAACACGCCCTCGGCGCCGCTGAACCGGGCCAAAAACTCCTGGGCGATGTCGTCACCCTGTCGACAGCGGATTGGGCCAGCAGGGGGTCGGTCATGACGGCCAGCCATTCGTCAGGGCTGCGGTTGGAGGTCAGCACGGTGGAGCCTCGCTGGTGGCGGGCCACGACAAGCTCGTAGAAGTCGGCGGTCGCGGTAGCGTCCATCGGCTGCAGGGCGAAGTCGTCGATGATCAGCAGCCGGACTTGAGCCAGGCGGCGCATCTCGGCTTCGGTGCTGTTGTCGAGTCGGGATGCTGTGAGCCGCTTGAACATTGCATCAGCCCGCAACATCAGGGTGGGGATGCGTCGCCGCACGGCGATGTGTCCGAGTGTGGTGGCCAGATGCGTTTTGCCTACCCCGACGGGTCCGAGCAGCAGAGCGCCGTGGGGGCCGTCGAGAAACCGCAGGCTGGTCAAGTCGGTCCACAGGGTGCGGTCGTAGCTGACGGCGGCCGAATCGTCCCAGGAATCCAGGCGCATGGTCGCATCCAGGCCGGCCTCGCGGGCGCGGCGGGCGGCGGTGCGTTTCGTCAAGTGGTTTGGCCCCAATGATCTGCATGAATTTTGGCCCCGGGCGTTGGTGTTCGGGGCTTGATAGTTGGTGGATGGTTCGGCGGCAGCGAGGTGCGCTGCGTGCTGGTGCGCGGTGTCGAGTTCGGCGGCGGTGTGCTGGGCGTATCTGATGGCGTGTTGCAGGCTGTCGGTCAGGGCGTGCATCGTCGGGGCGAGGCCGGGCCGCGCTTCGAGTGAGTCCAGGGTCAGCCTGCCGTCTTGGTGCTGGTGTGTCAGCCAGCGGGTGAGCTGGGCGAGCAGTTGCGGGAGCATGCCGGTCATGTGTGCCAGGGTGGCGATGATCGCGGCGGTGTCGGCGGGATAGACGAGGTCGTCGCCGCTCGGCTGAGCGCGGTGGTTGAGCTCGTGGATGGCGTGCGCGGCTGAGCTGTTGTCGCGGCGGGTGGCCTCATCGGCGAGGATCAGCTCCAAAAAAGCCGCGTGTGACAGGTGCCGCTGGTGAGCCAAGGTGAGCCGCTCGGGCAGGGTGTCGAGCATCCGCCCAAGTTTGAGTTGGCGCATCACTCGCTTGAGGTCAGTCGAGATCGGGTCGGTGACAACAGGTTTGGTCGCCATGCCGATCACAGCCCCTGGGTTGCGTTGCGACCGGTGGGGGTGGCGCCGCCGTCGATGACGCTCATCCAGTCGGGCCGGGGCCTGCCTTGGCTGCGGTATTCACCCGGGTCGCGGGCAAACCGGGCCGGAGCCAGCCCGGTGGCCGCCCGTGGCGGTTCTGTCGGGGTGTTCTCGGTGGCTTTTTGCAGCATCGCGGCGATCTTGGACACCGAGACCACATCGAGCTCCAATGCCCGCCCGCAGGCGGTGTTCACCGGGGCCGGCCCGTAGCGTTTGACCAGCCCCAACAACCGGTACACCTGGCGCATGCGTGTCCACGGCAGCTGGTGATCGAGCAGACGTTCGGCGTAGATGCCGATATCAGCCCCGTGGCCGGCCGCGGTGGCGATCAGCCGGGTCAGGTCCCGCATCGCGTAGCCGGTCTTGTCAGCGGGCAGATCAGCCGGGTCGGTGGAACGTCCGCCGGCGGGCTGGCGGGGATGAGTCTTGACCAGCTTTCCGCCGTGGAACGCCTTGACCAACTCGCCGTCGGCGCGCACCGAAACGGTCTGTACGCGAAAGTGTTCGGGGATTGAATACAATGCCCGATCGACTTGAATGTGTTCTCTGAACCAAGGGTTCAAAGACGGCTCAGTCGGCGGATTCGGCCGGGAGTGCGGGGATTCCAAGGTCGGTTGCTGACCCGGATGGTGGGCGACGGCGTCTGTCGACTTGGGATAGTTTGTCTTCGGCGCCGCCGAGGCTGACCTGCAAGCCTTCGACTTCGCCGAGCCAGCCTTCACGTTCGGCTTCGGCGATACGGGATTTGAGGTTATCGCGGATCTCGACTAACCGGGATCGTTGGGCGGGGTCCGGCCAGAGCAATGCGCAACGGACACAGGCGTGTTCGTGGATGCATGGTGTGCCGAAGGAGCGTCCACAGGTGCCGATGGAGACCTTGCGGCGCTCGAAGTGGCCGATGAACTGCTGCCATTCCTCGTCGGTGGGCTGGCGGTACTCCTCGGTGGGGCGCAGTGCGCGCCGGCGGGCGATGAACGCCAGGTGGGTGGTGATGGCCTCGTCGGGGTAGACGGCCTTGTAGCCCATCGTCACGCCGATGTCGCGATGTCCGGCGATCACCTGGGCGATATGCGGCGGCAGACCGTTGAGCACGGCGTCGGTGATGAACATGCGCCGGAAGTCGTGCGCAGTGACGTGCAGCGGCTCTCCGGCGGGGTCTGTCAGCCCCGTGCGCGAGTGCTTCGTCGATTAGTCCGGAGATGAAACCGCCTCCCAGTGAACGGTATTCGGCTCTGTTCCGACGTTGGAAAAGTAGCGGCGCAGGCGGCAGCCACACCAGCTCGTGGCTGTCGCGGGCACGCACCAGCGGGACGGTTGCGTTCGAGCCACGGACACGGCAGATGACAGCGCTGAGCACCTCGGCCAGCTCGGGGCCAACCACGAGCAACCGCTCGGCGTCGGTCTTGGACGGAGCGATCTGCAGCAGCGGCACCTGCTCACCGGTGCTGGGCAGCCGGTACTGGACCAGGCTGTGATGGCTCAGTTCAAGCAGTTCCTCGACCCGTACGCCCGTGTGTCGGAACACTTCGATGACGGCCCACGCCCAGAAGGCGTGTTCCTCGTCGAGGTTGAGCAGCCGTGGTTTGCCGGTGTCGGGGTGGCATACCCAAACGTTGTCCGCTGCCCCGTGCGGCCGTTCGATCCTGGTCAGGGTCTTTCCGGCCGCACTGAACTGCGTGCCGGGCTGGACTCGTTGCCCGGCCTGCAACAACTGCCGTGACTCGCGCCGCCACCGGTCGACGGCCTCGACCAGGACCGGCAACACCGGCAGCCACTCGCGGGTGCGGCTGTCCATGCGCGCCTTACGGCGTCGAATGAACTTACGCCGCACCAGGTCCTCCTGGCTGATTGGGCACGGTGCCACCCACACACCCCACCGGATCGGGTCATCGAGGCCCCATTCGGCCAGGTCGAGGTAGAACGCTCGAACCGTGGCCAGTGTGTCCAGATACGCCAGGCGCTAGGATTCGACCTCGACCAGCTTGTCGTCACGGATGACGGTGGTGGTTTTGGTGCGTAGCCGCCGCTTCCACGCGCCCGCGACCTCCCGTGGCAGCCGCAGCGAGTCGATGCCGAGATGATGCTGCTCGATGTCGAGCCAGAAGCAGCGCACCAGGTGATACCGCCAGGCTGACCAGGGTGGTGTAGTCGATCGCCGGTTGTCGTTCGGCCAGGTAGGCGATGAGTAAGTCCCGGATCGGCTGGCAGGCGATCGGATAGCGGTCAACGAGCTGGGCGGGTGAGCGTTGGCCCAGGCTGCGGATCTGCTGCAGCGTGGGTGTATCTGCGCCGAGTATGCCCGCTTCCCGCAGCATCCGAAACGTCGCCGACGCCGAATCCGTGCGACCGCGCACCGCGGATTCGGTGTCGAGGATCTCCAGCACGTCGCCGACTGTGACATCGGCAAGTATCCCGCCCTTGGCGGCGATGATCACCGCGCAGCGAAACATGACGTCTCCCAGCGTCGCATCGGTGATCGCAGGGTCCTGCTCACACAATTGACGCAGCCGATCAAAACCCGCCCCATCACGGCCATAGACCATGTTGCGGACCAGCTTGCGTTTCTTACCGCCAGTCAACAGCCATGCCAGCGACGGTCGCACTACGTCGGCGCCGACCACCAGCAGCAATGAGCTGGTCATCAACGGTAGCCGGGCCTTCGAGTACTTTCCCTGGTGGCGCAGCCATTGCTCGGGATGCTGCGCCCAGTGCGCGCGGGCCGCATCAGCGCCGCTGGCCAGCCACCGCTGCTGCCAGGTGTCGCCGGGTTGATCAGCCAGCCAGTCCAACAGCAGCGGCACCCGCCGGCAGCGGGCTTCACGCACCTGCTGCGACGGCAACGTGACCGTCGCGGCGGCTACGACTCGATCCACCCCGGCACGGCCGCAGCAGGTGGCCGGCCAATCCGCTCCCACCACGCGGGCGGGGTAACGAGTTCTCCAATCCTGTTGCCTGGGAGCATGTTCGAGTGCACTGGTCGCCGTGAGGATCTCGGTCCCGGGCGCATGGGTGGTCTCAACAATGGTCATGGGCGCTTCCTGGCGAACAGCACGTCCAGCGTTTCGGGCCGATAACCCACTGCCGGGGGCGGCGTGGGGTGCTCGGCGGCCTTTCGGGTCTGTTCGGCGTGGTGGGCCAGCACGCGTTCGATGACATCCTCCTTGCGTGGGGTCAGGTAAATCTGCGTGGTCGTCAGTTGCGCGTGCCCAAGGACGTACTGCACGTCGGTGAGCGGCATCGCCGGATCCTGGGCCATCCGGTAGGCCGCCGAGTGCCGAAGCGCATGCAGCGTGGCACCCGTGCCTGCGTCGGCGTTCACTCGCTCGAACATGCGGTGTGCCGCATGATAGGTCAACGGCCGAAATGGCTTTCGACGTGTCCACCACAACTGTTTGGTTCGCCCGCTCGGGATCAGCCCCTGCATCTCCACCTGGTACAGGCGCAGCCACACGAACGCGTCCGATGACGCCGGCAGTTCCTGCTCTGCACGAGAGCCTTTGCGCACCACTGTTATCCTGCCGCCCAGGATCGACACCACCCTGTGTCACGTTCAACAGCTCCGAAGCCCTTGCCCCGGTGGACACATAGAACGCCACCAACGCCCGGTCACGATGCGAGGGCAGCCGCGCGAAAATTTCGTTGAACTCCGCGTCCGGGATATTGCGTGGGATCCGTTTAACCACCCGAGGCCGATACAGCCCTGCCCGCTCGTTGCGATAGGGCTCCATTGGGTTGTGATGCGCATGCGCCCGGCCACCACGCCGCGACCCATCTAACGGAAACGGATTCACCATCGGGCCCGTGCCAACGTCGCGGTGGAAATCGTAAAAGCAGCGCAGCACCGTTTCGCTGTGGACCCGTACCGACACCGAATACGGCCCCGCTCGACCAGGGCCTTTCATTCCATTCGAGATCGCAAGCCACCGGCAGAAATCGCGGGCCTCTGACCGGGTCGCGCGGTCCCACAAAACTTCGACCGCCCACAGGAACCGGAACCACCGCAACAGGTCCATCCCGTAAGAGCGGACCGTGGCTTCGCTGCGCCCGGCTGCCAGCAGGTCACCGAAGAACGCCGCCGCCGCCACCACCGGTCGTTCCGCGGGGTCAACCAGACGATACGGCTCCCACTTCGAGCCCGTCGCCACCAGCGACCCCACCGCCGGAAGCTCCAACACCTACAGATCCCGCACGTCCTCCAGATCGTCGAACACGGCACCGACAGTAGAACCGCTCTCCACCGCGCACGGCGCTGACATGCCGAAACGTCTTGGGTAGTTCAGTCAACAGGTGGTAGTCGCGGTGCACCTTGGCTTCAGCGTAGATCGGCACCTGGTAGACCGCTGCTGGGGCGGGCAGCAGCAGTGCGGCCTCATCCTCGGCGAACACCACCGCCGGGCGTTGACAGGTGGTGCCGTGGATGCGCTGCCCGGCCTTGTCGGCACACCACGCTTGCGCTCGGGCTTGGGCGTCGGACAGGTCGGTGAAGTCTTCGCCAGCGAAGAAGTTGCCCCGCACGTACTGCACCATTCGCTCGACACGGGGTTTGTCGCACGGGTGGGCCACCCTGGCCGGATCGGTGAAAAACCCGCGGGCTTGCGAGTACTCCGTCCAACCCACACTGAACTGTGGATCGGTCGAATCCGCCTTGGGCACAATCGGTGTCATGTTGTCTGGGATCAGCACCTTGAAGACACCTCCGAAGAATCGCCAGGCCGCCTCGCAGCCGGCG
>NZ_VMQU01000198.1 GCF_007714205.1 Mycobacterium helveticum | reverse complement strand
CCGCCCCCCGGTGACCCGGCCCCGCCGCCGGATGTGCCGGCGGTTCTGGTCGACGACACGGCTCCCGACATGCCGGCTCCGCCGCCCGGGGAATTGCCGCCGGCCGGTTCCTGAATTTTGAATACGTGAATAGGATGAATCGCGGTTATTGCTGTCGCCGGAATCGACAAATCTGCCCACGGATCAGATTGGCCAGCGGAAAAGTAACGTCTCCGCGGCGATATGCTTACACTTTGGTAAATCTTCGAAGTAAATTTGCTACCGTGGACGCGCCCGAGTTCTGGATTCATTCGGCAGGTCAGTCACGGTGCGGCCGTGAAGCCGTATATGCTGGCGCTGCCCGGGGAACTCGAGCGGGCTGTCGGACCTTCGAACGCAGAATCATCGAGCACAGCGGGGCGGGCAGTGATCTTTATCGTCGTCACGTTCGAGACCAGGCCCGAGTCGACCGATCGCTGGCCGGGCCTGGTTGCCGGGTTCACCGCCGCCACGCGCGCCGAGCCGGGCAACCTGTGGTTCGAGTAGTCTCGCAGCCTGGAGAACCCGCACGAGTATGTCCTGGTCGAGGCGTTCCGCGACGGCGATGCGAGCGGCGTCGATGTCAACAGCGACCATTTCAGGAAAGCGATGCAAGAACTGCCGCAGGCGCTGAAGTCCACGCCCAACATCGTCAGCCAGACGATCGACGCGACGGGGTGGTCGGAGATGGGGGAGATGACGGTCGACCGACCCGCGTCACCGTCTATCAGCGGTCGGTGGTGGCGGGTTGGTCGAGGGTGACCCCGATCTCCTCGCCCAGCCGGTAGCCGGCCGCCAACCGCAGGGTGTCGCCGCTCCAAAATGAGCCCGGATCAAACCAGTTCGCGTTCTTGTCCGTGACGAGCAGACCCATTTCCTCGTAGGTGATCGCCACCGTCTCCGCGCAGTAGGCCGTCTGAAGGCCGAGGCGCCGCCGGGCTTTGTGGCGTTGCGTCGACTCCCGGACTCTGCGGTCCGCCAAGGGGATTCCCCGTACCCAGTCGTGGGCGGTCGGGAGTCGCCCGCGCAGCCACCGACCGGTCAGCCGGGCCGTCGTCGGAAACGCCGTGCCGTCCAGCCGCGCGATGACGCGCAGCAGTCTGTTCTCCTGCTCGCGGCTGGCGTAGGGCGTCAGCTGCCGCAGCCAACAGCGTTGGTGGTAATGCCGCGTCCACTGCTCGACGGCCTGTCTCAGGTCGTTGAGCTGAACACCACGGTGGTTGGTGCCGGTCCACATGTCGACCAACTTGTCGCCCAGTTCGGCATGCCAGATCAGCGGCGGCAGGTCGTCGATGGCGACGGTCATCCCGACGTGGTTGACCGGACTGTTGGTCAGGGTCTGGATCGCCCGGTCGGGCCGTGAACCGCCTCGGAACAACCAGATGTCACCGGTCCGGGTTTCGTGGAGTGCCCGGTCCAGGGTCAGCATGGTCGAGTCGGCGGTTGGCTCGATGGGCCGCCGATGTCCTTGCGTCGCAGGCAGATTGCGGGGCGATGTGTTCCGATGACGGCGGTCTTCTCGCGTAGCGTGTCCATGGGGCCTCGAGGCGGTGCTGCCGTTGCCGTGTGTGGTGGTCGAAGAGCGATCACGCCAACCATAACCGGCGATAACCTGTCGCCATGCGCAACGTCTGGAAGTGGGTCGGGTTGGCCGGCGTCGCCGGTGTGGTCGCCGGGGGAGCGCTGGTCGTTCGCGATCAACGCAGGCGCCGCGCCTACACCGCCGACGAGGTGCGGGCCCGCCTGCATCAGAGGTTGGCCGAATCCGAGGCTTCGGTCTCGACGGCGAACAAGCGGTAGGTGCCCGAAAAGCCCTTCAGCTCGACATCGCGGCCGTCGTCGAACCCGATGCCCGCAGCGTCGAGGCGGCCGTCGACGGCGTCGCGCACCGGTTCGCTGACCAGGATCTGGCCGCCGACGGCTTGGGCCGCCACCCGCGCCGCCATCGCGACGTTGCGCCCGAACAGGTCGTCGCCGCGGCGCACCGAGCGCCCCATGTGGATGCCGATCCGGACGCGAATTTCATTGCCGCGCTTGCGTTTTGCTTCTTCGCATAACGAGCGCTGAACGTCCACTCCGCACCGTACCGCCTGTTCGGCGCGGGAGAAGGCGATCATGAACCCGTCGCCCTGGCTCTTGACCACATGTCCGGAGTGCCGCCGCACGAGTCCCGAGACGAGTTTGTCGTGCGAGCTGATCAGCTTGACCCAGGCGCGGTCGCCGATCCGCTCGTTGAGCGCGGTGGACTCTTCGATGTCGGAGAACAAGATCACCACCCGGCCGTCGGGGGTGATGCGCGCCAGGTCGGGCCGCTCGACCTCGGCCCAGTCGGCGAGGTCCTCGATCGAGCTGCGTAGCGCGCCGCCGAAGCCCTCTTTGCTGATCAGGCTGGCGGTTTGCCACACGGTCTTGACGGCCTCGCGCCCGCTCGACAGCAGCCAACCGCGCGTGTCGGTGCGGTCCCGCAGTTCCGCGCTCTCCCGGCGACTTCGGGCCAGCAGCCGTGCCAGGACGACCAGTGCGACGGCTTCGGTCAGGGCAAATCCGGCCAGCACGTAGACGGCGATGTGCAGCAGGTTAGCCACGTCAGCATCCTGCCAAAAACCGGCACGCCGTCGGCTTGTCGGGTCCCGGCATAGTGTCTAGTGTTGATTCCGGCCGTCGTGGGTAATGCTTCTCAAGTAAGCCGATCAGGTGACTTTCGGGAGGTGCGGCTTGGCCGACGGCGACAATATCTCCTCAGACCTGCTCGTCATTTTCGGAATCACCGGGGATCTGGCCCGCAAGATGACGTTTCGGGCGTTGTACCGGATCGAGCGCCGAAACCTGCTCGACTGCCCGATCATCGGTGTGGCCAGCGACGACATCTCGGTGGACCAGTTGGTCGAGCGGGCGCGGGACGCCATCAAGTCGTCCGGCGAGGAGTTCGACGCGGGGGTGTTCGACCGACTGGCGGGCCGGTTCTCCTACCTGCACGGCGACGTCGTCGACGGGAAGCTCTACACGCGGCTGGCCGATCAGATCGGCGCGGACCGCCGTCCGCTCTTCTACCTGGAGATGCCGCCGGCGTTGTTCGCGCCGATCGTCGAGAACCTGGCCAAGGCGAACCTGCTGGAGAACGCCCGCGTCGCCGTGGAGAAGCCGTTCGGTCACGATCTGGCCTCCGCGCGCGACCTCAACGCCCGGCTGCGCGCGGTGCTCGACGAGGACCAGATCCTGCGGGTCGACCACTTCCTGGGCAAGCAACCCGTCGACGAGCTGCAGTACCTGCGCTTTGCCAACAAGAGTCTGGCCAAGCTGTGGGACCGCGAGAGCATCTCGGAGATCCACGTCACCATGGCCGAGGACTTCGGCGTCGCGGACCGCGGCAAGTTCTACGACGCGGTGGGCGCGCTGCGCGACGTCGTCCAAAACCATCTGCTGCAGGTGCTCGCGCTGGTCGCCATGGGGCCCCCGGTCGGGCCCTCCGCCGACGACCTCAACGACAAGAAGGCGGAGGTGTTTCGCGCCATGCCGGCCCTGGACCCGCAGCTTTGCGTGCGGGGCCAGTACCGGGGTTACACCGACGTGCCCGGAGTGGCCAAGAATTCACGCACCGAGACCTATATCGCGCTGCGCACCGAGATCGACAACTGGCGCTGGGCCGGGGTGCCCATCTTCTTGCGTGCCGGCAAGGCGCTGCCGGAAAGGGTCACCGAGGTGCGGATGTTCTTGCATCACGTGCCCGGTTACTCCTTCCTGCCCAACCGCCGGCCGCCGGCTCCCAACCAGATCGTGCTGCGTATCGACCCCGACCCGGGGCTGCGGCTGCAGCTGTCCGCACAGGTCGGCAGCTCGTGGCACGACGTCCACCTGGACTCGTCGTTCGCCGTGGACCTCGGTGAGGCCGTGCGCCCCTACGAGCGTCTGCTGTATGCCGGGTTGACCGGCAACCGCGAGCTTTTCGCCCGGGAAGACGCGATCGAAGAAACGTGGCGCATCGTGCAGCCGCTGCTCGACAAGCCGGGCCGGATCCACCCCTACGACCAGGGTTCCTGGGGGCCCGAGGCCGCACACACGCTGCTTCGCGGTCACCGTAATTGGCAATCGCCGTGGCTGCCTCGCGGCGCGAACGCGGCACAGTAAGGAGACAGCAGCAATGCAGCTGGGGATGATCGGACTGGGCCGCATGGGCGCCAACATCGTGCGCCGCCTCGTCGCCGACGGCCACGAGTGCGTGGTCTACGACCACAACGCCGATGCCGTCACGGCCATGGCCGGTGAGGACAACACAACGGGGGTGTCCTCGCTCGGAGAGCTCGCCGAGAAGCTCTCCGCCCCGCGCGTGGTCTGGGTGATGGTGCCGGCCGGAACGATCACCACGGGGGTGATCGAGGAGTTGGCCACCACGCTGGACTCGGGTGACATCGTGATCGACGGCGGCAATTCCTACTACCGCGACGACATCCGCCACGCGAAAACCCTGTCCGAGCGCGGCATTCGGCTGCTCGACTGCGGGACCAGCGGCGGGGTGTGGGGTCGTGAGCGCGGCTACTGCCTGATGATCGGCGGCGACCCGGACGCGTTCGACCACGCCGAGCCGATCTTCGCCACCGTCGCCCCGGGGGTGGACGCGGCGGAACGCACACCGGGGCGTGAGGGCGAGGTTGCGCGATCGGAGAAGGGTTACCTGCATTGCGGGCCGTCCGGTGCGGGCCACTTCGTCAAGATGGTGCACAACGGCATCGAGTACGGAATGATGGCCTCGCTCGCCGAGGGGCTCAACGTGCTGCGCAACGCCGACGTCGGCAGGCACGTGCAGGAGGCTGACGCCGAAACCGCGCCGCTGTCCAATCCCGAGTTCTACCAATATGACTTGGACATCTCGGAGGTCGCGGAGGTGTGGCGCCGCGGCAGCGTCATCGGGTCCTGGTTGCTGGACCTGACCGCGATCGCGCTGCACGAGTCGCCGGACCTCGACGAGTTCTCCGGGCGCGTCTCCGACTCGGGGGAGGGCCGGTGGACCTCCATCGCGGCGATCGACGAAGGCGTTCCGACCCCGGTGCTCACCACCGCGCTGCAGTCCCGCTTCGCCTCACGTCAGCTCGACGACTTCGCCAACAAGGCGCTGTCGGCGATGCGCAAACAATTCGGCGGGCACGCGGAAAAACCCGTTAACTGAGCGGTCGCCGCCGGACGAACGTCACCACGGCTTCGCTGAACGCGTCGTTGTCGTCTCCGGCGGCGGTATGCCCGGCGTTGGACAGCTCGATGAATTCCGCCTGCGGCACCGTCGACAGGAAGTGCTGCACCCCTTCGGGACTCACGACATCGGACAGTTTCCCGCGGATCAACAGAACCGGAATCGTCAGGCTCGTCGCGGCGTGTTCGAAGTTCTCGGTGCGCAGCTCGGGGTCGTCGCCGGGCTTGGTCATGAACGCGGGATCCCAGTGCCAGTACCAGCGACCGTCGCGCAGGCGCAGGTTCTTCTTCAGACCCTCCGGGTTGCGCGGCTTGGTCCGGTAAGGCAAGTAGTCGGCGACGGCGTCGGCGGCCTGCTCCAGCGTGTCGAACCCCTCGAGGTTGCCCATCATGAAGTCGCGGATGCGGGCGCTGCCGTCCTTCTCGAACCGGGGGACCACGTCGACGAGGACCAGTCGGGTGACCCGGTCGGGGCCGGCCCGGTGGGCCGCGAGGATTCCGGTCAAACCGCCCATGCTGGCCCCGATGATCGTCACCGGCCTGCCGATCGCATCCAGGACGTGCACGACGTCGGCGGTCAGCGTCTCGACCGCGTAGTCGGCCCCGGGAGCGCGGTCGCTGTCACCGTGGCCGCGGGCGTCGAGCGCGACGACGTGGAATCCGTCGTCGGCAAGCACCTGGCCAGTGTTCTTCCAGGAGAACCGGTTCTGGCCGCCCCCGTGCAGCATGAGGATGGTCGGGTGGCCGGACGCAGCGGCGCCGCGGTTCCATTCGTCGGCGACCAGGCTGATTCCGCCGACACCGGAAAACTCGACGGTCTGGGGGCTGCTGCTCACGGCGTTCATGCCCTGACGTTACCTAGGCCTCAAATAAGCGTGTCGGCGCTGGGTGGGTCCCAGGATTGGCTCGGGAGTCGGATGAGCGCGGCGGCGGGACCAGT
>NZ_VMQU01000197.1 GCF_007714205.1 Mycobacterium helveticum | reverse complement strand
TCCAGGGATTTTTCCGTGACCCGAATTTGGCCTACATCGCGGCGTGACTCGACTTACTTACGATCGCCTTAGTAAGCTTCGCTAATATGCCAGAAGAACGACCTACAAGACTGCGACGTGCCTGTTTTGAGGGTGGTGGCCGGTCAAAGCCTCACTAAAACGTCAGACACGCCTCGGCGACACTGCCAGAAGCTCGACGGCTCAGGCGTCTGTTGGTAAACATCTTCGGCTGTGGGCGCGGGCGCGACGTAGCCAAGAGCACAGTCGAATGCCCGTAGACACATTTCGGCGAGGTCGGCTCGCGTGATTTTCTGCGACTGAACCCATTTCACGCATGCCGAGCGAACGAAAGCTAACCATCCCTCTACAGCAATCTCAGTGACATCGCGGCGACGTCCTCCGGCGACCAGTTTGTCAATCAGGCGTTGGCCGATGACATTCAGTTCCTCGGTGATGATCACTTGGATCGCCGGATCGTCCGAAAATGCGCCGCGGTTGATAGCAACTGCTTCAAAGGGGTGATCGGCAAAATATTGGATATGAGCCTCGATTCCGTCGGCAAGCTGTTCCGCGAGTGGCAGCCGCGGATCCGGATTAGCGCGCGACAGTAACCGATGACTAGCGCGCTTGAATATCGCCACGTATAAATCTCGCTTGCTCGGAAAATAGTGATACATCAACGCTCTCGACACGCCCGCGCGCGTGGCGATTTCCTCGACAAAGACATCTTTATACGGCTTTTCTGCGAACATCGCTGCCCCGGTATCGAGCAGCTGTTCACGTCGCTGTTGCGGCTGTAACCGTCGTGCTGTCATACAACACCCTCCACCAGATCAAAACGCAAAAGCATCACTAGTCAGGCGAGTTCAGCGTCCCAATCTCGCTCTTGGAGTGCGTCGCGGATGTACTTGAGGAACCTTGCGGCCGTCACACCGTCGAATGCCCGGTGGTCGTAGGACAGCCCGAGGATGCACATGTGGTGGATGGCGATTGCGTCGCCGACAACAGTGGGTCGTCGTGAGACACCGTCGGTGGTCATGATCGCCACGTTGGGCTGGTTGATGATCGCCGCCGAGGCGTAGCTGCCCAGCGGCCCAGGGTTGGTGATCGTGAACGTTGAACCGGTCAAGTCGTCGGGCGTGATTGTCTTCTGCTTCGCGGCATCTGCGACCGCTTTGATACCGCGCGCCATGCCACGCAGATTCAACGTGTCCGCGTGCTTGATCACCGGCGCCATCAACCCTTGCTCATCGAGATCGACGGCGATCGCAAGATTCACGTAGCGGTGCAGCGTCATGGTCTTGCTGGCCAGGTCCAGCGACGAATTAACCGCCGGGAAGGCCCGCAACGCGTCGATCGTCGCCCGGGCGATGAAGGCCAGGTACGTCAGCGATGCGCCCTCGTGTTTTTTGAACTGCTCCTTATGCCGGCGCCGAGCATGTTCGATGCGCTCTAAGTCGACTTCCACGGAGGTCCACACGTGCGGAGAGGTTTGCCGCGACTGCAGCATCCGTTCGGCGGTGACAAGCCGTATCCGCGAGAGCGCCACGACCTCCTCGCGGTCACCATGCACCGGAACGGCGACCGGAGCGACGGGCACTACCGGCGGTGTCGGTGACGCGGCCTGGCCAGCAATCGCCGCCAAGACATCTTCGCGCCTGATCCGCCCGCCCGCGCCCGACCCCGAAACGGTGGACAGGTCGAGGCTGTTTTCCGCGGCGAGGCGACGCACGACCGGGGACAGCAACCGACCACTGCCGTTGCCCATAGGCCGGTGTGCTGCGGGGGCCTTGGTGAGTGTGGTGACCGCCGCGGCCGGTGTCGCAGGGACCTCGACGGGCGTGCCAGACGGCGCGTTGGTGGGGGCAACTTCCGCCGGTCCGATCCGTGCGAGTTCGGTGCCGACCGCAACGGTTTCCCCTTCTGCGACAAACACTTCCAGCAACACACCGTCATAGGGGCTGGGCAGCTCCGAGTCCACTTTGTCGGTGGAGACCTCAAGCAGCGGATCGTCGAATGCCACGTGGTCACCGACCGATTTCAACCAGCGGGAAACGGTACCTTCCGTGACCGTTTCACCGAGTTTCGGCATCCTCACCACGTACATATCGTCTGCCATCTTCGCTCCGTTTCAGCCATGCAGCGAACGCCCAGTCAAGGCGAGCATTGTTTCTCCCACGGCCTCCGACAGGCTGGGGTGCGGATGGATGAATGCGCCGACTTCTTCGGGCAGCGCCTGCCAATTGACCGCCAGATAGCTTTCGGCAAGCAGTTCACTCGCCCACGGCCCGACGATGTGCACTCCCAGGATCGGTCCGTCTCGCTGGGCGACGACCTTCACCATCCCGTCAGTGTCGCCGATAATCATGGCCCGCCCGTTACCGGCGAATTTGTGCTTGTGTACCACCACGTCATAGCCCGCGGCCTTGGCGCCGGCTTCGGTGTAGCCCGCCCAGGCAACCTCGGGATGGGTGTAGACCACCCACGGAATGCGCGCGTAGTCAATCGGTAAAGGTCGCTCGCCAAGGATAGCTTTGATCGCCACGATCGCCTCGGCGTAGGCGATGTGGGCAAGTCCACACGTATCGACGACGTCGCCGACCGCGTAAACCCCGGGCCGGCTGGTCGCCATCGTCGCGGTATCGACGTCGATGAATCCTTTGTCGGTGACCCGGACTCCCGCATCGGCCAGGCCCATGTCCTCGCTGCGAGGACCGCGCCCGACCGCCACCAGGACCTGGTCGACTTCGATTTTTACCGATTCGCCGTTGCCTTGGAAGCCGAGAACGATTCCACTGCTAGACTTTTCGGGTGGATTAACTTTCACCCCGGCGTGAATGGTGGTGCCACGCCCAAGGAGTGCCCGGCGCAACGTTTGGGCGAGCTCCGGTTCCGGTCCGGTCGGCAAGACACCGCCCGGCAACGCCTCCAGCAGCGTGGTCTGAACCCCGATATCGGTGAACATCGACGCGAACTCCGAGCCGATCACGCCACCCCCGATCACCGCAACCCGATCCGGCAGGCTAGAACTCCGGGTGCTGTGATCAGAGCTGACAATCCGCTCGTCTTCGAATTCGAAACCCGGGATCGTCCGTGGCGCAGAGCCGGTCGCAAGTATCACCGCCCGGCCGCGCAGCTGCGCGCCGTCGACCAAAACCGCACCGGAGTCCGTCAGCCGGGCGTGGCCGGTAACCAATTCGACTTTACGTTTTTTGATCAACCCCGTCAGCCCACCGACGAGCTTGTCGACGATCCCTGTGGTGCGCTTGGCCACCCGCGCCCAGTCGGTCGTGAACGTACCGTCGGTGATGACCCCGAAATCTGCCGCGCGCGTGGCGGTTCGGTACACTTCGGCGGTATGCAATAGCGCTTTGGCGGGAATACAGCCGCGATTCAGGCAGGTTCCGCCGACCGTGCCGCCCTCAACGAGCGCGATGCGCAAACCCGCCGACGCGCCGTAGAGCGCCGCCGCGTATCCGCCGGGACCACCACCGACCACCACTACGTCGTAATCGTCTTCGCCGCTCACGTCGCGACCACCTTGCGCAGCGTCTCGATGACCTGGGCGGTCTGCGGCACGACGGCGTCCTCCAAAGGAGGACTGGTCGGGATCGGCGTGTTTTTTGCGGCGATCCGCACGACCGGATGATCGAGGAACCAGAAACACTCCTCGGCGATGACCGCCGCGATCTCGGCGCCGTAGCCGAGCCGGCGGGCCGCCTCGTGCAAGACGACGGCGCGACCAGTCTTGCGCACTGACGCCGCGATCGTCTCCACGTCGAGGGGAACCAGCGTCCTGATGTCGATGACTTCGACCGAGATTCCCTCCTTCGCCAACTCGGCGGCAGCCTCCAACCCCTGATGAACTCCGACCGAATAAGTGACGAGCGTGACGCTGGTCCCTTCCCGCGCTACCGTCGCCGAGCCGATCGACACCGGATCCAGCGATAGCGGCGCCTTGATACGGCGGTAGAGATACTTGCTCTCCAGGTAGAGCACCGGGTTGTTGTCCCGGATTGCGCTGATCAACAGGCCTGCGGCATCACTCACCGTCGCCGGTGCGACGATCTTTAATCCCGGCACATGAGCGAAATAGGATTCGATGCTCTGTGAATGCGTTGGGCCCGCGCGCAGCCGGGCCCCGAACGGGCAGCGAAATGTGATCGGCATCGGGTCGCCGGTGCGGAAGTGGTGCCGCGCCACGACATTGATGATCTGGTCGAACGCACAGGAGATGAAGTCGGCGAATTGGAATTCGACGACCGGGCGCAATCCCATCAGCGCCGCGCCGGCTGCTAGGCCGGTGAACCCGGACTCGGCGATCGGGGTGTCGACCACGCGCCGCGACCCGAATCTCTCCAAAAAGCCCTTGGTCACCTTGAAAGCACCACCGAATTGCCCGACGTCCTCGCCGATCAAAAAGACGTTCTCGTCGGCTTCCATCGCGGCGGCCAACCCCTGACTGACGGCATCGAGGTAGCTGACCTCCGCAGCAGTCGGGGCAGCGGGTGCAGCGTTGCTAGTCCGCATAGACACTTTCCTCCATGGCGATTGGCTCCGGCATGGGGTCTGCGAGCGCCTTGGCTCGGGCGTCGATCGCTATTTGCCGCGATTCCTCCTTGATGGTGGCGATTTCATCGTCGCTAGCGAATTTCAATTTCTGAAGCTTAAAGGCGAACTCCTCCAACGGATCTCGCTTCGCCCACTCGTCCCGCAGCTCTTTAGGCACATAGTCCGCGGGGTCGTGCTCGGCGTGACCGTGCATACGCATCGTGACCGCCTCGATAAGCGAGGGGCCTTGTCCCGATCTCGCCCGTGCAACCGCGCGCAAGGTCGCCTCGTACACCGCGACCACGTCGATCCCGTCAACCCGCTCCCCCGGCATACCGTAGGCGCTCGCCTTGATCGCGAAATCCGGCGACTTCGTCGTCAACCGCAGCGGCGTCGAGTAGGAATATTGATTGTTTTCCACGACGAACACACACGGCAGGTCCATCACAGCAGCAATGTTGAGCGCCTCATGGAAATCGCCGCGTCCAGTGGAGCCATCACCGCAGTAGGCCAGCGCTACTCCGTCGCTGTGCCGGTATTTGAACGCGAAAGCTGCCCCGGTGGCAACGGGATAGTTGTCCGGGATGTGGCTTGGCGGGTTGTAAATATTGAGGTCGAGGCGCCCGTAATGCAAGGTGCCGTCTCGACCACCGGTCGGCGAAGTGGCCTTACCCAAGAAACTAGCCATTACCTCCCGCGGATCGACGCCGCGCCATAGGTGCGCTCCAAGATCTCGGTGCAACGGTGCAAGAAAATCGCTGGCCCGCAACGCCGCGGCCGTGCCCACCGCGATCGCCTCGTGCCAGTGCCCGGTATAAAGCGAGCCGAGCAACTCACCTTGGCGATACATGCTAACCATCCGATCCTCAACCGCGCGATGCAACGCCATGGTGCGGAACATTCGAAGATACAGTTCACGGTCCGGGGTGTGCCGTGCTTCTCGACGCTGGGCGTCCACGGCAGGCTTGTTTGTCTTACCGCTGGCTGCCATTGTCTTCGCCTTTCACCAATGCACCGGCCAGGCCGAAGCCCGCCAGCCGAAACTGTATGGTGCTCAATCCTTCTAACCGTTACATGTGGATTTTCTCGGGGCCGTCTGCGACCGCGAGCTGGACGACGACTCCGGTCCCCGCACGCAGTTGGTGTGATAACAGCAATGCGGGTGACGTCTGATCACCAGCGCGTCAGGCTCATGGATGTTCATCCCAGCTTGCCCTCGATCCTGAGATCTCCCCGTCCCTACAGTGCAGGGTCATGTTGGTGATAATGCGCCGCAAGTGGTGGCCAGGCAACAAAGACGTTCCACTGAGCGGCACAATCGGATGAGGCGATTTGACATATCCCACGCTGAAAAGCGGTAACGTCAATCTGCTGTAACGCCTTGCCTCAGCGCCGAGGCCGCGGCGATCCAGGTCTGCTGCGCCGACAAAGCACCGCTAGGCTAGCTGGCTGGTGTTTTTCGCGTGGCGTTGACCCGATATTCGGTCGTGATGGACGAGAATGGTTGGGCGAGTTTGGGTTTGACGCCGAAGCAGGCGGATTTGTGGCGCATGTGCTTCCCCCGAGATCGTGGAGGGTTTCTTAAGCCGCTTCTGGCTTCTGACGGTTTTCCCTGATCTCGTAGTTGA
>NZ_VMQU01000196.1 GCF_007714205.1 Mycobacterium helveticum | reverse complement strand
AGATGTGTATTAGAGACTGGGCGGGGTCACCTCGACTGTGACGGTCGCCGGGGCGGCGAGCGCGGCGGGCGCCTTCCTGGCGGGGGTCTGGGTGACCTCGCCGGGCCGGTGGGCGACCGGGGGCGCCTGCCGCCAGTCGTCGTGCCCGCGGACCAGCACCCACCCGACAGCGCCGATCGCGAACGCGCACACCGCGCCCAGCGCCACGAAGACCGCTGCCTGCGCCCACGCCAGGCGCCACGAATGGCGCTCGACGGGCATGGCCTCGCCGTCGTCGTCGAGCGACCACGCCAGTTCCGGTGCGGCCTGAGTCGACGGCGGCACGACGGCTGTCGCGCCGACGTCGTCGTCCTCTTCATCCATGGCTGTACTCCTACTCGTTCGTAGTGTGCACGGACGGTCCGACAACTTTTCGGCGGCGCGTCGGCCCGCGAACAGGTATCGGGAAGATCGCGGCACTGGCGGCGCGTCGCGCGGTTCCGATTCCCGTTCGGGCTGTGGCGATGTCGTCGGTGTGTCGTTTCGTGGGTGTGGTGCACCGGTTCGGGCGGCCGGTTTCCGGCAAATTTCCAGCCGGCATGGGGTCTTCCCGCATTCCAGCGTTGTACGGTTCGGCGTATGGGGTACGGACAGCTTGTGGGCCGGTTGACGGCGCTTATGGTGGTAAGTGCCATGGCACCGGCGGTGGTGGTATTGGCAAGTCCGGCAAGCGCGGACGACGGCCCGGACCCGACTCAGGAGGTCTGCGGCGCCGACAACTTGGGTGTTCCCCCGAGCAGATCGCCGCGGGGCTCGAGCGCGGGAACGGGCGGTACAACTCTTGGCGCGCGCAGCAGACGACGATGTGGCCGATCCTCGAAGGGGATTGCGGCTGAAGGCTTTTCAAGCTGGTGAGCGCGGCGTGATCTGCCCACCGCTCGCGGGCCGGCCGCATGTCGTGGAGAAGCAACGACAACGTCGGCGGCCGATGCGAGATCTTGTCGGTGCCACGACGTACCGTTCGGTCTGCGGGATGATCCGAACGGTCGTCGATGGGAGGGTGGCATGACGGTCTTTTGGTGGCTGGTAGCCCTGACGGCCTGCGTCGGGTTGTATTACGCCGTTCGGGCCCGGGCGGCCAGGAGCGCCAACCGCCGCGCGGCGTCACCGTGGGCGAACGAGGAACTCGCGCGCCGCGCCGACCAGCAAGACCGTTGGGCCCAGCGCGGCGACGCCCGGGGTGTCTACGGCGTCGAAGGCGCCGAGATGATGAGGCGGGTCGACCCCGAACCCGACATCAGAGCGGAGCCGGACAGGGCCGCCGACTACCCCAAGACCGCGACCATCGTCCACACGCAGGCGGATCTGGACACCCTGCTGGCGGAGAAGCCGCCGTGCTGGCGGTGGGCGGCGTTCGCGTCCGTGCTGGTGCAACGACGCGACAGACTGCGGTCACGGCTGCGCGACGATCAGCTCGGCTACGCCGCTCCCAGCGGCGGGCGTGCGGCCGGCGGCGCGGAGGTGGGCCGGTTCGTCCTCGACCGCATGGACGAAATGATCGCGCTGATCAAGCATGTCGAGGACTTCATGCTCACCCCGGCGTTCGTCGGGGTGTTCGGCGAGCCCGGCGACGAGAGCAGCGCGGACGCGGAGGGCATCGTGCACACCGCCAACCGGCTGATGGACTATCACGACCGATTCCTGGGCATGGTGGGAGCGCTGCCGCGGCTTCGCAGTCTCCAGCGAATATGCGCCGCTGCTGGATGATATGGCGCAACTCTTGGACGTCCCGGTCGCCGCCTACCGCACCTTCATCGACGACTTCGTCGACCGCGTCCGGGAAATGCCGGCGATGTTGCAGTACGCGCACGGCACCGTCACTTTGGATCCCGTGGTGCTCCACATGGATGTCGAGGATGGGCTGATCGGGCGAATCCGGTTACAAATCAACGCGATTGCGACGCACTGATGGCCTGGCGTGACGCTCGGTGGCGCGGATTACCCGAGCCGCGCAGGCGTGGGCCCCGCGGGCCGGGCCCGCGGGCCCGCCAGGACGGCTGGTGCCCGGCGACCACCGTGTTCGACGAAACGATCTGTGAACGCGCCAAGTGGGCGGGTCATCGTGGCGACCACCAGGACCTCGCGGCGTGCGCTGGAGCGAGGACCTCGCGGACTACTGACAGCGACGGACTCCCCGTCCTTGCGGCCGTCATCAGGTGTTCCAGCCTGGCAAATCCCCACCGCCGCCCAGAATGCGGCGAGCAACGCCGAAACGATCGCGACGGCGTCCTGCGTCACCCACCCCATGACGTGATGGGCACCCGGCCTGCGCGCGGGGTGAAACCGAGCGGCAACAGCCGACCCGTGTGCCTAGTAGAGGGTGGTGGTGTTGGCCCCGTAATCGATGTAGGTCGGGTACAACGAGAAGGGCGCATACCCGGTGTTCATCAGGCCGCTGGAGATGGGCGTCGGGTAGTACGCGCTGGACCCACCCTCGTAGGTGTAGGAGTACAGCGGTGTACCCGAACCGCTGTAGATCTCGATCGTCGACCCGGTCGGCGGATTCCCCAGAACCGATGTCGGGAAGGTTCCTTGCACACCGCCGGAGTCGACGATCGAGGGAACTGACACCGGGCTCGCCCCGTTGACGCTCACCTGCAGGTTCGTGATCGGCGAACCCTGAAGCGCCGCCACGGGGTTGGTCAACCCGAGTTGTGCCGGTGTTCCGAAGCTCAACGACGGATTCGAGCCTGTTTCGTTGATCAGCAGCCCCTGGTCCCATGACGAGTTCGCGAAGTGCTGGGTCGGAATGCTGGGCCCGGGGCCCCCGGCGTTTGGGCCCACACCCAGGATGCCCTGCGCGCCGTCGCCGGCGAAGAAGTTCTGGAACGAGAAGCCGTAGTTCTGGAAGCCCTGCAGAGTCGTCGGCCAAGCGAACAGTTCGACGTCGACGGGGGTCGAGTTGGTGACGACTCCGCCACCGAAATTCACCGGCATGTTGTAGGTGGCATACAGGTAGTCCAATCCCCCGCTGTAGCCACCCAAGCCGAAGCCGGTGGGCAGGCCGTTGCTCAGCAAACCGAAGATTCCCCCGACGTCCTGGTAGGGAATCACCAGTCCCGTCGACCCGGTGTCGACCAGTAGCGGCACAGCACTGCCGCTGCCGACGGACGCGTTCACGATGGGTTCGGTGCCGCCGACGATTGTCAGCGGAACGGTTGCGCTGCCGTTGGAGTTGATCACGGCGCCGCTGCTCGCGGTGCTGTTGGCTGCGCTGCCGGCCGCCCCGGTCGCTCCCGTGCCGATCAGCGGACGCCCGAGCAGCATCTCGGTCGGCGTGTTGATCGCCCCGATGATGTCCGACCGGACCTGGCCGACGGCCACGTTGACGCCCTGTTCGGCGCTGGTGAGCGCCCCGCCGACGGAGCCGCCGTTGGCGGCCGAGGTCAGCGAGCTCAGCGCCGAGCCGACCGGGCTGGCGGCCACCGCGCCGTTCAGCTGGGCCGACGCGCCCTGCACCGCCGCCTGCCAGGTCGGCAGTTGCGCCGCGGCGGCGGACACGCCGCCGTGGTAGCCGACCATCGCGGCCACGTCCTTGGCCCACATCGCCTCGTACTCGGCCTCCGTGGCCGCGATCGCCGGGGCGTTCTGCCCGAACAGGTTGGAGATCACCAACTGCACCAACTGGTTGCGGTTGGTGCTCACCAGTTCGGGATGCACGACGGCCGAGAGCGCCGCCTCGAACTCACCGGCCACGGCCTGCGCGGAGGCGGCGGCCGTCTGCGCCTGGGCGGAGGCGGTGCTGAGCACGTTGGTGTAGCGGGCAGCGGTCGCCATCATCGCCGCGGACGAGGGCCCCTGCCACGCCTGGCCGGCCAAACCGGCGGTGATCGAGGAGAACGACTGGGCCGCCGAACTCAACTCGTTGGCCAACCCGTCCCAGGCCGCCGACG
This sequence comes from Mycobacterium helveticum, assembly GCF_007714205.1. Taxonomy (GTDB): domain Bacteria; phylum Actinomycetota; class Actinomycetes; order Mycobacteriales; family Mycobacteriaceae; genus Mycobacterium; species Mycobacterium helveticum. The sequence continues at coordinate 2,233 of NZ_VMQU01000196.1, read as the reverse complement.
CGGCCAGCATCGGTCCCGAACCCGCACCGGAATACATCAACAGCGAGTTGATCTCGGGTGGTGACGTCAGAAAACTCATCCCCGCTGGTGTCCTTCCCCTCCACAACACCCCACCTGTTACCGGTCACGGGCTTCTCACGCTGAGACCACAGCGATCGGAACCATCACGACGGCCGGTGTTCGCACTTTATGACAGCGCGGCTGGAAAAATCTTGAATTCAAGCTACTAGACCCATGTCAGTAGCGCCGTGCCGGCCGAGAAGGGCATCGGCGCAGCTCAGCGGCCTTCACGGGCCGAGAAATGTTAGCCATTTCACGCGGCGCCCGGCGGAAACCGCGACCGTTGGATCGGTGCGGGCCTGTGCGGCCGGACCGGGCGTCGGAAGTTGCCCGCACACATCCGGTTCGGGGATAGTGCGGGAATGACGCCCGCACAATCCGCGCTCGTCAGCTTCGCCGCGGGCCTGGCCCTCGCCGTCACCGCCGCGCCGGTGGGTGTGTCCGGTGCGGTCTTCCTGCTGCCCTTCCAGATGAGCGTCCTGCACGTCCCCAACCCCGCGGTCACCCCCACGAATCTGCTGTTCAACATCGTCGCCATTCCCGGAGCGTTGGCCCGTTATCGGGCCCGGGCGCCCCTGGGCAGCCCCCTGACCGCGCTGCTGCTGGCCGGCACCGTGCCCGGCGTCATCGGCGGGGCCGTCATCCGGGTCTTCCTCATCCCCGGGCCGCGGCTGTTTCGCCTCGTCGTCGCGGTGCTGCTGCTGCCCCTCGGAATTTGGCTGTGCCTGCCCAGACCAACTCAGCGCCCGCCCCGGCGGCGGCCGCGGGGTGAGCCGTCAAACCGATCGATCGCCGCGCTGGCCGTGGTGGTCGGGGTCGTCGGCGGAATCTACGGCATCGGCGGAGGCTCACTGCTCAGCCCCATCCTGGTCGGGCGCGGGCTGCCGATCCCGACCGTCGCGCCGGCCGCCCTGACATCGACCTTCGTCACCTCGATCGCCGGGGCGTTCACCTACGCGATCCTGGCCGTCACCAATCCGGGACATGACATCGGACCCGACTGGGCCATCGGCATCTCCGCCGGCGTCGGCGGTCTCATCGGAGGCTACGTGGGCGCCCGACTGCAACCAGTGTTCCCCGAAGCCGTCCTGCGCACCGTTCTCGGGGTCTTGGCCATCGCAACGGCTGCGTTCTACGCCGCCTTTTAGGCGCGGTCTTGGGGCCGGCCCACCCCGCGTCATACGTAGAAAGTCATCGAGCCGCTGCCGCCGTTGGACAGGTACACCGGACGCAGCAGGAAGGGCAGCGCCCCGGTGTTCATCAGATCGTCGCCGGGCACCGTGATCGGGTAGTAGTCGCTGTAATAGTGGTACGCGTAGAGCGGCGTCGTGAGATTGCCCGGTGCGTAGACGTAAATCTCCTGCCCCGGTTGGGCGTTCACGAACGACGGGAGGGTTCCCTGCACGCCGCCGGTGTCGATGATCGAGCCGGCCCGATAGGTCGGATACTGCGCCGGGTTGGCGTACGGGCCGCCGACCGTCACATACAGATCGCTGATCGGCGCCCCGGTGATCGTGGCCAGCACGGACATCCCCGTCGGAGCCGGGCCGAAGTCGAGATAGGGCGTCGTCCCATAGACCTCGTTGATGAGCACACCCTGGCCGAGGCTCCCCGGCAGGGCCGTGATCGGGCTGCTGGGGCCGGGGCCGATCGCGTTGGGCCCGACGCCCATGACGCCGACGACCCCGTTGGGTTCGAAATACTGGCCGAACGAGGTGGGGAATGCGGACAAGCTCGTCGGCCAGGAGAAGATGGGGACGTTGTACGCGGTCGAGGGGGTGACGACGCCGTTGCCGAAATCCACCGGCCCGTGGAACGTGAGGTAGAAATACCCCAGTCCCCCGCTGTATCCGCTCGTGCCGAACCCGGTGGGGATGCCCAGATGCTGTATCCCGACGTAGTGAAGCGGAAGCACCAGCCCCGTGGAGCCGGTGTCCAGGAGCAAAGGCACACTCGGTCCGCCGTTGACCGACGCGTAGACGATGGGTTCGACGACTTTGTACATCGTCAGGGGGACGGTGACGTTCTGCGGGGCGTCGGCGCCCGGAGCGCCGATGGCGCCGTTGCTGCCCAACAACCAGCCGCCGATGCCGCCGGCACCGCCGTATGCGGTGGACCCGCCGGCGCCGCCGGTCCCCCCGTTGCCGATCAGCCCCGCCGGGCCGAACAGGCC
>NZ_VMQU01000195.1 GCF_007714205.1 Mycobacterium helveticum | reverse complement strand
CAGCGCGCAGCCACCATCAACCAGATCACCGAAAACAAGATCATCACAAGCCGGCTGAAAAATCAGGGTCTGATCAGAAGCATCCTGACCGACGAGGTCAAGCCCACGCGGATGGTCATGCGCCCAGAGGTTTTCGATGTCGTCATGGAAGCCGCCGCGAAATATGGACAGGGTTCGCCGTTCGTCAACGACGAATACCTCAAGAAACGCTTGCCCATCTTCAACCTGACACCGCTGGAGGAACTTGACGCATGAGCACCACCGACGCCACCGTGAAGATCAACGTCTGGATCAACGACGAACGCCTGAATGCACTGGAACAAGCCGGACTGGCGTCGTTGGCAGAGGAGGCCTTCGCCGGGATGAAAGTCATGCCCATCTACGCCACCCAGGAGCAAAAAGACCGCATCCTGGGGCAGTACAAATCGGCCAAATACGACTCGGCCACCACTCGCTCCATCGAGTTGCTCCCCAAAAACGCCAAAGACAGGTTGATGCGGCTGTCCATCGACATGCACTCGAACGGGCCAGAAATAGTCGACCGCTTCCTCGCGGAAGCCGAATAAGCCCGTTGAGCCATCAAAGATCAACGGGCGCAGAGAACCTGAGCCTATGAACATTCGCCGCATGCAGTTAGACGTCGACAAGGCCATCGCTCGACCCGATCTGGTGGAGTTGGCCGCCGCGATCGACGGCGTCACCGGCGTGGAGGCATGCAACATCACTGTGTCGGAAATCGATCTGGAGACAGTCGGACTCCAAGTCACCGTGGAAGGCGGCTCCATCGACGCGAAACAGTTGATCCGGACGATAGAGAAGGCCGGTGCGGCAGTGCACAGCATCGACGAGATCGTGGTCGGAGATCGGATCGTCGAGCGCGTACCCAGAGCCCGGTGATTGTCGCGCATGCGGTTGAAAATTTGAAAAAGGAAAACCTGCGCTCACCCTGGCAGCCGCTGCGGTTCTGCGCGGCGGGGGCTTGAACCTCGGCATCAGCATCCGGGTCGGCATCGTCGCCTTCACATCGTCGGTGCTCACGGTCTTCGTCGCCGAATACACCCAGAACCGCAGTGAACTGATGCGCGCCGAGAAGCAGTTGATGTTCACCAAGTCTGGTCGGCTTGCGGCAACGGCCCTGGGGCGGCTGGTGTTCAGCGAATCAGCCGCCACAGCAGCGGTCGCGGGGTTGGCGAGTTTCGCCGGAGCCGCGCTGCCGTTGGTCATCGGCACGTTGCTTCCGGACGTGTCATGGGTTGCGGTTCTGGCTTCCGCGCTGATTCTGGGTGGTCTCGGCGCGGTGCTGGCCGGGCATGTCGGCGGTCGGCGGGTCGTCTGGGTGCTGGGCCTTGTCGGCACCGGCGTTGCCGGGACGCTGATCGGGCTGAAAGTCGACCTGGTGCCCTGACCTCGGATTCAAGGCCGGCGTTTCAGCGCAGCCGTGGCGATGCCCGCGAGAGCGGGCCGTTGGCGGTTCGGGGCGCCGAGACCTTCGTGGCCCGCCAGCCTGCGTGGACTACAAATGGGTCTGCTCGTGTGCCCAATCCATCACGTTCTGGTACTGGTCGGGGCACAGTTCATAGGCGGCCGCCCCGATGATGACGCCGGCGTGCCGACGTCTGAAGCCCCCAGCGTCTTCGAGAACCGTCAATACCTCGGGCACCGAGTCGCCTGCGCGCAACTTGTCACACACGAGGTACCCCCAGCTCAGAGCGTCCCGCGCCGACATGTGGCTGACCTGCGCCTTATCCAGGCGGGCGAGGTATTCCGACTCGCCGGCGAAGGCGGACGGCGAAAAGCAGGTCGCGGCCAATGCGAGTCCGGCAAACGCGGCTGAGAACTTCAACATTCGGCGAACCCCTTTCCCGCGGGGATTCTAGGAACTCGACAATCGTTTGATCAGCGCACCTTTGAGCTCGCCGAATTCCCGCTCAGTGAGGTGACCGCCGTCGCGCAACTCGACGAGTTGACGCAGCTCGGCTGCTATCCCGGTCCCCGGAACGCCGGCCGGTGTCTGCGGCGAATCTGCTTGGTCACCGTGAGCGGTGATGGCCGCCAGGCGTTCCCGGCTGCCTGGACCGACGCCACCACCGAGCGCGCGACCCGTCATACTCGCCAGGGCCATCTCGCTGAACAGATTTGCAGCGCCGGATTCTGCGGCGGCCGGGGCCGCGCCCAGGCTGGTCGACACCAGCTGTGTTGCAACGAGTCTGGTTTCGGGCGCCGCGATGGCCCAGCCCTGCGGGACCGACAACGACCCGATCATGGGCGCGCGACCCAGGCCCGCGGTCACCGGCGAGGGAGCATATGCCGCGATGGACCCGGCCGGCGCAGGCCCCGGTCCGGTTGATGGCCCCAGCGCACCCCCGCGGATGATCCCGCGGGCCGTTTCCGAAGTTGCGAGGTCCTGCGTCGCTGCCAGGCCTCGGGTACCGACGCCGACCGATGCCGACGACGCCGACGCGCTCGTCGACGACGCGGCGGTACTGGTCACCGACGGAAACTCGAGCAGCGCTTTGGCGGGCGTCGAGCCGATCAGGGCTGTCAGCGCCGATCCCAAGGCCGGCAACGTCAGGCCGGATGCCGACGATGTCGACGCGGCCGGCGAAGCCAGCGACTGCAGTGCCTGCGGCAGTGCTGAGATGACCATCGACGCGTGGCTTCCCTCTGCAGTAACGGCGGCGGCCTGGCCGGCGAGCCCCCCGGGACTGGTGGTGGGCGGCGGAGAGGTGAACGGAGTCAACCGCGACGCCGCTGCCGAAGAACCCGCATAGCCATACATCGCGACCGCATCTTGGGCCCACATTTCACTGTAGAGCGCCTCGTTGGCCGCGATCGCCGACGTGTTCTGCCCCAACAGATTCGTCGCGATCAAAGCTGCCAGCTGTGCACGATTGGCTGCGACGAGCGGCGGCGGCACTGTCAGGGTGAACGCCGTGTCATAGGCCGTTGCGGCCGCCACCGCTTGCACAGCCGTCTCATCGGCCACCGCCGCGGTCGTGTTGAGCCACATCACATAAGGAGCCCCCGCCCGCGCCATCGACGACGATGCGGGCCCCAACCACACTCCACCGGCGAGCCCGGCAATCACCGATTCGAACGACCGCGCCGCAGAGCGCAACTCAGTCGCAAGGCCGGCCCAGCGGGAAGCAGAAGTGACCAACGAGGAACCACCCGGCCCGGAATACATACGGGCGGAGTTGATCTCCGGCGGTAGCATTCCAAAGTCTATGGTCATTATTTCCTATGCCTACCGTATCTTCAGCTCCGACGTTGCGTGTTCAGCCACAAACCGGGCTTTGGCGCCGAACGAGCACCGTGGGGGTCTTCCGGTAAGGCGGCGCTGCCCAGAGTTAGATGGCGACCCGGTCGCAATCATCGACCTGCCGGGAGCCATCCACGGGCTCAGCTGATTCCAACACACTGTTCCTTGCCTCACCTCTTGCAGAGACGGATCCAGTCGGCGCCAACTCGGCGGTCAATGCCAGGCATGCCCGCACCGCACGCTCGGCAAACAGCGGGCGACCGGCACTACGCCCGGGCGCGGAATCGACGCTGCCGTATTTTTCTCGACCTCGACGCGAGGGTGGCCGGTCATCAGAACTCATTCGACACCTCCATCAGCCGTGGACGCCGTCAAGCCGGGCATGCCATATTTAGCAATGCCTTTCGCGTCACAGCGTCGTGTGCCGACGGCGCACCACCGCTATCGCGCCGTCGACCGCAGTGCTCTGTTACCCAGGTCTACCACAGTATTCGCCAGATTCGGACAGTCCGGGCAAACGAATACCACCGAAAACCCCGGGAATCGGAAGCCGTTGTCTGAGCGTGGAAGATCCGCCGCCAACTCGATCCCATCGCCCGACTGACGCGCACGAGGGCTGCGACCGCAGCCCGGCTGTCGGCTTTCGACCACAGATTCGATGCCGACTCGGCTTCAACGGCAACGAAGACCGTCGGCATCCGACGCGCGGTCACCGACGTATGCAATGCTGAGAAATCCACCCGAAAGCCACCCGAACGTCACCACGGAGTTTTGCGGAGGGGTCATCGTCGAATCGTCGCTAGCCTGGTTGCTCTCACCGCTGCCGGTGCAGACCTTCCTCGACGACATCTGGGGAGCCACGCGCTACCACGTCAAGCGAGACTGCCCGGGCTACTTCGACGGCCTGCTGCCCGGCCCCCCGGTGGTCGACGGGCTCCTCGATCACCTTCGGGCGGAGCCGTCGGTGCTCCGCCTGGTCAAGGGCGAGCAGAACAGGGACCCCGCCACCTACCGGCGCCCCGACGGCAGCCTGGACCCCGCCGGCGTCCGTGACGGCCACGCCGCCGGTTACACGATCGTCGTGGATAACCTCGAACGGTACGTGCGCACGCTCGGGTCGCTGGCCCACGCCATCGAGGTGGAACTGAACTTCCCGACACAGGTCAACGGCTACGTCACGCCGCCCGAATCGCGGGGATTCGTCCCGCATTACGACCACCACGACGTGTTGATCCTGCAGGTCCAGGGGTCCAAGGTCTGGCATCTTTACGGCGACGCGCCGGTGTCACCGCACGAGATGCAGCAGCGCAAGGTCGTCGCCGCGGCCGACCTGCCGCCGCCGACCCGCCTGCGCATGGACGCCGGGGACACGCTGTACCTGCCGCGCGGACAGATCCACGCGGCACAGACGCGCTCCGAGGCCTCCGTGCACTTGACCGTCGGAATCCACGCGCCGACCGTGCTCACGCTGATCACCCATGCGCTGCACATGCTCAGCTTCCGCGACGACCGTATCCACGACCGGCTCCCGCCGCGGCATCTGCACGCCGACGTGCGCGCGAGCCTGGGTGCCCTCGTGCGCGACATCGTCGCGGGCCCGGACGTCGTCCCCGAAGGGCTCGGCGCGATGGAGGACCTTCTCGTCCGGCGCGGCCGGTGCCCACCGCTCGGACAGGGCGCGACCGCCGCCGGGATCGACGGGCACACGCGGGTGGTGAGGCATCAACCGCTCTACTCGCGGGTGCTGACCGGCGCCGGCGGCGTCGCCCTGCAGTTCGCCCAGCTGCTGATCAGCGTCGGCGCCGACCACGAAGCCGCCCTGCGGTACCTGGCCGACAGCACCGGGCCGTTCCGGGTCGGCGACCTGCCCGGGCTCACCGCGGCGCAGCAAACGGAGCTCGCGCGCACCCTGATCGTGACCGGATTCCTCGTGCGCCAACCCGACGACTGATCCCGCGCCGGTATCCGCAGGCGCTCGATCCAGTGCCGAGCCGTTCCCGCAAATGCGGATCAATGTCGCAATGGAAGTCGCTATTGCGGGTTTACGGGTGTAGGGGCAGGATCGGCTTGGTGACGGTCACGCCGATCTGGATGGCCTCGCCGCCGGAGGTGCACTCGGCGCTGTTGAGCGGCGGACCGGGGCCGGTGTCGTTGATCGCGGCAGCCGTGGCGTGGCACTCGCTCAGCGCCGAATACGCCTCGGCCGCCGAGGAACTCAGCGGCGCGCTCGCGGCGGTGCAGGCCGGCGCATGGCAGGGCCCCAGCGCGGAGTCCTACGTGGCCGCGCACGTGCCGTACCTGGCCTGGTTGCTGCAGGCCAGCGCCGACAGCGCGGCGGCGGCCGCCCAGCACGAGACCGCGGCCACCGCCTACACCGCCGCCCTGACGGCCATGCCCTCCCTGGCCGAGCTGGCCGCCAACCACGCCGTACACGCGGTCCTGGCGGCGACGAATTTCTTTGGTGTCAACTCGATTCCGATCGCGCTCAACGAGGCCGACTACACGCGGATGTGGGTGCAGGCGGCCGCCACCATGACGACCTACCAAGCGGTGTCCGGCACCGCGGTGGCGTCCACACCGCAGACCGCCCCGGCACCAGAAATACACAAGGCCGCCGCCAACAGCTCTCCGTCGAACCAGGACAGCGGGCCACGACCCAATCAGTTGAGCTGGTGGACGACCCGGGCCCAAGAGGTGGCCAACGCCATCGGGCAGGACTTGTCGGAGTTCCCGTCCAACCCGGCCGCGGCGATCACCCGCCTGGAAACCGATCCCCTACTCGTCAGCGAACTTCCGCACTGGGAAGGCGAAGCCATCAACACGTTCGCGCCGCAACTGCAGCAGCTCACGCAGGTGGTGGAGGGACTGGGCATCGCGCCGCTGCCGACCCCGGCGTTCGCCGGGCTGGCAGGGCTGGCCGGCCTGGCTCAGCCGGTGCCCGCCGCGCCGCCGGGCGGACCGACCACGTAGGGGTAGCTGAAGGCGTGCACGGTGGGCGCGGGTGGCGGTGGCGGGGGAGCGGCCCCGGGCGTGGGTGCCGGGGCCGGCATGGCCGTGGGTGGCG
>NZ_VMQU01000194.1 GCF_007714205.1 Mycobacterium helveticum | reverse complement strand
CCATCAGCGCGCAGCCACCATCAACCAGATCACCGAAAACAAGATCATCACAAGCCGGCTGAAAAATCAGGGTCTGAGGGCGGTCAGCCGATCAGGTCCAGCGTTCCCAGGTCCCGCACCGCCCGGCAGCCGCGGGTGAGCATCGTCAGCACCATGTCGTCGCCGCGCTCGGTGGCGGCGGCGAAGGCAAACCCCAGCGCCGAGATCAGCAGCGCCTGCGGCACGCCGAGCCGGTAGTCGCGCCAGCATGTTTCGCGGTCGTAGCCGCTGACACCGTGTTCCAGCAGCGCGCGGTGGTATTCGTCGACGAGGTCGTTCTCGATCGCCGAGCGCAGTTGCGCATCCAGGCTGGTGGCCGTGAAGTAGGCGAGGTCCCTGGCGGGTAGTCCCACCCCCAACGTCTGCCAGTCCACCACGCTCACCCGGCTGCACTCGGGATCGAACAGCAGGTTGTCCAGTCGGTAGTCACCGTGCAGCAAGGCGAACCGGTCGTATTCGGCGAGCAGCCAGGGCGTCACCAAAAACATTGTCGCGGTGAAGGTCTCGCGGTCCTCGGGGCTCATACGGTCACCGAGTTTCGCCAGGGTGATGTCGAGGCTCATCTTCGCCACCTCGCCCAGCCCGTGCGCGCCGGCTTCGTCGGGCCGCGCGAACGCGATGCCCGGAAAGTCCAGCCACATCGGATCGCACCAGCTGGGCCCGTGTAAGCCGGCCAGCGCCGCCACCGCCAGCCGGGCCTCCCGCTCGCCGCAGCCGGCGAGCTGGTCGCCCTGCACTGCGGGCGCCTGGTCGGCCAGCAACAGTGCGTAATCCATTGCGTCCTCGGTGATCTCGCAATAGAAGCACTGCGGCGTCGGGACCCGAACCCGGGCAGCCACCCCGGCATAGAACGCACATTCACTGCGGTAGCCGACGGTCACCCGGTCGCGCACGGTGTCGTCCCGGGCCGGCAACTTGATGACGAACGTGTCCGGCAGGCCGCCGGGATCCGTCGCATACCGGGCGCTGAGGCGGTACGTGGCGCCGGTCTGCCCGGTCCCGATGGCCACCACGTCGACGTCGGCGACCTCGACCGGGCCGCGGCGCCCGCTGAGGGCGGCGGACAGCCATTCGGGTGTCACGTCGCCGGGATACCGCGGGATCGACGCCACCGCACTCATGCGCATGCCTCCGGGAAGCCGGCCGTTGTCGGACCGACAAACTGTAAGGCATACGGCAAGTGTTGCGGTGAACGGGCCCGCCCGGCCGCGGTCAGCGTCGCCGCAGCGGCGCCAACAACCGGTCGACGGCCTGGGTGCGCCGAGCGCCCTGGGTCGCCGAGGCGGGCGCCGTGCCGGACGGCGGTACCGCCGATTCTCCTGGCGCGACGGCACTTTCACCGCGCCGGGTGCCCATCGCGCGTCCGGCGCTCCAGTAGGCCTGGGCGTGGATGTCGGACTTGGCGAAGCCGAACTCGTCGCGCAGCCGGTTGCGCACGTGTTTGAGTGTTGTGGCCTCCGGCGTCGCCCACGCGTACCAGCCCGACCAGTCCCGCGCCTCGAGGGCCTCGGCCAGCGACTTCGCATCGCGGCGGGCGACCCAATGCACCCGGGAGAGCGGATGTCGCGCCAGCGGGATCAGCGGGTCCTCATCGTCGTGTTGCTCGAGGTATGTCTCGATCGGGACGTCGTCGGGCACCGTCCCGATGATCCCGTTGATGCCCGGAATCGACGCCGAGTCGCCGATCAGCAGATAGCCGGCGGGGCGCTCACTGGGGGCCGCGAACCGTGACGAGCCCATCAGCGACATGACCGCGATCGTCGCGCCCGGCTCGACCGTGCGCGCCCACGACGAAGCCGGACCGGCCGGGTCGTGCAACACGACGTCGACCGCGAAGCGACCGCCGGCCACGTCCGCCTCCGAGATCGTGTAGGCGCGCTGGAACTCGGCGCCGGACCCGCCCGGGTCGGGGAACCAGAAGCGCAGCCACGCCGCGGGTTCGGGCACGACCTCGTCGAACAGCGTCGGCGACACCATGCGTATCCGGACGCAGTGCGACGCGATCCGCACGGTCTCGGTCACCGTTGCCGTGTGGTCGCGCGCGCCGAAGACCCGCAACACCACACCCTGGAACCCGCGCGCCATCAGCGGTGCTTCCCCGCCGCGCCGACCTCTGCCAAGACACCACGCTCCGATTCGGTAAGTTACTTAAAACTAAGGATTGCCTTACCAAAGGTCAAGCCGGGTCGCGGGCTCTCCGGTCAGGCCGCGCGCCCCTGCAGTTCGCGCAGCGCGCTGCGCAGCCCGCGCCGCGTGCCCGTCGCCGGATCCACGAAGCTCTCTCGCAGCCCTTGGCGAACACGGAACTTCAGTTCGGAACGGGTTTCCCGGGCGTCGTCGGGCGTGGCCCTGAGCAGTGTGTCGGGTAGGGCGAGCTTCAGGATCGTCCAGAACGACTGCCAGTACTGGCGGCCGAGGGACCCCGTGGTGTAGGGCAGGTCGTACTTGTCGCACAGCTCGCGCACCCGCACGGCGATCTCCGCGTACCGGTTGCTGGGCAGGTCGGGGAAGAGATGGTGCTCGATCTGGTAGCACAGGTTGCCGCTCATGAACGCCATCAGCGGGCCGGCGTTGAAGTTCGCCGACCCCAGCATCTGACGCAGGTACCACTCCCCCGGCGTCTCGTTCTCGTACTCCTCGACGGTGAATTTCTCGGCACCGTCGGGGAAGTGGCCGCAGAAGATCACCATGTAGGCCCAGTAGTTGCGGATCAGGTTGGCGACCATGTTGGCCTTCATGGTGCGTTTCCAGTTGCGGCCGGTCAGCGCGGGGAAGATCAAATAGTCCTTGCCCACCTGCTTGAGCAACTTCTTGCTGATGACGCGCAGGTCGTTGCGCGCCTCGGCCCAGGTCTTCTCCTTCTTGCGGATCTTGGCCGTCTCGATGTGGTGCAGTGCGACGCCGTACTGGAAGAGCGTGCCCAACAGGATGTTGTTGATCGGGTTGCCCAGCATCCACGGCTCCCACGGCTCGTCGCGGGTGACGCGCATGATGCCGTATCCGACGTCGCCGTCCAGTCCGACGACGTTGGTGAACTTGTGGTGGATGTAGTTGTGTGAGTGCTTCCACTGCACGCTCGGGCAGGTGGTGTCCCACTCCCACTCCGTGGAATGGATTTCCGGGTCGTTCATCCAGTCCCACTGGCCGTGGATGATGTTGTGCCCCAGCTCCATGTTCTCGATGATCTTGGCCGCCGCCAGCATCGCGGTCCCGGCGACCCACGCCAGTTTGCGGTGGCCGGCGAACAAGACGATTCGCCCGCCGGCGGCCAGCGCCCGCTGCAGTTGGATGGATCGGCGGATGTAGCGGGAGTCGCGCTCGCCGCGAGATTCCTCGATGTCGGCGCGGATCGCGTCGAGCTCCCGTGCGAGCTGCTCGACGTCCTCCGTCGTCAGATGGGCGTATGCCTTGAGGTCGGTGATTGCCATCGGTTACCCCTCGAATCTTGTGTGGTGCGTCAGATCTTGATGGTGCAGCTGCCCGATGCGGTGGAGATGCAGGTCTGGATGCGGTCACCCTCTCGGTGTTCGGTGCCGGACCTCACGTCGCGCACGTGCCCGGCCTCCAGCGGGAGGACGCAGGTCTGGCAGATCCCCATCCGGCACCCGAACGGCATCTGGATGCCGACCTTTTCGCCAGCCTCCAAAAGCGATGTGGCCCCGTCGATTTCGATGCTCTTGTCGGAAATCGAAAAGGTGACCGTGCCGCCCTCGCCGCCCTTGTCGGTGGCGGCGATGGTGAACCGCTCCATGTGGAGGTGATCGCCCAGGCCCGCGATCTTCCACACTTCTTCGGCGGTGTCCAGCAGGGCCGCCGGGCCGCACACCCACGCCGGGCGCTCCCGCCAGTCGGGAACTATGTCGGCGAGCTTGCCGAAATCGAAATGGCCCTGAGCGTCGGTGAGCTGCAAGCGAAGTCGGTAATCGGTTTGGCTACTTTCGAGTTCGCGCAACTCGTCATGAAAGATCACCGCGTCGGCGCCGGGCGCGGAGTGGATGTGCACGATGTCGGCCTGCTGGCGGCGGGACTTCAGCGTGCGCAGCATCGCCATGACGGGCGTGATGCCGCTGCCCGCGGTGATGAACAGGATCTTGACCGGCGGCGGGTCGGGCAGCCTGAAATCTCCCTTCGGCGCCGCGAGCCGCACGATGGTGCCCGGCTTGACGCCGTTGACCAGGTGGCTCGACAGGAAGCCCTCCGGCGTGGCCTTGACGGTGATGGTGATGTTCTTGTTGTCGCGCCGCGGGATCGACGTCAACGAGTAGGACCGCCAGTGCCACCGGCCGTCGATCCGCAACCCGATGCCCACGTACTGGCCCGGCGTGTACCGCCCGGAGAAACCCCAGCCCGGTTTGATCGTCACGGTCGCCGAATCGGCGGTCTCCGGATGCACGTCGACGATGAGGCCGCGCAACTCGCGCGCCGACCACAGCGGATTGAGCATCTTGAGGTAGTCGTCGGGCAGCAGCGGGGTGGTCGCCCGGGCCGCCAATCCGCGGGGCACGTTGACCCAGGATCTGGCGGTCTGCACGCTTTTCGCGGGCGCCGTGCTCCATCGGGCGAGGGTGCGAAGCGTCGAACCCATATCTTTGTTCCTGCGGTCTGATCGGGGTTGCCGCGTGTCGGTTGAACCACGGTTCCTGACCGGCTTCCCGGCCGCCGCGTTCACTAAACACCTGTTCGCTGAGTACTGGCGGAGCTCCTGCGTGGCCCGCGACGATGCCCTGTGCGACCGGGGATTCCGCGTCGAGTCACCGCGACCGTCGACGCCGGGCATGCGGGGTGACCGGTGCTCACCGAGTCGGCGCCCCGGGCCCCGGGCCTCCGCCATGCCGGGCGGGGTCGTCTTCGCTGCACCCCGCCAACCCGGCGGGTTCGGGCGGGGAAGACAGGTCGGCCTCGGATTCCTGCCGCTTGCGCGTGCCGATCTCGCGGTCCTCCGCGGCCGCGGCGCGATGACGGGTTGCCGACTCCCGATGTACGGCCGAATGGGATGCGCCTTGGTCGACGGTGTGGTCCTGCACCCGCGCCACCTGCTCGTGCGCACGCGCGGACGCCTCGAAGCTCTCGGCGGCCGACAGTCCCGCGTGCGCGGCGCGTTCGCGGGCCGCGGCCGCCCTGCGTTCGGCGAGTTCGGCGGCCTCGGCGGTGACGAAATCGTCCGGTGCCGGCGGCTCGGGTCCGGTGGCCATGGCGCCTCCCCCTGCTGGTGCGGCTCGTCCGGGTCAAAACGCCGCGTGCCCGCAAAGCCGGCGAGTGAAACCTCGGGTTTCGACCCGTTTCGAGCGGCCCGCCGCCGGAGGGATGGGTACAGCCAACCGAGCAGTCCACAGCCAGCGCCGGGACATTGGCTCGGCTGCGGAAGGAGATGACTGCGATTGAATGGGCTCATATGTTGATGCGGAATTTCTCTGCCCGAAGCGCATTGGCGTAGCCGTTTGCCGGCGCGCTGCCTTCTCGGCCGCGAACGCAGCACTGACGTCGGTGGCGGATCGGGTCGCACAAGCACATTTCTCACCGCCGCTTACCAGCAAACCCGTCACGGCGAACGAATACCGTCAAGCCTCAACCGGCGATGCCCGCGACGTCGGCTCTTTTTCCAGCAGCCACCCCGCGAATTTTTTTCTCGGTACCTGTCACATTCATCCGATTCACCCAGATGTGCTGACGACCTCACTAATGTGGTGACGACAACGACCTGACTAGAGGTGGCGATGTCGTATCTGGCGGTGGCCCCAGAGTTCCTGACTTCGGCGGCGACGGAATTGTCCAAGATCGGCTCGGCGGTGACCGCTGCGCACACGGTGGCGGCGGCCCCCACGACCGGGGTGGTGGCCGCGGCCGAGGACGAGGTGTCGGCGGCGGTAGCGTCGCTGTTCTCCGGCCACGGCCAGCACTTTCAGGCGCTCAGCGCTCAGGCGGCAACGTTTCACGCCCAATTCGTGCGGGCGCTGAGCGGCGCGAGTGGGGCGTATGCGACCGCCGAGGCGGCCAGCGCCAATCCCCTGCAGGCCCTGACGAGTGCCGCCCAGACTGCCGGGCAGTTTCAGGTCTTCGGGCGGCCACTGTTCGGCGACGGCACCAACGGGGCGCCGGGGACCGGGCAGGCCGGCGGGCCGGGTGGCTGGCTTTTCGGAAATGGCGGAAATGGCGGCTCGGGTGCGGCCGGACAGGCCGGTGGTCCCGGCGGATCGGCCTTCCTGTTCGGCAACGGCGGTAGCGGCGGTCAAGGCGGTGCCGGCATCACCGGCGGCATCGGCCAGGCCGGCGGGACCGGCGGGGCCGGCGGGGCCGGCGGAACCGGCGGGCTGTTGTTCGGCGCCGGCCC
>NZ_VMQU01000193.1 GCF_007714205.1 Mycobacterium helveticum | reverse complement strand
CCTGGCTCTGCGAGCACCACGGCGGGTCGGGGTCGCCGGTCCTGACCGGCTCGACATCGAGATGCTGGGCGCGCTCGCTGGCGATGCGCACGGTCGCGGCCACGCGTTCGGCCAGGGCGGACAGCCCGAACCAGGTGTGCTGGACCGCCTCGGCGCGGCTCGAGAGCTCGGCCAGCGCGGTCTCGTGCGCGGTCAGCTCGTCGGACGCCACCGCGAGACGCGCTGCGGCCTCGTCGTGCTCGCGGCGCATCGCGGCCTCGGCCTCCAGGATCGCCTCGCGCTGGGTCTGCCGGCCGACCAGGTCGTCGGCGGCCAGCCGCAACCGGGCGTCGCGCAGGTCGGCCTGGATGGTCTGGGCGCGACGGGCCACCTCGGCCTGGCGGCCCAGCGGTTTGAGCTGGCGCCGCAACTCGGTGGTCAGGTCGGTGAGCCGCGCCAGATTGGCCGACATCGCGTCGAGTTTGCGCAGCGCCTTTTCCTTGCGCTTGCGGTGCTTGAGCACGCCGGCGGCTTCTTCGATGAACGCGCGGCGATCCTCGGGCCGCGACTGCAGGATCGCGTCGAGCTTGCCCTGCCCTACGATGACGTGCATCTCGCGGCCGATCCCGGAGTCGCTCAGCAACTCCTGGACGTCCATCAACCGGCAGCCGCTGCCGTTGATCTCGTACTCGCTGGCGCCGTCGCGGAACATGCGGCGGGTGATGGACACCTCGGAGTAGTCGATGGGCAGCGCGTTGTCGGAGTTGTCGATGGTCACGGTGACCTCGGCGCGGCCCAGCGGGGCCCGCGACGAGGTGCCGGCGAAGATGACGTCCTCCATCTTCCCGCCGCGCAGCGTCTTGGCGCCCTGCTCCCCCATCACCCAGGCCAGGGCGTCGACCACGTTCGATTTACCGGAGCCGTTCGGCCCGACGACAACGGTGATGCCCGGTTCGAAGCGCAGAGTCGTCGGCGATGCGAAGGACTTGAAGCCCTTCAGCGTCAGACTCTTGAGGTACACGGCGTGCCAGACTACCGCTCGAACCGCCGCGTCAAGCCTCCCCGCGGGGGTGTCGGCGGGCCCGAACTCCGCCGGTCGGGGCAATCGCTGGTGCACTGGTCACAGTGGTCACACCCGTCACGGCGAGGGGAGCGCTCAGCGCTCGACGAACCCGTCGAAACGCTCCCGCGGCTGCGACCAGTCGGCCACGACCTTGTCGACGCGGCCGGGCTGGGGGGGCCAGGACTCGCCGCCGTCCAGCAGCTGCAGCAGCCTCTCGACCGCCTCGCGTCGCCCCTGCGCGACCACCAGCACCCGGCCGTCGGGCTGGTTGGCCGCGTAACCGGTCAGGCCCAGCTCCAGCGCCCGGCAGCGCGTCCACCAGCGAAAGCCGACCCCCTGGACTTTCCCGTGCACCCAGGCGGTGAGCCGAACGTCAGGATCCGGCGTCGGATGTGTCACCGGCGACCCCGAAGGTGACCGTGGTGCCCGACTTCAGCGTGCGCCCGACGGTGCAGACCTGATCGATGGCCCGGTTGACCACGAGCAGAAGGCGGTCCCTGTCCTCCGGGGACAGCCCGGACAGGTCCAGCTCGAGGGTCTCCTCGAGCTGGGGATAGCGTTGCTGTTCTCGGTCCGCGGTGCCGGACACCCTGATCACCGCCGCGTAGTCCTCGCCGAGGCGGCGGGCCAGCGGATGGTCGCTGGACATTCCGCTGCACGCGGCAAGCGCGATCTTGAGCAGCTCGCCGGGGGTGAACACGCCCTCCACGTCATCGGAACCGATAAGGACCCGCGCTCCGCGCGAGCTGTGGCCCGTGTAGCGGCGGGTTCCGGTGCGTTCGACCCAAAGTTCCGTCATGGCTCATTTCTACCGGTGGTTCATGTTTCGCCGAAATCGACGGCTGCGCGAGAAAGCCCGGGAGAGACGCTCAAAGCCGCGGGCGGGGCTGACATTTCGGGCAGTAGTACGACGAGCGGTTCATGAACTTCTCCCGGCGCATCACCGCGCCGCAGCGCCGGCACGCCTGGCCCGCGCGGCCGTAGGCGTCCAGCGACCGGTCGAAGTACCCCGACTCGCCGTTGACGTTGACGTAGAGCGAATCGAACGAGGTCCCCCCCTTGGCCAGCGCCTCGCGCATCACCTCCGCGGCGGCGTCCAGGACCGCGGCCAGGCGCGCGCGGCTCAGCGTGGCCGCCACGCGCGCGCCGTGGACCTTGGCCCGCCACAGCGCCTCGTCGGCGTAGATGTTGCCGATCCCCGACACCACCTGCTGATCCAGCAGCTGACGCTTGAGCTCGGAGTGCTTGCCCCGCAGCACCCGCACGACGGCGTCGGCGTCGAAGCGGGGGTCCAGCGGGTCACGGGCCAGGTGCGCGACGGGCGCAGGCACCACGCTGCCGTCGACTTCCACCAGGTCGGCGAGCAGCCACCCGCCGAAGGTGCGCTGGTCGGCGAAGCTCAGCACGGTCCCGTCGTCGAACAGGGCGGAGATCCGCACGTGCTCGGCGCGCGGGACGGGGCCCAGCAGCATCTGCCCGCTCATGCCCAGGTGGACGACGAGCGCGGTGTCCGACCCGAGCAGCAGCCACAGGTATTTGCCGCGGCGATCGGTCCCGGTGATCCGCGCCCCCAGCAGCCGGGAGGTGAGATCGGCGGGCCCGGCTTCGTGGCGGCGCACCGCGCGGGGGTGGTGCACCCGGACCGCCGTGATCGTCCTGCCGACCACATGGGCCTGCAATCCCCGGCGCACCACCTCGACTTCAGGCAGCTCGGGCATCTGATTCGGGCATCTAGACGGGCAATTTCCCCGCGGTGTCGCGCGCTTCCAGCGTCTTCCAGGTCGCGGCCGCGGCCCTCTGCTCGGCCTCCTTCTTGGAGCGCCCGGTGCCCGACCCGTATTCGGTCTCCATCACGACGACCACCGCGGTGAATTCCTTGTCGTGGTCCGGGCCGGTGGAGGTCACCACGTAGGAAGGCGCGCCCAGGCCGCGCGCGGCCGTCAGCTCCTGCAGGCTGGTCTTCCAGTCCAGCCCGGCCCCCAGCGTGGGCGCGGCGTCCAGCAGCGGGCCGAACAACCGCAGGATCACGTCGCGCGCCGTGGTGATTCCGTGCTGCAGGTAGATCGCGCCCAGCAGGGATTCCATGCCGTCGGCCAGGATGCTGGACTTGTCGGCCCCGCCGGTGTTCGCCTCGCCGCGGCCCAACAACAGGTGCGTCCCGAGGCCCTCGCCGGACAGGTTGCGCGCGACGTCGGCCAGCGCCTGGGTGTTGACGACGCTGGCGCGCAGTTTGGCCAGGTCCCCCTCCGGCCGGTCGGGGTGGCGATGGAAGAGCTCGTCGGTGACGGTCAGGCCCAGAACGGCGTCCCCGAGGAACTCGAGACGCTCGTTGGTCGGCAGGCCGCCGTTCTCGTAGGCGTAGCTGCGGTGCGTCAGCGCCAGTTCGAGCAGCTCGTCGGGCAGATCGACACCGAGCGCGTCGAGCAGGTCTTGCCGCGAGGTCAACGCTCACCCCCCGAGGCATCCGGCCCGGGCGGCAACATCTCGGTCAGCCTGGCCCACCGCGGGTCGATGCGGTCGTGGTGGTGGTCCGGCTCGGCGGCCAGGGAGACGCCGCATTCGGGGCACAGCCCGGGGCAGTCGGGCCGGCACACCGGCGAGAACGGCAGCTCCAGCCCGACGGCGTCGACGACGGACTGCTCGAGGTCGATCGTGTCGTCCACGATGTGGCCGACCTCGTCCTGCTCGGTGGTCGCCTCGGTCGTGCTGCCGGGGTAGGCGAACAGCTCGGTCACGGCGACCTGGATGCGCCCGTCGACCGCGCCCAGGCAGCGGGAGCACTCGCCGGTGGTGGGCGCGGTGACCGTTCCGGTCACCAACACGCCCTCGGACACCGACTCGACCCGCAGATCCAGTTCCAGCGGCGCGCCCCGCTCGATCGCGATCATGTCCAGCCCGATGCGCGACGGGCTGGGCACGGTGTCACGCATGGTGACCATCGCTCCGGGGCGTCGGCCGAGCGGTGTGATATCCAGCGTCATGGGCGAAACCGGACGGCGGTGCGCCGTGGTGCTGTGCTGCCGCGTCATAGGGGAAATCCTACGTGCCGACCGCACAACGCCAGTGCTGAACTGGCGTTTGCCGCGGTGAGCCGATCCGGCTAGCGCGTGGCGTAGTCGTGGGTGCCCGCCGCCGTCCGCAGTTGGTGGCGGCCACGGCCCACGGAGCGGAGGGTGCCGTTGAGGAATTCCTCGAACTCGGCGAGTTTGCTGTCGACGTAGATGTCGCATTCGCCGCGGAGCCGGTCGGCCTCGGCGTGGGCGGTGTCGATGAGCCGGGCGGACTCGGCCTTGGCCGCCTGCACGACCTCGTTCTGGGAGACCAGGCGCTGCTGTTCCTTGATGCCCTCCTGCACGGCCTTCTCGTAGGAGAGGTTGCCGTTCTCGAGCAGCCGGTCGCATTCGGCCTGGGCCCGGCTGGTGCTGGCCTCGTACTCGCGCTTGGCGGCCGTGGCGATGCGCATCGCCTCCTCGCGGGCCTCGCCGACCATCCGTTCGCTGTGCTGGCGGGCCTCGCTCACCATCCGGTCTGCCTGCGCTTTCGCGTCGGACAGGAGCCGGTCGGCCTCCGCGCGGGCGTGGTTGAGCATCGATTCGGACTCGGTGGTCGCCGAGCTCACCATGGATTCGGCGTGGTCCTTGGCCTCCTGCAGCATCGAGTCACGCGCATCGAGGACGTCCTGGGCGTCGTCCAGTTCGCCCGGGATCGCGTCCTTGATGTCGTCGACCAGTTCGAGCACGTCGCCGCGGGGCACCACGCAGCCGGCGGTCATCGGCACGCCACGGGCTTCTTCGACAATGGCAGCCAGTTCGTCCAGCGCTTCAAAGACTCGGTACACGGCCATACCCTCCTGGGCGTCATGCCAAAAAACTCTGTTGTTACCAGTGTGCCTTCTGTTACGTCTGTGGCAGTGGTGGCGACACCGGTGTGTCGGGCACTTGCCCGACGAAGAACGGGTGAAGTCCCCGTCAAGGGCCGGCCCACGCTCGCAGACGGCCATTCTCAGGAATGCGGCACGCGCGGCGAGTCCCCATTTTCCGGTGCGGCGATTCGGAGACCGCGTCCGCGTGCTGCGAGTTCTGCGCGGCGAGGTTGATTCGATACCCCACCCGGGTATATATTCGGACGCCCGGACGGCCTCGACCGGGCGGAGGAATTCATGGCGGTGCTGGCAGCGATCGGCCACGCGCTGACGCTGGCCGGCACGATGACGTGGGAGATCCTCTGGGCGTTGATCCTCGGTTTCGCCCTCTCGGCGGTGGTGCAGGCGGTGGTGCGCCGCTCGACGGTCGTGGCCCTCCTCGGCGACGACCGGCCGCGTACCCTGGCGCTGGCGGCGGGGCTGGGCGCGGCCGCGTCGTCGTGCTCGTATGCGGCGGTGGCCCTGGCGCGATCGCTGTTCCGCAAGGGCGCCAACTTCACCGCGGCCATGGCATTCGAGATCGGCTCCACCAATCTCGTCGTGGAGCTGGGCATCATCCTGGCCCTCCTGATGGGCTGGCAGTTCACCGCCGCGGAATTCGTCGGCGGGCCGGTGATGATCGTCGTGCTGGCGGTGCTGTTCCGGTTGTTCGTGCGCTCCCGGCTCGTCGACGCCGCGCGCGCGGGCCGAGCTGGGAATCGCCGGATCGATGGAAGGCCATGCCGCGATGGACATGTCGATCCAGAGCGAGGGTTCTTTCTGGCGACGGCTCCTGTCCCGGCAGGGCTTCACCTCGGTGTCGCACGTGTTCGTCATGGAGTGGTCGGCGATCCTGCGCGACCTGTTCGCGGGCCTGCTGATTGCGGGGGCGATCGCGGCCTGGGTTCCCGAAACCTTTTGGCAGGGATTCTTTTTGGCCGACCAGCCGGGCTGGGCGGCACTGTGGGGTCCGGTCGTGGGCCCGATCGTGGCGATCGCGTCGTTCGTCTGCTCGATCGGCAACGTGCCGCTCGCCGCGGTGCTGTGGAACGGCGGCATCAGCTTCGGCGGCGTCGTCGCGTTCATCTACGCCGACCTGCTGATCGTGCCGATCTTGAACATCTACCGCAAGTACTACGGCACCAGGATGATGCTGACGCTGTTGTCCACCTTCTACGCCGCGATGGTCGCCGCCGGATACCTGGTCGAATCGCTCTTCGGCGCAGCCAATCTCATCCCGGCACAGCGCAGCGCCGTGGTGCTGGACGCGGGGATCTCGTGGAATTACACCACCTGGCTCAACATCGCCTTCCTTGTCGTTGCGGCGGTGCTGGTCGCCCGGTTCGTCGCGTCGGGGGGAATGCCGATGCTGCGCATGATGGGCGGCTCTCCCGATGCCGAGCACGAGCATCACGACCACGGCGAGCATCACCACTGACCGGCGGAAGGCCCGGCCGTTCCTGCCCGAAAAAACTTGTGTCACTTGCGTTTCTGTGGTCACTGGGCGGCCGGTTTTGTCGGTGGGTGCGCATAGTGTCGCGGTGTGGGT
>NZ_VMQU01000192.1 GCF_007714205.1 Mycobacterium helveticum | reverse complement strand
CCGAACGTGCCCGACACGCCCACGAGTGGCTGGGTATTTTCAACCAGGTCTGGCTCATTAACTCAAACGCATAACACGTTCTGCTGGAGTGGCGGGTCCTGGCGGATCATCAGCGCGATGGAGTGGGCCGCGTCGAGCGCGGTGTCCTTGGCGCCTGGGGTGACGAGCATGAACACGTCTAGTTCGTATGAATCGTGCACATAGGTTATGTGGTCGATCCGGGCCGCCCAATCGCCCGACCCAGGACCCTCCTGAGGAATGTCTCGAAACTGCTGGTCGGGACCTAAGCCGTATTGACTTAGCAGAAACGTCCTCGCCTCAGCCACTATCTGTGTATCTGACAAGGTGCGCGTGGGCTGCGCCGAGGCCGTGGTCATATACGGCGATGCCCGCCTGCTGGTGGTCGCGGTATCCGACGGCCCGCACGCCGCCGCCAACAGCGCCGCGACACAGCCGATGGCAGCCATCTTTCGATCCGGACGCACTCCAATGACGTTCCCCGGCGACGCCGTTATCATTCCCAAGACCCCAAAGTTGACTCACCGGCTGCGCCGGGAGCAGCGCGCTGGAGGTCGGCGCCACCGTCGCGACGTGCTGGACGGTCTCGGCAAACCGGCGGACCGGCCGTTAGACCAAGGGTGGATGCTCTGGCAAGTGCTGGCAGGCGCTACAAAAGATCACACGGAGATCGCACGCGTCGGCCCGCCCATAGGGCCAAAAACGGCCTCTGAACAGGATGTATGGACCTGTGCCCCCGGCAGGATTCGAACCTGCGACACCGGCTTTAGGAGAGCCGTGCTCTATCCCCTGAGCTACGAGGGCGCGGACGATGTTCTTTGACGTCCCGGTGCCGCTCCGGACGGTCGGGCCGCCGTCCGGGTGCGGCGGATGTGAGTCTAGCCCCCGTCCGCCCAAAGCCCCGCGACGCGCAACTCACACCGGCGGATAGGCCGGCGGGGGACAGCCACCGCGCAGCATCCAGGCGAACCAGTTCACCGCGTACTCAATCTCGTCGGAGGCGTCATAGTCGGGATCGGGATCCATGTGAGTACCCCCTTCCGTGTGCGAGGGTCGCGATCGGCGCAGTGTCGTGCGTGATCACCGTGCCGCGACGGCTACTGCCATTGGATGTCGTCGTCGGAGGGCTGACGCTCGTCCCGCTGCGCCGTGGGGCTCGTGTCGATCATGACTTCTTGCCAATGGTGGGGGCTGTAGAGGCGAATGTCGTTGCCGCTGCTGATCATCAGGACACCGCCGTTCAGTATCTCGTAGTCGACGTCATCGGGGAACTCGGCGTCCTCGTCGCGGCCCGCGATCTGCACCCACAGCTTCATATCGGGAGCGCCCTTTGCGCTAGTCCGTCTCTTCGATGATGTGCATCGCGGCTTCCTCGGCCGAGGCCGCGCCGCCGCTGATGCCGACGTCTTCGGCAACCATGTCCGCCTCGGTGTCTTCGCCGAAGCCGTGGTCGGGTGCTACCAGTCGGCCGGCCCGCGCGCCACCGACCTCGCGTCGACGCTGCGGGAATTCGGCGTCGCGCTCGGCGTCGTCGGAGCGCTGGCGTTCGGCCTCGTCGAGCGGGACGTCGATCCGCGAGGCCGGATCGGGTTCTTCCTCGGCGAGGAGCTGATCCATGCTCTCGCCGGGGCCGAAGGCGCCGCGTCCGTAAGGGTACTCGGGTGGCGAGTAACCCTCGTCGAGCACATCGTCGACACCGCGGTCGACGAGGGTGTCCTCCGGCTGGAGCTGGTTGTCGTCCTCGGCGCTGTATTCTCCTGGCGCCGGGCCGGTTTCATAATGAGTGCTCATCGTCGACTATCCAGATCCTCGCTGGTGGGTGATTATTCGCCTTGACCCACCATAGAAACGGGATGTCCCCCGGCCTAGGGCCATTCGTCCCTACGGCCGAAGCCGTTGGACCGGTGAACGACGACCGGCCCGGCGTGACGTCGTGCGGCTGACAAGGGACTTTCGGCCCCTCGGCCCCCGACCTGGCCGGTGCGATGGTTGATGTCGGCCCGCCCGGGTGCGGACACGCACGGTGACGAAGGGATGCCCGATGACCGTTTTGCGAATCGTCCCCGGCAGCGCCAACCCGGCGCTGGCCCAGGCCGTCGCCAACCACCTGGGCGTCGAGACCGACGGATGCACGCTGCAGCGGTTCCCCGACGGGGAGTTGCGGCCCCAGGTTGAAAATGCTTGCGGCGCTGACGTTTACATCGTTCAGCCGACGTCGCCGCCGGTCAACGAGCATCTCGTCGAATTGCTGTTGCTGGTCGACGCGTGCCGCCGGTCCCGTGCGGGACGGGTGACCGCGGTGGTGCCGTACTTCGGCTACGCACGCCAGGATCGCCGAACCGCGCCGGGACAGGCCCTCGGCTCGGCCGTCGTCGCCGACGCGATCGCCGCCGCGGGCGCCGACCGGCTCGTCGTCGTCGATCCCCACACCCCGGAACTGGAAGCGGTGTGCCGGATCCCGGCGGAAACACTGTCGGCCGTCCCGGCCCTGGCGGGCGCGCTGGCCGGCCACCTGCCCGACGGCACGGTGGTAGTCGCCCCCGACCTGGGCGCGGTCAAGCTGGCCGAGCGGTACGCGGCGGTGCTGCACGGCCCGGTGGCGGTGGTGCGCAAACAACGCGGAGCCGGCTCGGCCGTTGCCGCCCTGGACGTCGCCGGTGACGTAATTGGCCGAACGGCGGTGATCGTCGACGACATGATCACCACCGGGGCCACCATCGAGGCCGCCGTCGGGTTGCTGCGCGCGGGGGGCGCCGCACACGACATCGTCGTCGCCGCCACGCACGGGCTTTTCGTCCATGCCGCGGCCGGGCGGCTTCAGGACCTCGGCCTGCGCCGCGTGCTGGTCAGTGACACCGTGGCGGTCAAGAACACCGGAGCCACGATCGAGATCGCGTCGGTGGCGCCGACGATTGCCGACGCCATCGCGTGTTTGCACACCGACAAGCCGCTGCGTGACCCGCCGATCCCCGCGCGTTAGAGACCCGGGCCTCAGCCGGCGGCTTGGACCGTGATGTGCTTCTCGGCCGGTGCCGCGGCCTTCTGCTCGGGGACGGCCACGTCCACGGTCAGGATGCCCTTGTCGTAGGTGGCTTTGATGGCCTCCTCGTCGGCGCCGGGCGGCAGCGTGACCGACCGGGTGAGCGAGCCGTAGCTGAATTCCGAGCGCCCCTTGGCCTTTTTCTTCTCGCTGCGCTCGGCCTTGATCGTCAGCTGGCCGTGGTGCACGGTGATGTCGATGTCCTTGGCCGGGTCGATGCCGGGCAGTTCGGCGTGTAACAGGTAGTGGCCGTCCGCCAGCTCTTCCTCGAGCCGGATCAGGTGGCTGGAGCGCAGACCCGCCCACGACGGCATGCCGGTGTGCAGGTCCGACCAGAAATCGGACCAGTCCGGCAGCCACGAGCGCGGTTGGTGACGGGCAGGGAGATCGTTCATGACCCCTCCTCGGTTTCGGTTTGCTGTTGATGTGCCCTCGATCCTTGGACGACGCGCCGTCGACCGGTAGGGCCCGAAGTCCCATCCGCGGCCGCAATTCGGCCCGAACACTCTGGCGCCCAATATGTTCAGCTCACCCAAATAATCGGCTCACCCAGCCGCGGACGGCCTCAGTTCAGGCGAGCCACTCCAACTCGTCGGCCGCTGCTGTGAGCGCGGCCGCCAGTTCGCGGGCCGCCGGCGCGTCGAGTGCGTCCAGGTGGCGGGTGTGCACGCTGATCCACCGCCGCGTCGAGCCGTCGGCCTCCTGCCGGCCGCAGATCTCCACGCGGGCCAGCCCCCCTTGACGCAGGGTGCCCTTGAAGTCGCGGAACCAGTTGCCGTCCCGCTGCCAGCCGAACGTGCGCACCGCGCCGGTGGGCGGCGCCACCGCGTCCAACGGCGAGGCCGTCGCCTCGTTGTCGGCCGCCCACTGCCGCGCCATCTCCAGCAGCGTCTGCGGCTCGTCGTGCTCGAGGCGCTCCAGCTGGGCGATCTGCGCGGCGGTGAGCTGGTCGGCCACGTCGCGCCAGGTCTGCGTCGTGCTGTCAGATGTGGTCATAGTCTGCAGTCTGTGCAGCGCGACCGGCTGCGACCAGGGTCGAAGGTCATGTTTTCGGGTCCCTCAACCGTTCGCAGCCACGGACCGGTCAGCCGATCTCGGTGCGCAGCCCCTCGTGCCGCAACTCCAGCTCGCTGCTGATCCCGGTGAACAGGTCGTGCGCGTCGACCTGCAGGCCCCGCAGCTTGACGTTCAGCGCGCCCGGCCTCTTGTCGACGACGACTTTGCCGGCGGGATCCATCAGGTACTCGGTCCGGGCCGCTGAGGCGCCCGTCGGGCCCTGTGCCGCCAAGCGATAGCCGTGGTCGTCCCGCAGCCTGTCGGCGACCGCGGTGACCAGTTCGCGTTCGAGCTCTCCGGCGTCGACGGTCGCGGGGACAGTCACGGTCATCCTGGTCACCCGGACCACGCTACTCTCGTCGGGCGCGGCTCGGGCGATGTCGCCGCGGGCGGTGGTTGCCCCGGCGCCGAACCGCAGATGCGCTGCCCACGGCCCAGTGTGGCGATCCAGATGAGTTGCGCGCCATAGCTTCTCATCGTCGGCTAGGGCTTCACGGGTGTGGCCACGCGGCTGAGGTGTTCGATGAACCAATCCCGGGCCAGCGCGGCGACCTGCTCGAGTGTGCCCGGTTCTTCGAAGAGGTGGGTGGCGCCGGGAACGACGGCGAGCTCGCAGACGCCGGGGATCATGCCCCGCGCCTGTCGATTCAGTTCCAGCACCACGTCATCACGCCCGCCGACGATCAGCAGCGTCGGGGCGAGGACGTCGGTCAGCGACTGGCCCGCCAGATCCGGTCGCCCGCCGCGGGAGACCACGGCCGCCACGTTCACCCCGGGATCGGCGGCGGCCACCAGGGCCGCGCCCGCGCCGGTGCTGGCGCCGAAGTAGCCGATCGGCAGCTCCGCGGTGTCGGCCTGGCGGGCCAGCCAGCCGGTCACGTCGACCAACCTCCGCGCCAGCAGCCCGATGTCGAAGACGTTGGCGCGGTTGCGTTCCTCCTCGGGGGTGAGCAGGTCGAACAGCAGGGTGGCAAGGCCCGCCGCGTTCAAGACCTCGGCCACATAGCGGTTGCGCGGGCTGTGGCGGCTGCTGCCACTGCCGTGCGCAAACACCACGATGCCGACCGGACGCTCCGGGATCATCAGGTGTCCGGCCACCGACACCGGGCCGGCGTTCACCCGGACCTCCTCGTCGCGTATCGGCGGGTCGTCGGCGGCGATGACCGCGGGCTCGCCGAAGCCGTCCCGGGCACGATCGAGCAGTGCGACCACCTCGTCGTCGGAGGTCTGGGCGAAATTGCGGTAGCCCTGGCCGACGGCGAAGAAGAACTCCGGCGTGTGCAGGCAGACGACGTCGTCGGCGTATCCGGAGAATCTGGTGAAGATGTCGCGCCCACCGATCGGCACCGCCAGCACCACCCGGCTCGCGCCCCGGGCGCGCGCCACCTGGCAGGCGGCCTTGGCGGTCGCGCCGGTCGCGACGCCGTCGTCGACGATCACCGCGACCCGCCCGGACACCGGGACGTGGGCGTGGCCGCGCCGGAACCGTTCCGAGCGGCGCTCCAGTTCGGCGCGTTGCCTCGCCTCCACGGCGGCCATCTCGTCCTCGGAGAGGTCGGCTTCGCCCACCACGGCTTCATTGATCACCCGTACGCCGCCCTCGCCGATGGCGCCGAAGGCCAATTCGGGTTGATACGGCACCCCCAGCTTGCGCACCACCAGCACGTCCAGCGGCGCGTTGAGCGCCTTGGCGACCTCGAAGGCCACCGGCACCCCGCCGCGCGGCAGCGCCAGCACGACGATGTCCTTGCCGCGCAGGGGTTCCAGGCGCTCGGCCAGATGTCTTCCGGCGTCGGCGCGATCGTCGAACAGCCGGATACCACCGCGCAACGCGCCCAGCCGTCCGCCCAGCAGACGCCCGCCATCGCCGTCCGATTCGTCCATGCAACGAGTGTGTCGCGCCGGGTCGGCCCACCGAAGGGCCCTTCGGCCCCACTTTCGAGGGAACCAAGGCCACCGGTGCACCGGCGCGCAGCGACCGCGGGTGGCCATTCGGGATTCCCAAGCCGCAGGGATGGACGCTCGAACGTGTGGTGAGCCTGATGGCAGGGAGCGTGGTGCTCACCAGTTTTGTTCCTCGGGCGGGTGCATTCGCCGCGCTGGCGGATCTTGACGGAATTTGCGGGCGTGAACGTTCTCCTCAGCGCCGCGGCGGGCTGGTGCCCGAGCAGGCCTGCTGCTGTATCGGCTGGGCATGCCCACTGCTGCCGAACGGGCGCAGGAACGGTGGTGCGGGGCCGAGGGCGAGGCCGTCGGTGGTGACGCCGGTGGCCTTGGTTCGACCTGACGAGAAGATTCACGTGAAGTGAGTTCGTGGTGGTCGCAGCGGGTTGAGGTGTTGTTATTCGGTTGGGGCGCTGAGGATGTACGCACTGACGTCCGGGGGCCGGGGCTGCCCTGGTGGCCGATCTGCGCATCGTGACGACCGCCTTGGTCGCGCCCGGGGGTGGATTGGGTGTCCGGGACTTGTCGGTGCTTGCTGTGATGA
>NZ_VMQU01000191.1 GCF_007714205.1 Mycobacterium helveticum | reverse complement strand
CGCAAGCCCCGGAGGCCCCGAAAGCCCCGGCACCGGCCGTGTCGGACACCTCGGCGTTCTTCGCGGCGCGCTCCCGGGAGCCGGGCGATCGTCCCACGCCCCCGGCCGCCCGGCCCGCCGCTTCGGCCGGCCCGGCCGACGACGACGTGATCTACCGGCGGATGCTCGCGGAGATGCTGGGCGACCCGCACGACCTGGTCGACAGCGCGGACCTGGACTGGCAGTCGGTGTGGGACCGCGGCTGGTCGCTGGCCGCCGAGGCCGAGGACAAGCCGATCGAGGCGCGCACCGCCGAGCACGGGTTGCCGGTCCGCATGCCCGGGGCCCGGCTGGTGCCCGGCGCGGCCGACGGGGCGGGCCGGCCCGACGACGCCGGCGCCAGCGATGACGCCGCCGACGGCGACGCTCCGCCCGGCGACGCTCCGCCCGGCGACGAGCAGTCCGCCACCGGCGCGGCGCACCCGGCGCGCGACCCCGAGGCGGTTCGCGCGTCGTTGCGCAGCCACTTCGGCGGGGTGCGCACGGGGCGGACGCATGCCCGCGAAACCAGCAACGGAACGGATCAGCCATGACGTCGGGGGGTAGTTCGCTGGACTGGCTGATGACGAAGTTCGCCCGCGAGGTCCCCGGGGTGGCGCATGCGTTGCTGGTGTCGGTCGACGGGCTGCCCATCGCCGCCAGCGAGCACCTGCCACGGGAGCGCGCCGACCAGTTGGCGGCGGTGGCCTCGGGGCTGGCCAGCCTCGCGGCCGGGGCCGCGCAGCTGTTCGACGGCGGGCAGGTGCTGCAGTCGGTGGTCGAGATGCAGAACGGGTATCTGCTGCTGATGCGGGTCGGTGACGGCTCGCATCTGGCCACGCTGGCCGCGACGTCCTGCGACATCGGCCAGATCGGCTACGAGATGGCCATCCTGGTCGACCGCGTGGGCAGCGTCGTGCAGTCCACCCGCCGGTCCGTCACGCGGCACTCGTGAGCCTGTGATCCGCGATGGACGCACCCGAGCCCTGGCCGTCCCCGCGTAAGGCGAGCCTGGTCCGGCCGTACACGCTGACGGCCGGGCGCACCGACACCGACGTCGACCTCCCCCTGGAAGCGCCGATACAGACGCTGCAGGCCGGCCTTGCCCACCAGTGGCCACCCGAGGATCCGAAAGGCACGATCATCCAGTTGTGTGTCAACAGCCCGTCGGTCGCCGAAATCGCGGCCCGGCTGGATCTGCCGGTCGGCGTCGCGCGCGTCCTGGTCGGCGATCTGGTTCTGTCCGGCTACCTTCAGGTGCACAGGACGTTGACCGCACTTTCGACCCGCGATGAGCGCCACGAGCTCATAGGAAGGACTCTGCGTGGCTTACGAGCACTCTGATGCCCGGCCGGACGGGGGAGCGCACGCCTCGACGAAGATCGTCGTCGCGGGCGGGTTCGGCGCCGGGAAGACGACGTTCGTCGGCGCGGTGTCCGAGATCATGCCCTTGCGCACCGAGGCGATGCTCACCGACGCCTCGGCCGGGGTGGACGCGCTCGAGGCCACCCCGGACAAGCGGACCACCACGGTCGCGATGGACTTCGGCCGCATCACCCTGGACGAGGACCTGGTGCTCTACCTGTTCGGCACCCCGGGGCAGCGGCGGTTCTGGTTCATGTGGGACGACCTGGTGCGCGGCGCGATCGGGGCGATCGTGCTGGTCGACGTGCGGCGCCTGCAGGACAGCTTCGCCGCGGTCGACTTCTTCGAGCACCGCAAACTGCCGTTTCTGGTCGCGGTCAACGAGTTCGAGGGGGCACCCCGCTATCCGGCCGGCGAAGTGCGCGAGGCGCTGGCCCTGGCCCCGCACATCCCGGTGATCACCGTCGACGCCCGCGACCGCCGCTCGGCGACCGACGCGTTGATCGCCGTCAGCGAGTACGCGCTGGAAAGCCTGGCCGCGAGCTGAGCGCGCCGGCGCACGGGCTGCGGCTGGACGCCGCCCCGCCCCGATCAGTGCCGGAGCCGCAGGCGCCACCGCACGATCGCCGCGTAGACCACCGTCAGCGTGCCCAGCATCGCCATGTCGAACAGCCAGGCGCCCGGGGTGTGCCGCCAGTGGCTGTCGTGGGGAACCAGCGTCCCGGGCACCAGCGCGTCCACGTTCACCGTCGACGCCGACGCCGCGTATCCCCACCGCGCGGGCACCGCCCACGACACCTGGTCGAGCAGGACCCGCCCGGTGACCGGGATCAGGCCACCGGCCAGCACCAGCTGCAGCATCAGCGACACCACCAGCAGCGGCATGATCTGCTCGTTGGAGCGCGCCAGCGACGACAACACCAGCCCGAGGATCGCCGAGGCCACGCACGTCGCGGCGACGGTGACGAACAGCTCGAAGCTCGGATTCCCCAACAGCACCGCCCGCTGGGTGGGCGCGCCCTTGCCGGCGATGACGATGCCCGTTGCGATCGCCGCCTGCCCGACCGCGAACACGCAGAACACGACGATCTTGGCGCCCAGATAGGCCTGCGTCGACAGGCCGACCGCCTGTTCCCGCGTGAAGATGGGGCGCTCGCCGATCAGGTCGCGGATCGTCAGCGCCGTGCCCATGAAGACGGCCGCGATCGACAGCAGCGTCAGGATCTGCGCCGACTCGTCGGGTGTGTCGCTGGTCGGCGGCGCGACGCCGAATCCGCTGTTGCCCGGGACGGTCAGCGACAACCCGCCCATGACGAACGGCAGCAGCGCCAGGAACACGAAATAGGCGCGGTCGGCGACCACCAGGCGGATCTGGCGGCGGGTGACCGTGGAGAGCTGGCGCCGCACGCTGGTGTGCGCGGGCGCGCCCAGGTCGGCCGGCGCCGCCGGCGCCGCCGGCGCCGGCTGCCGCTGTGCGTCCCGCTGGGCCAGAAAGCGCCGGTTGGCCTCCTCGGGGTCGGCGCCCACCTTGGCGAAGATGTGGGCCCAGTTGGTGGTGCCCATGACGTCGCCGATCTCGCCGGGGGGGCCCAGAAAGGCCGTCCTGCCGCCGGGCGCCATCAGCAGCACCTGGTCGCAGACGTCGAGGTAGGTCAGCGAGTGGGTGACCACCAGCACCACCCGGCCGGCGTCGGCCAGCTGGCGCAGCATCGTCATCACCTGCAGGTCCAGCGCCGGGTCCAGCCCCGACGTCGGCTCGTCGAGGATCAGCAGCGACGGCCCGGTGAGCAGCTCGAGCGCGACCGAGGCGCGTTTGCGTTGCCCGCCCGACAGCTTGTCGACACGGGTGTCGGCGTGCTGCGTCATCCCCAGCTCGTCGAGCACCTGCGCGACCACCTGCTGCCGGTCGGCCTTGCTGGTGTCGGGCGGCAGCCGCAGCTCGGCGGCGTAGCCCAGGGCCTGGTCGACCGTCAGCTGGCGGTGCACGACGTCGTCCTGGGGGACCATCCCGATCCTGGTGCGCAGCGACGCGTACTCGGTGTGGATGTCGTGGCCCTCGAAGGTGACCGAACCCGAAGTCGGGGTGGCGTAGCCGGCGATCAGCCGCGACAGGGTGGTTTTGCCGGCGCCGGACCCGCCGATGATGGCGGTCAGCGTGCCGGGCCGGGCGGTCATCGAGATCCGCTCGAGCAGGTTCTTGCCGTCGACGCCGAAGTCGACCTCCCGCACCTCCAGGCCGCCGGTGCGCGTGGCCGCCTCCTGGCGGCGCACGAGGACACCGTCGCGCAACACCAGGTCGACGTTGCCGATCGTCACTACGTCACCCTCGGCGAGCAGGGCGGACCCGACCCTGATCCCGTTGACGAAGGTTCCGTTGATGCTGTTCGCGTCGCGGATCTCGGTGCCCAGCGGCGTCGGTGCCAGGAACGCGTGGTGGCGTGACGCCAGCACGTCGTGCACGACGATGTCGTTGTCCAGCGATCGCCCGATCCAGGCGGGGCTGCCCGCCGGCGGCCCACCACCGCCGTCGGGCCCCGGCGAGCGGACCCGGGTGGTCGGGAACTCGGCCACCTCACCGGTGACGCCGATCTGGGTCGGCGGGTTGAGCTCCGGCGGGGGCCCGGGCGCGGCCCCGCGGGGTGCCGGCGCGGACACCGGGCCGCCGGGTGGCACCGCGATGGGGATCGACTCCGTCGGCGGCGCCAGGCCGACGGCGCCGTCGTGGCATCCGACCTCGAAGGTGAGCCGCGGCCCGTCGGCCTTGCCGATGTTGATGGTCTGGCCGTCGTGGATGTCGGCCGTCGGCACCCGCCGGCCGTTGACGAACATCCCGTTCAGCGAGTTGTTGTCGACGGCCGTCCACCCGCCCGCACCGAAGCGCAGCAACAGGTGCGCGCGGGCGATCAGCGGGTGCGCCACGCGCAGGTCGGCGCGCACGTCGTTCCCGACGACCACGTCGCGGCCCGGCGCGAAGCTGGTCTGCGCTTTGTCGGTCCGAACCGTGAGCACGGGCTGCGCGGATCGAGTCATCAGTCCAGATTAATGACGGCGACGACCGCCGCGTCGGAGCCGGGTCTCAGCGTTTCAGGCGGATATGCCACCGGATGATGCCGGCGTAGGCGCACGACAACGCCGCCAGCATGACCATGTCGAACACCAGGATGTGTTTGGAGTGCTGCCAGATCGGGTCGTTGGTCGGGATCTGTTTGACCTTGACCAGCGCCGGAAAGTCGATCGAGGAGGCGCCCGCGGCGTAGCCCCAGCGCGCGGGGGTCAGCCAGGCGAGCTGCTCGAGGCCGAAACGCCCGTAGACCGGGATCATCCCGCCGGAGAGCACCAGCTGCGACATGATCGACACCACCAGCATCGGCATGATCTGCTCGTTGGACTGCGCCAGGGCCGACAGGAGCAGCCCCAGCAGCGCCGACGCCACACAGGTGCCCGCGACGGTGACGAACAGCGCGAAAGTGGCGTTGTCGAACAACGGCGGATGCGCCGTCGGGGCGCCCTTGCCGATCCGCACGATCAACGTCGCCACCGCGGCCTGGCCGGTCGCAAAGACGGAGAAGACCGCGATCTTCGCCAGCAGGTAGGCGTTGGTGGACAGGCCGACCGCCTGTTCCCGCTTGAAGATCGGGCGCTCGCCGATCAGGTCGCGGATGGTCAGCGCCGTGCCCATGAAGACGGCGCCGATGTTCAGCAGCACCATGATGTACTGCGGCTGCGTGGGCGCTGCGCCGAATGGATCGGCGGGCCCGAGGCCGGGGTTGGACCCCTTCACCGTCAGCGACAAGCCGCCGATGAGGAACGGCAGCACCGCCAGGAATATCGTGTATCCCCGGTCGGATACGACGAGCCGGACCTGCCGGCGGGCGATCGTGGACAGCTGCCGCCACAGATCGGTCCTGGGTGGTTCGCCCAGATCCGCCGGGCTCTGCGGGGACGGTGGCCGCTGCGCGTGGTCGCCGCGCTCCTTGAAGCGGCGGTTGGCCTCGTCGGGATCGGCGCCCAC
This sequence comes from Mycobacterium helveticum, assembly GCF_007714205.1. Taxonomy (GTDB): domain Bacteria; phylum Actinomycetota; class Actinomycetes; order Mycobacteriales; family Mycobacteriaceae; genus Mycobacterium; species Mycobacterium helveticum. Next base: position 1,282 of record NZ_VMQU01000191.1, on the reverse strand, counting down.
GTTGGCGAAGATGTCGGCCCAGTTGCGGGTGCCCATGGCGGCCTCGACCTGGTCGGGCGGGCCGCAGAACGCGGTCTTGCCGCCGGGTGCGACAAGCAGGATCTGGTCGCAGACCTCCAGGTAGGACACCGAGTGCGTGACCACCAGCACCACGCGGCCCGCGTCGGCGAGCTGGCGCAGCATCAGCATGACCTGGCGGTCCAGCGCCGGGTCCAGGCCCGAGGTGGGCTCGTCGAGCAGCAGCAGCGACGGCTGCGTGAGCAGCTCGAGTGCCACCGAGGCGCGTTTGCGCTGGCCGCCCGACAGCTTGTCGACCCGGGTGTCGGCGTGCTTGGTCATGTCGAGTTCTTCGAGCACCTGGGCGACGATCTGCGCGCGCTCCTCTTTGCTGGTGTCGGGCGGCAGGCGCAGTTCGGCAGCGTAGTTGAGGGCCTGGTTGACCGTCAGCTGGCGATGCACGACGTCGTCCTGCGGGACCATCCCGATCCGGCTGCGCATGTTCGCGTATTCCTTGTGGATGTCGTGCCCCTCGAAGCACACCGAGCCCGCGCTGGGACTGGTGTACCCGACGATCAACCGCGACAGCGTGGTCTTCCCCGCGCCGGACCCACCGATGATGGCCGTCAGCGTCCCGGGCCGGGCCGTCAGCGAGATGTGGTCGATCAGCTGCTTGCCGTGCTCGACGCTGAAGCAGACCGAGTTCACCTCGAGACCGCCGGTGCGCGTGGCGGCCTCGGTGCGCCGGACCAGGGTGTCGCGGGTGAACACCAGGTCGACGTTCCCGATGGTGACCACGTCGCCCTCGGTCAGCACCGCCGACCCGACGCGCACACCGTTGACGAACGTGCCGTTGACGCTGTGCGCGTCGCGGATCTCGGTGCCCAGCGGGGTCTGGATCATGAACGCGTGATGGCGCGACGCCAGGACGTCCTGGATGACGATCTCGTTGTCGGTGGCGCGGCCGATCGTGATCGCGCCGGCCGGCTTCTGCAGCGACCCGGATCGGGACGGCATCAGGGCCTGCATCATCTTGGTCGCCAGGTTCGCCACCTCCGGCTCCCTGGCGGCGGGCGCCGACATCTGGGTCGGCGGTGAAGACGGCGCGGCCGCCCGCGGGCCCGGCGCGGGGATGTGCGGGTGCGGCGGGAAGTTGCCCGGCGGTGGCGGCGGGCTCGCCGGATGCGGTCGCGGTCCGGCCGCGACCGCCGGGCGCATGGGTTGGCCGTGCGATGGCGGCGGACCCGGATGCGGTCTCGGCGGGGGGGCCGACGGCCGGGCGGGC
>NZ_VMQU01000190.1 GCF_007714205.1 Mycobacterium helveticum | reverse complement strand
TTTTACACTTTGTTATATACCACATCTCTTTTGACCACGACTGAGGCTTCCCGGGGGTTTTCGCGGGCCAGGGGGGGGTGGGGGGGGGCGCCGCCATCAAGCTCCCTCGCCACGGATTCGTCCCTCCCTCGATGCGCGTGCAGACGTCGATTGTGCGACAAGGATGTTTCGGCATCGGTCATCGGATGTTTCCGGCGCTTTACGGCTTCATCGCAACGGCTCGGCAAAGTTGGTGATCCGTGCGGAAATCCGTATCGACGCAGCTCATTTTGGGTCAACCTTGACCGTCGAGCCTGGCACGACATTACCGTCGGCGCCGGGGGTAAAGTCCGACAAAGGCGGCTTTCGACCAAACCTGTGGGACATTCACAGCCTTCGTTAAGCTAGCCGGATGCGTCGGCTGGTGGCGATGATCCTGCTGATCCTGGTGGCTGCGGCGTGCGGGTCGAAGCCGGTGGGCGCGCCATCGAAACCGTCTGCCGCGTGCAAAGATTCCGACGGGCCCTCGGACGACACGGTGCGCCGGGCCGTGGCCTCGGTCCCGATTGCGATCCCGGGCACCACCTGGGTCGAGATCGCGCGGGGACACACCGGCAACTGCCGGCTGCACTGGGTGCACCTCATCCCCACCATCGCCGGCGAGTCGACCCCCCAGCAGCTGATCTTCTTCGACCACAACACCCCGCTGGGCGAACCCACCCCGAACCCGAAGCCGTACATCACCGTGCTGCCGCCGTCGGATGACACGGTCACGGTTCAGTATCGGTGGCGCGTCGGTGACGACGAGCCCTGCTGTCCCTCCGGCCACGGCACCGTGGGGTTCCAGATCGGCCCGAACGGCAAACTGAGAGCTCTCGGCAAGATTCCGAACTCGTAGGGCACCCGGCCGCGGTCCCGACCGCCGGATCTTCACAGGTTTCGTCCAGCACACTCCTAGCGGCGGGTGACACCAGGAGCGGGGGAGGCCTGGCATCCTGAAGGCAGCGCCGACGGCGAGGGGGCCGACGGCGAGGGGGCCGACGGTGCGGGCTCGTTGATCCGGCGCACGAAGGGGTGCGCCCCACGAAGACGTCGCCCCACGAAGCCGTCACACAGACGTGGAGGGGGCGTGCACGGCCGATCGTTCCGCTGTCGACCGAGTCCGAAAAGTGACTTGGCCCACGACTTGGCCGACGACTTATCGCCTGACCCACTGTCGGTGCGGGCGATTCGATGACTCCTCCAACACTCGGCGTGAAAGGCAATGATTCGATGGCAAGAGCGCGCCACATCTCGCACTGGGACCCCGAAGACGTCATCGGGTGGGAGACCGGTAACAACGTCATCGCCCGGCGCAACCTGATCTGGTCCATCGTGAACATGCACGTCGGTTTCTCGATCTGGACCCTGTGGTCGGTGATGGTCCTGTTCATGCCGCAGGCCGTCTATGGCTTCACGGCGGGCGACAAGCTGTTGCTGGGCGCGACCGCGATGTTGGTCGGCGCGTGCGTGCGCATCCCCTACGTGATGGCCACCGCCAGGTTCGGCGGCCGGAACTGGGCGATCTTCTCGTCGCTGGTGCTCCTGATCCCCACCCTGGGGGCCATCGTGCTGCTGGCCAATCCCGGCCTGCCGCTGTGGCCGTATCTGGTGTGCGCGGCGCTGACCGGTCTGGGCGGCGGTAACTACTCGGCCTCGCTGGCCAACGTCGAGGCCTTCTACCCGCAGCGGCGCAAGGGCCTGGCGCTGGGCCTGACCGGCGGTCTCGGCAATCTGGGCGTGGCCGGCATCCAGGCGGTCGGGCTCGTGGTGCTGGCGACCGCCGGCAACGACTCGCCGTACTGGGTGTGCGCGATCTACCTGGTGCTGCTGGCGATCGCCGGCCTGGGCGCGTCGTTGTTCATGGACAACCTCGCCAACGTCATCGAGGTGAGCCACGTGCGGTCCGTCCTCAAGGTGCCCGACGCCTGGGGGATCGCCTTCCTGTATATGTGCGCCTCCGGCTCGTTCATCGGCTTCGCGTTCGCTTTCGGGCAGGTCATCCAGCTCAACCTGCTGGCGGGCGGGCAAACCCACGCGCAGGCGACGCTGCACGCGGCCGAAATCGCCTTCATCGGGCCGCTGCTGGGCTCGGCGGCGCGGATACTCGGCGGCAGGCTCGGTGACCGCTACGGCGGCGGCCGGGTCACCCTGTCCGTTGTGGCCGGCATGATCCTGGGCGCCGGGCTGCTGGTCGCGGTCAGCACCCGCGACGACCTCACCCGCGGTCCCGGCGACCAGACGCCCGGCATCACGATGATCGGCTACGTCATCGGCTTCATCGCGCTGTTCATCTTCTGCGGCATGGGCAAGGGGGCGGTGTTCAAGCTGATCCCGTCGATCTTCGAACAGCGCAGCCACTCGCTGCCGCTCGGCGAGTCGGACCGACGCCAGTGGGCGCGGACCATGTCGGGATCGTTGATCGGTTTCGCCGGCGCGTTCGGCGGCCTCGGCGGTGTCGGGATCGACCTGGCCCTGCGGCAGTCGTACGTCAGCAGCGGCACCGAAACCCCGGCGTTCTGGAGCTTCCTGGCCTGCTACCTCGTCGCGGCGGCCCTGACCTGGACGCGGTACGTGCGTCCGCGCCGCACGCTCGTGCAGGCGCCGGCCCACCGGGACGTGGCGGCGGGCCAACGCAGCCTGGAGGCGAGCGTGAAGGTTGTCGCCGGGGAACCGGTCAGGACCTGAGTCAGGACGTGGCGGCGTCCGGCAGGTTCTCCGGGTGCAGCATCTCGGCGTAGCGCAGCTCCTCGGGGATGCCGAAGCCGTCGACCAGCGTTCGCGCGTGCGGGCGCAGCGCCCGGCAGCGGTCGTTGATCCCGCGGGTGACCGCCTTGGCCCGATCGGTGGACAGGTAGCGGTGCTCGACGTACCAGGCCTTGTCCTCCTCGATCACCGACAGCGCGTAGAGGTCGCAGACCAACTCCAGCAGCTCGCGTGCCCGCTGGTCTTCGCACGAGTCGATGCCGGCGACGAAGGCCTCCAGGATCACCCGGTCGATGTGCGCGGTCGCGGCGTGCAGCACGTGATCCTGCACGGCGTTGAACGCGTCGAAAGCCGCCATCTCCTTGGATTTGGCCTGCAGCCGGCGCGCGACGGATGACAGCAGATACTCTTCGCGGTCCTCGAACATCTTGATCTGCGTGCCGCGGTTGAACAGGCTGCCCTCCTCCTCGTTGTCTTGCCGGGCATCCACGATGGTCTGGATGATGGTCGCCGCCGCGGTGCGTTTGACGACGCGGTCGCTGACGGTGCCGGCGGCGAAGCGCACCCATTCGACCGGGCTCATGCTGCGGATGTCGTCGGCGTAGGCCGTGAGCAGTTCCTTGGCGACCAGCTGGGTCAGCACGTGGTTGTCGCCCTCGAACGTGGTGAACACGTCGGTGTCGCCGCGCAGGCCGACCAGCCGGTTCTCGCCCATGTAGCCCGCGCCGCCGCAGGCTTCCCGCGCCTCCTGGATGGAGCGGCTGGCGTGCCAGGTGTTGGCCGCCTTCAGCCCGGCGGCGCGCGATTCCAGCTCGCGCTGCTCCTCGGCGTCGGGTGCGTCGGCGGTCTGGACGTCGTGGCATTTGCCGACGAGCTCGTTCTGGGCGAACTGCAGCGCATAGGACTTCGCGATCAACGGGAACAGCCGGCGCTGGTGCACCAGGTAGTCCATGATCAGCACCTCGGTGTCGGCGTCGTCGGGTGCGCTGAACTGCCTGCGCTGCAACGCATATCGGGTGGCGATGTCCAGTGCGACGCGCGCCGCGGCGCCCGCGCTGCCGCCCACGGTGATCCGGCCCCGCACCAGTGTGCCCAGCATCGTGAAGAACCGCCGGTTGGGGTTGTCGATCGGCGAGGTGTACGTGCCGTCGGGCGCGACGTCGCCGTATTTGTTCAGCAGGTTGACCCGCGGGACCCGCACGTGGTCGAACATGATGCGGCCGTTGTCGACACCGGGCAGGCCGCCCTTGTACTCGCAGTCCGAGGTCGTCACGCCGGGCAGGTCGTTGCCGTCGGCGTCGCGGATCGGGACCAGCAGGCAGTGCACGCCGTGGTTGACCGGCTTGCCCTCGTCGGTGGTGATCAGCTGCGCGAAAACCGCTGCCATGGTGGCTGTTTCGGCGGCACCGCCGATGTAGTCCTTGCGTGCCGACGGGGTGGGGGAGTCGATGACGAACTCCTGGGTCTCGGCGTCGTATGTCGCGGTGGTCTCCAGCGACTGCACGTCGCTGCCGTGGCCCGTCTCTGTCATTGCGAAACAGCCGCACAACTCGAGGCTGATGATCTTCTTGACGTGGGCTTCGTGGTGGCGTTCGGTGCCCAGGTTCTCGACGGCACCGCCGAACAGGCCCCACTGCACCCCGGCCTTGACCATCAGCGAGAGGTCCGACATCGCGAGCATCTCGATCATGGTGATCGCCGCCCCGACGTCGCCGGTGCCGCCGTGTTCCTTGCGGAAGTTGTCGCCGGCGGCACCGAACGCGGCCATGATCCTCATCTGCTCGCCGACCTTGGTGCGCGCGATCACGGTGTGGGGCGTGTAGTGCGGGCGGAACATGTCCTCGGTCATGGTGGCCCGCATCCGGTTCTTCACGTCGCGCCAACGCCCGTCCAGCGCGTTGCGCAGGTGCCCGGCCGTGCTCGTCGTTTCTGGCGCCATAACCCGACCGTAGCCCGCCGCTCGCGCGGCGGAAACCACCACGCGACAACGGCGCGCGAAACCGTTACGCGCGCCCGGTTTTTCGGCCGGTCCGCTCGGCCGGTTCGGCCTGCGCCGGACGTGGCGCCGCGGTGCGGGCCCGGTGCCCGCGCGGCAGCAGCCAGAACCACGCCAGCCCCGCCCACAGCGCGCCGAACAGCACCAGCATGTTCATGTCGAACACCCACCAGCCGACGTAGTGGGTCCACATCTCGATGTTGGCGGCCAGTGCGTCGACGCGGCGCAGGTCGACGGTCGACGCCGACGCCGCGAAGCCCCACTGGGCCGGCACGAACCAGGAGATCTGGTCGTAGCCCCACGTGCCCACCAGCGGGATCAACCCCCCGGCGAACAGCAGCGACGCCAGGACCACCGGCACCGCCAGCGGCACGACCTCACGCGGGGACCGGGCCCGCGCGGACAGTGCCAGCCCGACGATCGCCGAGACCACGGCCGTGACGGCCACGCTCACATACAACTCGAGATCGGCGCTGCCGAGCAGGACGGCGCCCCGCACGGGCCCGCCCTTGCCGATCAGCACGATGGTGGTCAGCACGGCCGTCAGGACGGCCGCCGCGACCGCGAACACGACGAGCTTGCCGGCCAGGTAGGCCGCCGCGGAGAGCCCGACGGCCTGTTCCCGCCGGAACACGAGGCGCTCGGTGACCAGTGTGCGGATGGTCAGTGTGGTGCCGATGACCACGGCGGCGAAGTTGAGGGCCGCCAGGATCTCGACGGCCTCGTGCCGGTTGGGGCCGGACGGGTCGGCCCAGCCCAGCCCGGAATCGCCCGGTATCAGCAACGTCAGCGCCGCGAACACCAGCGGCAGCAGTACCAGGAAGGCGACGTGGGCGCGGCCGGCGAGAAGCTGGCGAACCTGGCGGCGCATCACCACACCGGTTTGCCGGGACAGGGTGAGCTCGGCGGGCGGCGGCCACGGCGCGGCGATCTCCGGGCGCGCCGGGGACGCCGTCGCCTGCTGCCGCTCCCGGTACGAGCGATGGGCGCCGTCGGGGTCGGCGCCGACCTGCGCGAGAATCCTCGACCAGTCCGCGGTGCCCAGCACGGGTTCGGCCTGCAGCGGCGTGCCGACGTACGCCGGGGCGCCGGCGCCGGTCAGCACGACGGCCTGGTCGCACATCGTGACCCGGGCCAGGGAGGTCTGCGATGCCATCGCGACGACGACGGCACAACCGAGGTCGGCCTGGCGGCGCAGGATCGCCATCACGTGGCTCTCCTGCGCCGCGTCGAGTGCGGTGCCCACGCCGTCCACCACGAGCAGGGTGGGCCGGCTGACGAGTTCGGTCGCCAGCGACACGCACCGGCGCAGCGGGGGCGCGAGCTTGCCAACCGGTGTCGCGCCGTGCGGTGCCAGTTCGAGTTCCTCCAGCACCTGGTCCACCACCCGGTGGCGCTGCGCGGGCGTGGTGTCGGGCGGAAGCCGCAGTTCGGCGGCGTACCGCACCGACTGTCGGACGGTGAGCTTGCGGTGCAGCCGGTCGTCGCGCGCCACGATCCCGATGCGGGTGCGCATCGCCGCCGGGTCGGCGTGCACGTCGTGTCCGTCCACGGTGACCACGCCGGAGTCGGGCAACCGGGTGCCCGCGAGCATGTCCAGCAGCGCGGAGTTGCGCGGCGCCGAGGGGCCGATCACCGCGGTCAGCGTGCCCGGACGCGCGGTGAACGACACGTCCCCGATGACCTCGCGCCCGTCGACGGTGAGCCGCACCCGGTGGGCGGCCATCCCCGTGGTGCGCGCCCCCGGCCGCAGCGGCAGCCGATAGGTCGGGTCCGCCTCCTCGGAGCGGAAAGAAGGGCGCGGGGCGCGCAGCTTGCGCGTCGCATCCGTCATCCGCCTGATCAGGCCCCGGTTTTTCGGGCGTTCGGCCCCGGTGGCGTCCGGCGGCGGGCCGGGCGGCGGGGCCGGCTGCGCATGGGCGCCGGATTGGGTCGGCCGCGGCGGCGCCTGCAGGACCACCGGCATCCGTTGGGTGGGGCGCTGCGTCGG
>NZ_VMQU01000018.1 GCF_007714205.1 Mycobacterium helveticum | reverse complement strand
GGTCAGGGCAGGGCGGGCAGGGCGCGGATGCGGGCGAGGACCTCGGCGAGCAGGCCGTGGCCGGGTGGCAGCCGCAGGATCAGTTGTCCGGCGTGCCGGACCAGCCGGGCCGGCACGGCGATGAGGCGGTGACGCAGGGTGGCGATCATGGCCTTGCCCTCGCGTGTCCCGTGACCGGCGATGCGGCCGTCGTCGCCGGGGCTTCCGGTTAGTTCGTGCAGCCAGCCGGCGATGCTGACCGCGAGCAGCGCGCCCCACGTCCACGCGGTGTTGACCTGGGTATATCCCGAGGGCAGGTGGCGTAGGGCGGCGCCGTGCTTGCCGTCGCGGAAGATGTTCTCCACGCTGGTGCGGTGACGGTACCAGTGTTCGACGGCGGCGGCCTTGGGGCCGGTTGAGCAGTCCAGGTCGGTGAGGATGAAGCTGTAGGCGTAGATCGCTTCGGCCTCGGCGAGCTCAGCCAGCGGCAGTGCCCGCTGGTCGGGGTGCAGGGTGCGGCGACGGCGCGAGCGCGGGTCGGCGGAGACCTCGCACGCGTCGAGCCGGACCGGGCGGATGAGCAGCCGGGTGCCCTCGGGCCAGTCGGCCGGGGCGTAGCCGGCGACGGCGACCTGAGCGCTGTGCATCTCGATCGCGTCGGTCCACTCGTGTTCGGCGATGCCGGACAGCAGTCGCCATAGCGGGGCGATGCGTTTAGCGCCGATCGCGAAGCACACCTGTTCGGCGCGTGCGGTGCGGGCCAGCTCACCGGCGAAGTAGCCGGCGTCGACGCGCACCGCGATGTCCTCGGATGCCCGCGCCGGTGCCGGTAGGGCGGCCAGCGCGCGGCGCAGCAGCCCGGCCGAGCCCGCGCTCGGGTCCTGGTCTCCTGCCAAAAGGTCTGCCGCCAAGACAGTTTCGGTCTGCGCCCAGGTCGCCACATGCGGGCGCCCGCACCGCTGCCCGGCGTAGTTGTAGGCCACGCCTTGCTTCTTGCGTCCATAGACTTCCACGTCGGTGGCATCGATGTCGATCGTCACCGCCTCGGTCAGCCGCGCCCGCCGCGCCGCCGGCAGCAGCGCCAAAACCCGCTCGCTGACCGCGGCCAGCCCGGTCTCGGTCGAGCGCCATTGCTCGCCGGTCACCCGGCGGGCCAGCCCGGCGGCGGTGGTCGCCGACAGGCCCGCAACCGGGGTGAGCTGCTGCCCGGCCGTATCGGCACGCTGGCGGTCCAGCCCGACCAGGAAGTCCTCCCCGGCCAGTTGCGCCGCCGCCATCCCCACCAGCAGCTGACCGACGCCACAGCCGCGATTGCGGGTCTTGATCGGGCCCACCGCCGCGTCGATGGCCTCGACCACGCCCAGGCGCCTGGTCAGCTCGCTGACGGCGGCCAGGCCCGAGTTCAGTGCCAGGCTCGGATCCGGCGCGCCGACCCGCACGCCGCACGCTTCACACACCGCGTCTTCTTGCGTATCCTCGCAACCACGAAGGTGCCTTCCTCTCCTGGCGAACAACGGTGTCGATAACCATGATTCTCCATGCAGGGCAGGCACTTTCGTCTTAACGCACGCCGACGATCACAGACCTACTCGCGGATTCGGGTCAGAAGAAGGGCGCGAACCAGCGGCCGGGGTCCGATCGATCGGAGCAGTTCACTGGCTGGACGCGGGCGCACCCGCAACGGCCACCAGAACCAGCGCCCGAGCAGGGTGGCGATGGACGGGATCATCAGCGAGCGCACGATCAGCGTGTCGACGAGCAGGCCCAGGCCGATGGTGGTGCCGCCCTGCTTGAGCGTGTACAGCTCATTGACGACCAAAGAGCCCATGGTGAAGGCGAAGACCAGGCCGGCGGCGGTCACAACTCCGCCGGTGCCGCCCACGGAACGGATGATGCCCGTCTTCACGCCTGCGCCGATTTCTTCCTTGAACCGCGAGACCAGCAACAAGTTGTAGTCGGATCCCACGGCCAGCAGGATGGTGACGGAGAACGGCAGCACAATCCAATGCAATTCCAAGCCGACGAGATGCTGCCAGATCAGCACGGAAAGCCCGAAGCCCGTCGCCAGCGACAGCACCACCGTGCCGACAATCACCATCGAGGCGACCAGCGCGCGTGTGATGACCAGCATGACGATGAATATCAGGATCAGCGCGGCAATGGCCTCGGTCAGAACGTCGTATTTAGTGGACTCCTGAATATCTTTGTAGGCCGCGGCTGTGCCGCCGAGGTACAATTTCGCACTGGCCAACGGCGTTTCTTTCACCGCCTCGCGCGCGGCTTTGAGTTCTGCGTCGACATGTGAAATTGCCTCGGGGCTCGCGGGGTCGATGTCATGCGTGATGATCATCCGGGTGGACTTGCCGTCGGGAGAGACCAGCAGTCTTAGGCCTGTCTTGAAATCTGGACTGTCGAATACCTCTGGCGGGATATAGAAAAAGCCGTCGATTTTAGCCTGGTCGAAAAATTTGCCCATGAGTGTGCTGGTGTCGGTCATGCGATCCATCTGAGTGACCAGGCCCGAGAAGCTGCTGTACAGCGTTAGGAACGTGGTCTGCATCGACTTCGCGACGGCGATCAACGGCGGGATCAACGCGACCAGTTTTTGGGACGCATCGGCGCTGTTCTGGAGATCCTTGGCAAGAGAATGGAAGTTCTCGGCGAGTTTGTCGAAGCCGTCCAAAGCGTCGAAGATGGAGCGTAACGACCAACACATGGGGATGTCGAAGCAATGTTTGTCCCAGTAGAAATAGCTGCGGATCGGCCGCCAGAAATCGTCAAAATCTGCCACATGGTCGCGTATTTTGTCCGTAATAGCGGCAGTATCAGCTGTGACCCGAGCACTGTCGCTTATCGAATTCGTCAGCTCTTGTTGCACCGTGTACATGTGCTCCAGAGTCGCGATCTGGGTGCCGAGGTCGTCGCGGCTCAGTTTGAGAATATCGTCGAGGCGGTCTTTCAGATATCGCAGGTTTTCTCTGATGGGAACCGGCTCCATGCCAATCGCGAACGGTATGGTGCCGTGCTCGATGTTGTATCCCAGCGGCCTGGTGATGCTTTGCACCCGCGCGATGCCCGGCACCCGGAAGATATGTTGGGCGATCCTGTCCAGGTCGAGCATGTCCGCCGGATTGCGCAGGTCGTGATCGGCTTCGACCAGCAAAAGGTCGGGATTCAGCCTGGCGTGGGTGAAATGCTGAGTGGCAGCGCGGTCGCCGACATTGGACACCAGGCCCGCCGGCACGTAGTAGCGGTCGTCATAGTTGGTGCGGTACCCCGGCAGCGTCACGCCCCCCACAATCGAGACGACCACAGCGCTGGCCAGGATCGGTGCAGGCCAGCGGACGGTCGCCGTCGCCAGGCGCCGCCAGCCGTGGACATTCATTTTTCGCTTGGCTTCGAGCAGACCGAAACGCCCGCCGATGACGATGAGAGCGGGAATCAACGTCAGCGAGGCCGCGATCACGACGACCAACGCCACCGCGCACGGAATTGCCAAGGTATTGAGATAGGGCAGCCGCACCAACCGCAGACAGAGCATCGCGCCGGCAATGGTCAGCCCCGAACCCAAAACGACGTGGACCACCCCACGATATGTCGTATAAAAGGCCGTCTCGCGGTCCTCGCCGCTCTGGCGGGCCTCGTGATAGCGGCCGAGAAAAAAGATCGCGTAATCCGTGCCCGCGGCGATTGCCAGCGACATGAGCAGGCTGACCGCGAAGGTGGTGAAGCCGATCAGGTGAAAGCTGCCGATGTATGCCACGACTCCGCGCGCCGCGGCCAATTCGATGAAGATCACGGCCAACACGATCAGCACGGTGACAATCGAGCGATAAACGATGAGCAACATGATCGCGGCCACCGCGATCGTTATCGCCGTCCGCTTCGCCAGACCCCTGTCGCCGGCTTCCGTGGTATCGGTGGTCAACGGCGCCTGACCGGTGACGTACGCCTTGACTCCCGCCGGCGGATGTGAGCGCGCCACGATGTCCTCCACCGAGTGCACCGACTCGTCCGCCCTCGTCGAGCCCTGGTCGCCGGCGAGGTTGACCTGCACGTACGCGGCCTTGCTGTCGGCGCTCTGTTCGCCCCCCGCCGTGACCAGTTCGCCCCAGTAGTTCTGCACTTTCTCGACATGCCTGGTGTCGCGCTCGAGCCGGCGCACCAGATCGTCGTAGAAGCGGCGTGCGGCGTCACCTAACGGCTTGTCACCCACCAGCACCACCATCGCGACGCTGTCCGAGTCGAATTCGTGAAACACCTTGCCCATTTGCTTCATCGCGATCAGCGACGGAGCATCCCGGGGCAGCAGGCCGACCGAGTTTTCCCGCTCAACCGCGTCGAGTCGAGGCACGAAGACGGTGACGACGATCGTCAAAACCAGCCAGCCCAAGACAATCGGCACCGCCAAGCGCCGCAATGCCCGTGCGAAAGCCGGCGGTTCGGCAGTGCCGCCGTTCATGCGGCCTTGTCCAGGCAGAAGACCTGCGCGTTGAGGCCGGTCGCGGACTGTTGGTCTCGAACGATGCCGTTCACGACGATCCGGCAACCGATTGTGTTGCTGTCACCCTGGGCCACCACGTTGGTGAACACCCCGGGCAGGGTTGTGGTCACCGTGTACGACCACGGCAGCGTGGTGAAATTCGCCTGCTGAGGTTGCGCATCCGCGTCCAGATAATTGACAACTCCGGCAGTGCCCGGGGGACCGGTGACCTCATACGTGACGTTCTTGACATTGATCGGCACGATCTGTTCGACTGGGCCGGCTTCCGACACGCGGTTGGAGCCGAAGATCCCTTGTAGCCGGTAGGCCACAAATCCCCCGATGGCCACGACCACGACGATCACCAGCGGAATCCATATGCGCTTGAGGATGCCCAACAACGTCGCACCGCCCTTTCACTCGCGTTCCGTCCAGTCAGCAAGCACTATGAAATTCAGTTCACGAGGCAACGCAATCGGGACGCCGGCCGATTCCCTGGACAAAAGTTCCACACGGTTGACGGAACGCGGATCGACTGTCGAAATCCCAATCTGCGGGTGGCGCGAAAAGCCCGCAAAGCGAGCGAGCGGTCGGTTGCTGCCACGACTGCAGATTGTCGCTGGGGACTGCGGGTCGCAGACAGAGCGAACTTAACCTAGGAATTTGACAACCAGGATAACGCACTGGTTACCATCGTCTCGTGGCGACGACACTGGGAGAATTTCTTCGTGCGCGTCGCGAGGCGACAACACCCCGGCCCGGTTGCGATGGCGAATCGCGCAGGCGGCGGCGCACGCCCGGGTTGCGCCGCGAGGAGGTGGCCGCGCGCGCCGGGATCAGTCCCGACTACTACGCGCGGTTGGAGCAAGGACGAGAAACCCATCCTTCAGTTCAGGTGTTGGAAGCCTTGGTGATTGCGCTCAGCCTGTCTCCCGACGAGGCGGGCTATCTGTACGACCTCGCGATCCCACAACACCGACGTCGGCAAGAGCTCGGTTCGCAACAAGGCCCCGTCGAATATCTCCTTCTCCTCATGCAGGCGTGGACGCTCGGTCCGGCCTATATCGTCAACCGTCGATGCGATGTGCTGGCCGCAAACCCCCAAGCGTCGCTGCTCTTCAGTCCATTCACGATCACTGGAAATATCCTCCGCCTACTTTTCCTGGATCCCGAGGCGAAAAACTTCTGGGTAAATTGGGAATCGTACGCCAAAACCGCCGTCGCCACGGTGCACCGTATCGTGGGCGTAGATGTTGATCATCCGGATGTGGCCGAAATCATCCTCGAACTTTCGAAAGAGAGCAGCGATTTCGTCCGGTTATGGAAAAGCCACGACGTCGGTGTGACCGACGGTAAAGTGAAGCAGTTCAGGCACCGCGATTTCGGTGACATTGAGTTTGACTATGAGCTACTCTCTGCCGCGAGTGCGCCAGGACAATTTCTTGTCATTCATTGGAGCAGGAAAAACACCGCTTCCTTGTCGACCGGGCAACCGACGTGAAAACTGACTCGGGAGACTGATCCTGGCGGATCCCGATGCGCCACCGCCGAAGTGGGTGGGCCCCGACGTCGGCGACGCCGGCCGGGGCGTTCCTCATCGGCACCGGCAGGCGAGCACCGAGCGCCGGCGCAGCCAGCGGGTGTAGAGCGCGCCGATCGCGGCGGTGACCAGGCCGTAGAGGGCGACGGCCCCGCACTCGTCGGCGTCGGGGACGTTCGCCGCGGCAACCGTCAGCGCGGCGGCGGGGTGGCGGCAGCTGGTCGCGAAGGCCAGCACCACCGAGTACCGGGGATCGGGGCCACCCAGCACATGCCCAATGGCGACCATGATCGTCACGAACAGCACCATGGCGACCAGCGTCCAATTGCCCATGAGCGTCCACATGGCCGGTGCCGCGGCGATCAGCAGCACGATCATGGCCACCGGGAGCGCCCATCGCTGGACACGTTCGATGGGGCCGGCTATGCGTTCGGCGAGTTCCGGCCGTCGCACCCGGATCGTCATGCCGGCGACGAGCGGTGCCAGCACCGAGGTGACCATCAGCTCCGTGATGTGCCAGGCGCTCACCACGTACTGACGGCCGAACACGTGCCCCAGCAGCGGTGTCGCCACTGCTGTCACGGGGAGCGCGAGAACGGCCAGCACCACGACCAGGCCGAGCCCGGACTGCTGACCAGGACGGCGGCCATCACCGGCGCGACGACGAGCACGGCCAGCAGGAAACGGGCCAGCAGATCGGAAAGGCGCAGCACGTAGGTCACGTCGGAGAACCGCGTCGCGCCGTCAAGCCGTACCCGAGGATCACCGCGAAGAGGCTGATCTGGAAGGCAAGCTTTGCCGCGTCGGCCATTGTCACCCATCCACATTGACACGACATCGGCGGCTTCCGGCACGTGGCCGCCCACTCGTCGACGCCCGGGTGGCGCTCGGGACATTGCGGGGGCGCAGGAGTGGCATCCTGGCCGGGTGGGCCTCATTTTCCGGCTGGCGGAACTGCTGATCGTGATCCTGCCGCTGGCGGGCGTGGTCGTCGCCGCGGTGAAGGCGTACAAGAGGCAGCGCACCGCCGCCCCGGATTCGGCGGGAGCCGACGCGGCCGCGGCAGCTCGCCCGACGGGCGCCGATCAAGCCGCGCAGTGGCGGTCGCTGCGGCGCGTCCTGGAGGCGCACAGCCGCACCGACGCCCGCTGGGTCGACTACGAACTCGACGTCGCGAAGCTGCTGGACTTCCCGGTCATGACCGACATGCGCGACCCGCTGACCGTCGCGTTTCACAAGGCCAGGCTCCGGGCCGACCTGTTGCGTCCGGTCAAAGCCGAGGACCTGCTCGACGACCCCGACGCCGCCGCGCGGTACCGGGCCGCCGTCGAGGACTACGTCACCGCCTTCGACATCGCCGAGGCGGAGGCCAAACGGCGGCGCCGCAACGACTTTTCCGGGGCCGAGCAGCAACGCATCGCGCGCGCACAGAGCCTGTTGCGGGTCGCGTCGGATCCGGCCGCGGCGCCGCACGAGCGGCAGGGCGCCTACGAACGGGCCGGCAGGGAGCTCGACGGAATCGTCGTGCTCCCTGCCTCGACGCAGGCCGCCATCGAGCGGGGGATCGCCGGTCAGCTGGAGGGGTGAAGGGCACTTCGCGCCGTCGACCGATGCCTTTGGACCCTTATCGGGAACGCCGGCTCTCGACATGATGGCCACAGCGGCGGACCGACGATCCCTCAGGAGCACACGATGATCGACTACGACCTGGACACCGAGCATTCCATCCTGGAGGTGCGACCGAAGTCGGCTCTCGACAAGGCGGACTTCGTCGAACTCGCCAAGGCCGTCGACCCGCAGATCGAGGCCCACGGCGACCTCGCCGGCCTGATCATCAGCGCATCGTCGTTCCCGGGGTGGGACAGCTTCGGGTCGATGGTCACCCACTTCCGCTTCGTGCGCGACCATCACAGGCACGTCAAAAAGGTCGCGGTGGTCACCGACTCGCACCTGGGCGATGTGGCCGAACACCTCGCCGCACACTTCGTGTCGGCCGAGATCCGGCACTTTCCCGCCGCCGGGATGGAGCAGGCGCGGCAGTGGATCGCCACCGGCTCCTGACCGACACTCACGGGCAGGTGTAGCCGCCGTCGATCACGACGTCGGAGCCCGTCATGGAGCTGGACGCCTCGCTGGCCAGGTAGCGGTAGAGGCCGGTGAGCTCGTCGGGCCGGCCCATGCGCCCGAGCGGTATCTTCGGTTCCCACCGCCGGTGATAGTCGGCCAGGGGCTCGACGAGTTCGGTGCGGATATAGCCGGGACTGACGCTGTTCACCCGGATGTTGCGGGGCGCCGGCTCCACGGCCAGGGCCTTGGTCAGACGGATGACGGCGGCCTTGGAGGCGCAGTCGTGGCCCACCGGCTGCCGGACGTTGACGAGGTGGCCCGACATCGAGACGATGCTGCCGCGCAGGTCGACCAAAGCCAACACATTCAGGCGATCTCCCCGTTCAACAAGCCCGGTCAGCGAAACGCGTTTTAGTCTGTCCGCCATGGGCAAATTCAGCAGGGCCGAAGTCGAGCGGGCCGTCGGGCACTACACCACCGTCGTCGAGGGCTGCAGCGCTTCGGGCGACTGGCGACCTTTTGCCGACCTCTTCACCGAGGACGTCGTCTACACCGAACACCACTACGGCGTGTTCCGCGGGCGGGAGGCGGTCCGGGACTGGATCGTCGCGGTGATGGCGCCCTTCCCGCACATGCGCTTTCCCAACGACTGGATCGCCTACGACGAGGACAACGACGCTGTCGTCGTCATGATCAAGAACCTGCTCGACCACCCCACCGACCCGAAGGGGGAGCCGTTCTGGTTCCCGAACTGGACCCGGTTGGTCTACGCCGGCGGCGGCCTGTTCTCCAGCGAGGAAGACATCTACAACCCCAACCGGGACGCGCCCGGGGTGATCGCGGCCTGGATGCATGCCGGCGGCCAGTTGGCCTCGACCGAGATCCTGCAGCCCGGCGTCTGACCGGATGCGCCTAACCAAGCCCTGACCCCGGGGCGTCCCGCCGGGCTTGGCAGACTGTGCGCATGGCACAGATAACCTTGCACGGAAACGCGATCAACACCGTCGGCGAGCTGCCCGCCGTCGGGTCCCCGGCACCGACCTTCAACCTGACCGGTGGCGACCTGGGTCCGGTCACCAGCGCGCAGTACCGCGGTAAGCCCGTGGTGCTGAACATCTTTCCATCGGTGGACACCCCGGTGTGCGCGACCAGCGTGCGGAAGTTCAACGAGCGCGCCGCGGCGGGCGGGGCCACCGTGGTGTGCGTGTCGAAGGACCTGCCGTTCGCGTTTTCGCGTTTCTGCGGTGCCGAGGGCATCGAGAACGTCAAGACGGCCTCGGCGTTCCGGGACAGCTTCGGCGAGGACTACGGCGTCACCATCACCGACGGCCCGATGGCCGGGCTGCTGGCCCGGGCGATCGTGGTGATCGGCGCGGACGGCAACGTCGCCCACACGGAGTTGGTGCCCGAGATCGCCCGGGAGCCCGACTACGACGCCGCGCTCGCGGCGGCAGGCTGACCGCCCGGCCCGTCAGCGACCGGCTCTGCCCGGTTCGGCCGGCCCGAGCCGATCCGCCGTGGCTGCCAGCACCGCACGGCAGCCGACCCACATCCCCGCGATGAGGTCGGCGGCCGGCGCGAGGTCGTCGATGCGCCCGGCGACCTGACCGGTGTTGGCGACGCTGGCGTCCATGTCACCGTCGAAGTAGAGCCGCTGCACCCGTTGCAGCGCCGCCCCGCCCTCTGCGGGTGACGTCGCGGCATCGAGCTTTTCGGCGGCCGGCGTGCGGATGACGCGCATCATGCGCTTGCCGTCGAGGGGCAGCAGCACGGTTGCCGTCTCGTCGGCGTCCAGCACCGCCTGCTTGAGGTTGCCGTGCACCGGCGATTCGGCCGAGGCGAGCAGCCGCGTGCCCATCTGCACGGCCTCGGCGCCGAGCACGAAGGCCGCCGCCATGGACCGCGCATCGCAGATACCCCCGGCGGCCACGATCGGCACGTCGACGTGGGCCGCCACCAACGGCAGCAGCACCATGGTCGACGCCCCGAACCGGTTCTTGAACCCGCCGCCCTCGACGCCCTCGACCACCAGCCCGTCCACCCCGGCGTCGACGGCCTTGCGCGCCGCGGCCAGGGTGCCCACCACATGGAACACCGTGATGCCCGCATCGTGCAGCCGGCCAGTGAACAGCGCCGGGTCGCCGGCCGAGGTGGTGACGAAGCGGATGCCCTCGGCGACAAGGAGATCGACGACTGACGGGTCGCAGTTCATCAGCAGCGCGATGTTGGCGCCCACCGGCTGGTCGGTCAGGGCCCGCACCCGCCGCAGGTCGGCTCGGCCCTGCTCGGAGGTGGTCTCGATGATGCCGAGCGCGCCGGCGTTCGACACCGCCGCGGCCAGCCGGGCGCCGGCGATATAGGTCATCGGGGCCTGCAGGACGGGGACGTCGATGTGCGCGAGTTCGCACACCCGGTTGGTGGTGTTCACGAGCCGCGCGGGTCCGGCGCGTCGATGAGGTCGCGGAACCGTTCCGCGGGATAGGCGGAGGCGCCGAGGCCGGTGACCCGCCCGGCCAGCGCCCTGTCGGAGGTGACGACCCGGATGTCGCCCGGTCGGGCGTCGGCCCCCACCAGCCGCACGATCTCGTCGTCGGCCGAGTTCGCAGCCGCCCGCGGCGCGTGCGCGACCTCGATGGCCGTGGCGGCGATGGGCGTCGCCGGCGGTCGCTCGAACACCACGGTCACGTCCTCGCCCCGGCTCGACGCCCAGCGGTCGAGGCTGTCCACCAGCGCCGCCATGGCGCGGCCGCGGTCCTTCCACCACCCGTCCGGGCGGCTCCCGATCACGTTCATCCCGTCGACGATCCAGCGCACGCTGCCCACGTTAGGGCAGTCGGTGATTACGGTGTGCTCCGAGTAGTGCGCCGACGGCTGTGGCCATGGTGTTGGGCATCAGGCCTCCGATGCCCGACGACGCGCGTTGCCAGCGGATCTGCCTGAGCGATTGGTACGGTTCACGGACGTGATCAACGACGGGATTGGGCCGATGACCTCGATAGCCGACACGGACCGGCTTGTTTCGCTGGCGCGCGGCATGCGCGATCTCGTGACGGCCGAGGCCGCCGAGTCCGAGCGGATGCGCACCCTCACCCCGGCGATCGTCGAACAGATGTGGGCCACGGGGCTGATGTCGGCGTTCAACCCCGCCGCGGCCGGCGGTGTCGAACCGTCATTCGCCGAGATGATCGAGACCTGGATCGAGATGGCCTGGCAGGACGGCTCCTTCGGATGGATCGGGATCGCCAACCTGCCGTCGTCGTTCGCCGCGGCGGCCTACCTGCCCGACGAGGGGTTCGCCGAGGTCTTCACGGCCAACCACAACCGGGTCACCCTGGGTGGCCAGTTCTTCCCGAACGGCCAGGGCAACGCGGTGGACGGCGGTTACCTGTTGAGCGGTTCGTGGAGCTTCGGCTCGGGCACCGGACACTCTCAGTACGTCGCCGCCGGGTTCTTGCCGATGGATAACGGCGAAATACGCTGGGCCGCAGAGGGTTTGCCCGAGATGCAGGTCGCCGTGGTGCCGCGCGCACAGATCAGCTTCAACGACGGCTGGCATGTGCAGGGCCTCAAGGGCACCGGGTCCTACGACTACAGCGTCCAGGAGGTGTTCGTGCCCGCGAGCCGCACCTTCGAACTTTTCACCCGCCGGCCGTGCCGTGGTACCTCGCCGGCCACGCGCATGGGGCTGATGCCGGTCACCGCCGCGGGCCACGCGTCATGGGCGCTCGGCGTCGCCAAAAGCATGCTCGACGACGTCCAGGACCTGGCGGCGACGAAATTCCGGATGAGCGACATGGCGTCGCTGGCCAGCCGCCCGACCTTCCAGAAGGGCCTGGCGCACCATCGTGCGGCCTGGCGAGCCGCTCGACTGCTGGTGCTCGACGCGTTCACCACCGCCGAAGCCGCGGTCGGGGCGGGCGAGGAGATGACACCGGCCCTGCGCGCGGACATGCGAGTGGCGGCCGTCTACGCCACCGACACCGCTCGCGGCTGCGCCGAGTGGGCGCATCTGGTGGCGGGGACCAGCGCGATCCGCGAGGGCAGCCGCCTCGAGCGCGCGTTCCGCGACGTCTACACCGGGACGCAGCACGCCTTCATCAGCGAGAAGGTCGCCATCGACGCCGCACAGATATGGCTCGGCATCATCGACGACCAGCCCGGGCTCTGACCCGTTGGGCGCCCCGGCCTGAGCCCGATGCCGGACCGGCAAGGCGGGCGCCTGCACCCGCCGGATCCTGCAAAACGAACGCGCGCATCGGGATGAGTCAGCCTTTGATCAAGCCGTATTCGACGAGCAGCTCGCCGATTTCGTTGCGGCTCATCTTCTCGACGAGGCGTTGACGCAGGATCTCCGGGATGGGGATGTCGACGTCCTTGCCGTCGCGCAGGTGCACGGCGGCGGCCAGGAGGCTGCGGATGTCGTAGGTCGAATTGAACACGTCCGGCACGCCGCGGTCCACGCCGAGCAGCCGATAGGCGGCCTCCATGCCCGTGCGCACCGAGTATTCGGTCGTGAAGATGCAATCGCGGGTCGTCTCGGCGAACTGGCCGATGAACGCGAAGTTCACGGCACCCTCGGGAACGACGTCTGGGCGGTCACCGGCCGCGCGGGGCATGAAGAACGCGGTGACGTAGGGCATCATCACCGGCACCGTCCTGGCGCCGTTGGCGGCCAGCTCGGGAATCTCGTCCTCGGGGACGCCCAGGTGGTAGAGCCATTCCCGGGTGATCTCCTCCCCGGTGCAGTCCTGCATCGGTTTGTCGACGTAGTCGCCCGGCACGTCGACGAACAGTCCATACAGCCACACCACGATCTGATCGGGTGGCTGCTGCTTGAAATGGGGCTGCCGGTTGACCGTCCAGCTCAGCAACCATGCGGAGTCTCTTGCCGTCACGATCCCGCCGGTGACGACTTTGCCGCTGAACGGATCCCGCTTGCAGATCTTGTGAATGTATTCCGGGATCCGCCGATCCAGCGTGGTGACGGTGGCCGATTCCCATTTGGTTTCCGGGATGTGGCCACCGAACACGTCCGGGCGCCCGAAGCAGGAATCCTTGGCCGCGATACGCCGCCACAGATCCCATGCCGGCGCCGGGCCGGTGTTGAGCATGGCGGGGGTGTGGTGGTCGCCGTTGTCGGAGTTTTCGGTCAGCGAGCCGATGGTGGTCAGCACCAGGTCGTCGGGGCCGAGGTCAACCCCGCCGGGCACGCCGTCGCGTGTCCAGTGAATTCTGGTGGCCTGCTTGCGGTCTGTGTTGATATCGAAGTCGATGTCGGTGACTTCGGTGTCGAAGTGAAACGTCACGCCCTGATCGAGCAGCCACCGGTAGAGCGGCAGGACCAGCGATTCGTACTGGTTGTACTTGGTGAACTTCAGCGTCGACAGGTCGGGCAGTCCACCGACGTGGTGAATGAACCGGTGAATGTAGAGCTTCATCTCCAGCGCGCTGTGCCACTCCTCGAACGCGAACATCGTGCGCCAGTACAGCCAGAAGTTGCTGTCGAGGAAGTCGCGGCCGAACACCTCGTTGATGCGTTTGTTCTCCATCTCGGCGCGCGAGGCGAGGAAGACCTTGACGATCTCCTTCTGCGCCTTGGCGTTCAGCTCGAACAAACCGCCGGTGTGCGCGTCCTGGCCGCGGTTGACCGTGGCGCGGCACAGGCTGTAGTTCGGGTCGTCCTTGTTCAGCCAGTAGAACTCGTCGAGGACGCTGGCGCCCTCGATCTCGATGGACGGCACGGAGCGGAACAGGTCCCACAGACATTCGAAGTGATCCTCCATCTCGCGGCCGCCGCGAATGATGAAGCCCCGCTTCGGTTCTTTGATGCCGTCGAGCGCCCCGCCGGGCAGCGCGAGTCGCTCCAGAATGGTGATCTTGGTGCCGGGCAGCCGGCCGTCGCGGATCATGAACGCCGCCGCCGACATCGACGCCAGGCCGGCGCCGACCAGCCAGGCGGTCTTGTCGTCAACGCCCTCGGGTTTGCGGGGGCGGGCGAAGGCCTCATAGTTACCGCTGCTGTAGTACACGACGTTTTTCCTCCGGTCCATCACTTGTACGTGTAGAAGCCCTCGCCGGCGGCGAGGCCGAGCTTGCCCTTGTCGATGTAGTTTTCCTTGAGCCAGGCGGCGATCTGCTGAGATTCGGCATCCCCGTGGACCATGATGTTGTAAGGAGTGTTGAGGCCGATGATGTCGAGCATCTGGAACGGGCCCAGCGGCGCGCCGGTGGCGATGCGCCAGGTGCTGTCGACGTCCGGCGGGTCGGCATAGCCGCCGAAGGCCAGCCCGGCCGCGGCGTTCAAGAACGGCACCAGCAGCGAGTTGAGCACATACCCCGCTTTCTCTTTGTGCAATGCAATGGGCACCATGCCAATGGCTTTGGCGAATTCGACGACCTCGGCAAAGACCTTGGGGTCGGTATCGGCAGTGCCCATGATTTCGGCGGTGTTGAACTGCCAGACCCGGTTGGCGAAGTGCAGCGCCAGGAATCGGTCGGGGCGGCCCGTGGCATCTTTGAGGTCACTGGGCAGCAGCGTGGAGGAATTGGTGGCGAAGATCGTCTTCGGCGGTGCCAGCGCGGCGAGCTTTGTGTACATTTCCCGTTTCAGTGCGAGGACCTCGGGAATCGCCTCGATGATCAGATCGGCGTTTTCCGCGGCTTCGGCGAGATCCGAGGTCAAGGTGATCCGATCCAGCGCCGCGGCCGCCGCTCCATCCCTGGCGTCGGGAACCTCCTCCGTGTAAGTAGTCACCAGGGTGTCGTAGCGTTTTGTGGCGGCTTCCAGTGCGTCGGCGTTGATGTCGTAGGAGACGACGGCGAAGCCCTTGAAGGCCGACTGGAAGGCGATCTGCGAGCCGAGGACGCCGGCGCCCAGGACTGTCACGTTGCGGATGCGGGTGCTCATGAGTTGCTCCGTTCGACGACGGTGACGCTGCCGATTGTGATGGCTTGCACACCAGGCTTTTTCAGGTCGAGCGTTGGTTCGGCGGCCGGACTGCGTGAACGCTCAGACCGATCGAAACACCCAGGGCGAGGCCGTTCATAGGGCCCAAAGACCCGGACCGACTGGGAAGCCGATCGATGTTAGGCATCGGTTTTCAGGTTCGACGCTGACTCCGATCGGATCGGAAGGGCCGTTCAGCCCCGAACGCCCGGGACTAAAGCCTCCTGAGTACGCATCCCTGGGATGTTACCGTGACACATGGATGCCATGGTTTCCGGGTACGGGATATCGAGATCACCAGCGCGACAGCGAATCCAGGAATCATCGCCGGTATCCGCGAACCCCGTCTTCGGCTGCCGGCCATGCGGCGGGTCTGCGCGACGCAATCGATGAGGGAAGGGAGCGACCGCGATGACCGAGGCCAAACCGCGGGTCCTGGTACTGGGGAGCAGCTTTGCCGGGCTGACCACGGCGCGATTCATTCGTGAGCACGCCGGTGACGCCGTCGATCTCGCCGTCGTCGACCGCAACCCCTATCTGACGTTCATGCCGAACATCCAGATGGAGGTGCTCGCCGATCGCGATCCCCTCGAATCGATGCTGCTGGACACACCCAAGATCCATGACCGCGACGGCAACACCTTCCTGAACGCGGACGTGATCGCCATCGACCCCGATGCCCGGCGCGTGCACGTGGTCCCGAGCGACCGTCCGGGCTCGGCGACCGAGGTGCTCGGCTACGACTACCTGGTGATCGCACTCGGCAACCGGCTGGCCTACGACCAGATCGAAGGCTTCGGGGAGCACGGTGACACGGTCTCCAGCGGCTACTACGGCAACAAGCTGCGTCGCCGTCTCGCGGCGTACAAGGGCGGGCCGATCGCCATCGGCTCGGCCCGGTTCCATCAGGGACTGCAGGGCAAACCGGACTGGCTGCCCGTTGGGCTCGCCGCCTGTGAGGGCCCGCCTCTGGAGCTCGGGCTGGCGATGGCGCACTGGCTCGGTGAACACCGTCTGGGCGACGCGCATCGCATCACGCTGTTCACCCCCGCGGCGATGATCGCCGAGGATGCCGGTGAACAGATCGTCACCGGATTTTTGAAGATGGCGGCCGAGCGCGGATTCGGCTATCTGAACAAGACCGACGACGTCGTGCGTCTTACCGCCGACGGGATCGAGTTCCGCAACGGCGCGAGCCTGGAGGCGGAGATCAAGATCGTCCTGCCGGACTGGGTGCCGCACCCGTTCTTGAAGGATTTGCCGGTCACCGACGAGATGGGTTTCGTGCTCACCGACCGCCGGATGCGCAACCCCGGGCATCGCGAGCTGTTCGCCGTCGGCGACGCGGCGGCACTCACGGTGCCCAAGCTGGGAGGCCTGGGACACCAGCAAGCAGGAATCGTGGCCCGCCAGATCGCCATCGACGTCGGCGTACTGGCCCCCGACGACGCCGGGCCGGACTACCAGCCCGAAATTCTCTGCTTCGGCGACATCGGCGCGCACCAAGGCTTCTACATCTACTCGAACACCTGGTTCGGCGGCGACACCTCAGTGTTCAAAATGGGTCACGCTCCCTATGCGATGAAGCTGGCGTTCAAAGAGATGTACTTCCGCACCGGAGGGAAGCCCCCGGCTTTCGGGGTGCCGGCCACCCACTTGCTGATGGACCACTTCCCCGGCGAATAGGAGGGGCCGGACGCACTTCAGAAAGCCCGGGCGATCCGGGCTGCTACCCGAGGGCCCGTTTGTCGGGTGCTGAACGAGGGAGAATTTTCGGATGGATGACGTCGATGTGCTCACTATCGGTGCGGGCGGCGGTGGCTACCCCGCGGCTTTCCGGCTGGCAGCGGCGGGACGCCGGGTCGTGATGGTCGATCCCAAGGGGTTGATGAGCGGAAATTGTCTGGCCGAGGGCTGTGTACCGTCCAAAGCGGTGCGCGAAATCGCCCATCACCTCCTGCGGCACCGACGCTTTCACAAAAGTGGGCTGCACGGGGAGGTCTCCGTCGACTACTCCGAGGTGGTCGCCCACAAGGACCAGGTGCAGACCCGTCGCTATGAGCAGCACGACGCGGAGTTGCGGGCAGCACCCAATGTCGCCCTGCTCACGGGAACCGCCCGCATCGACGATCCGCACACGGTAGCGGTGGACACCCCGGAGGGGCTTCGCCGATTCAACGCGCGCAATATCATCATCGCGAGCGGCTCGGACATTTCCGTTCCACCGATCCCCGGCCTGGAGCACTGCCTCAGCAGCCGGGATCTCTACGCACTTCGCCCGTCGGTGTCGACGCTGCCGGCCTCCATGCTGGTGATCGGCGGCGGTTACGTGGGTTTGGAGACTGCGTCGTTTTTTTCGGCCTTCGGGACTCGGGTGACCGTGGTGGAAAGGGAAGCCCAGCTACTGCCCGGGATGGATCCCGACATGGTCGCGCTGCTGGCTCCGCTCTTGGACCCGAATATCGAGATCATCCTGCGGGCCGAGGTGCGGCGGGTCGAACCAACCTCGCAGGGCGTGCGGGTGGTTTTCTTCGACGGAACCGCGGAACAGCACAGGTCGGCGGCACAAGCGTTTCAGGCGCTCGGCCGCCACCCGGTGATTCCCGCGGGCCTGCGCGAGATCGGTGTTACGGTCGGCGCCCACGGCGTGCAGGCCGATCCCACCCTGCAAACCAATCTGCGCCACATCTACGCCTGCGGCGACGTCAACGGGAGAACTCCTCTCTTTCACGCCGCGGTCCGCCAGTCCGTGGCCGCCGCGGCCAACATCATGGCAGGTGATCGCCACGCCGACGCCGTGGACTTTCTGTCAACTCCCACAACGGTCTTCACGCTTCCCGCCGCCGCCTACGTCGGTCTGACCCGCGCATCTGCGGCGGCAGCGGGAGTCTCGATCGAAGAGGGTGCCTACTCATTTGCCGAGGACAGCCGGGCTCAGATCTTCGGCGAAACCCAGGGCGAGATCCGGCTGTTCTTCCAAACGGGTTCACTGCGGCTGGTGGGCGGTTGGGTCGTCGGAATCGACGCAGGCAACCTCATCGGCCAGATCGGGCTCGCAGTCTCGCGCGGACTGGACGCCCGAGACCTCGCGGCCTTCGCCGACCAGCACCCGATGAGCGCGGAAGGAATCTCCCGGTCGGCCCGAAGCCTGTTTTGATGCGATGCGGCGCTCGCAGGCCCGCGAAGCGCCGGGCCGCGGCCGGCGCCAACCCGGTCACGGCCGGCAACGCGGCGGCACCGGAGCCCAGCGCGCGGCTCGCCACCTCGATCAGTTTCGCCCCGATGGCGCCGGCGGCCGGATCAATGGACATCTCCATGTGCGTCTGCTCCCGTGAGTTCGTCCGCGGCCGCACGTCGTTGGCCGGCAGGCCCGGATCGCTGGCGACACAACCGATCCTAGTGGCCCGGGGCGGGGTTCCCCCGACGGCTTTTTCCCGGGGCCGCGATGGCAGAGCGCGAATTCACCCACGACCGTCAGCCACCAAACGAAGAGTTCACACCGCGGGGAGCACCGGGTCGGTGGCGCAAAATGGTGTGCTTGCTGGGCTTTTGGCATCGACGCTGGCACCGGCACGGTTCGTCGGCGCTGTCGGCGCTGTCGGCGGGTCCCCCGGGCATGCTTCGATGACTCGTGGGTTGCGCTTGTCGCGCAGCGTTCCGAGCACCCCGAGAAAGGTCCGGCGACACCGATGGCAGCGTTGGCTACGGGAACAGGTTTTCCCTGCGTGGTGGTCACCGGCGTTGCCATGACGACCGCGCTCGGGACCGACGCGGAGGCGACATGGAAGTGCCTGCTCGACAGCCAGAGCGGAATCCGCACCCTCGATGACGCATTCGTCGAGGAATTCGACCTGCCGGTCCGCATCGGCGGGCACCTTCTGGAGGATTTCGACCACGAACTGACGCGCGCCGAGATGCGGCGCACGAGCTACCTGCAACGGATGTCCACCGTGGTCAGCCGGCGGGTGTGGGACAACGCGGGCCATCCCGAGGTCGACCCCGACCGGCTGATGGTCTCCGTCGGCACCGGGCTCGGCTCGGGCGAGGAACTGGTCTTCAGCTACGACGACATGCGGGCCCGCGGGGCGGGGGCGGTGTCGCCGTTGGTCGTGCACAAGTACATGCCCAACGCCGCGGCCGCGGCGATCGGCCTGGAACGGCACGCCAAGGCCGGCGTGTTCACGACGGTGTCGGCGTGCGCGTCGGGATCGGAGGCCATCCTGCGGGCCTGGCAGCAGATCGTGCTCGGTGAGGCCGACATGGCGATCTGCGGCGGGGTGGAGACCAGGATCGAGGCGGTGCCGATCGCCGCGTTCGCCAAGATGCGCATCGTGATGTCGACCAACAACGACGACCCGCCCGGGGCGTGCCGCCCCTTCGACCGCGACCGCGACGGCTTCGTGTTCGGCGAGGCCGGCGCGCTGATGACGATCGAGACCGAAGAACACGCCAAGGCGCGCGGCGCCAACATCCTGGCCCGCATCATGGGGGCCAGCATCACCTCCGACGGGTTCCACATGGTCGCCCCCGACCCCAACGGGGAACGCGCCGGGCACGCGATGAGCCGCGCCATCCAACTGGCCGGCCTGACCCCCGCCGACATCGACCACATCAACGCCCACGCCACCGGCACCCAGGTCGGCGACCTGGCCGAGAGCAAGGCCATCAACAAAGCCCTGGGCAGCAGCAACCACGCCGCGGTGTATGCGCCCAAGGCCGCGCTGGGCCACTCGGTCGGCGCCGTGGGCGCCGTCGAATCGATCCTGACCGTGCTCGCGCTGCGCGACCAGATCGTGCCCCCGACGCTCAACCTGGAGAACCTCGACCCCGAGATCGACCTGGACGTGGTCGCCGGCAAACCCCGGCCCGGCACGTACAACTACGCCATCAACAACTCGTTCGGATTCGGCGGACACAACGTCGCGATCGCCTTCGGCCGGTACTGATCCGGCGCCCCCGGTCCACGTCCGCCGACCCCGCCGGCGCCGCCGCCACGAGGCAGTAGTGCTCTTGAGGTAGGGACCAAGGCCTCCTGTCGCAACGCGCGCGGCCGCCTAGGGTCGAGCATCATCGCCGTTTCGGCCGTGCGCTCGCGAAGGGAGACTCGGGTGTCACCTCGACAGACGTCCGCGGAGATTCTGGTCGGTGTCGACGGCTCACCGTCGTCGGTGGCGGCCGTCGAATGGGCGGCGCGAGACGCCGCGGTGCACGAGGCCCCTTTGAGGCTGGTGCACGTGGCCCCGGTGATCACCGAATTCTTCGGCCCCGTGCCACCGGCGCCGCCACCGGGCGAGTACGCGTCCTGGCAGGAACAGCACGCGCACCAGATCCTCGAGGAGGCGCACAAACTGGCCGCCGAGGCGGCCCAGCCGCATGGGGCCTACCAGATCACCAGCGATGTGCTGTATGACGCCCCGATACTGCCCGCCCTGGTCGATCTCACCAAGCAGGCCCAGATGGTGGTTGTGGGCTGCCGTGGTCAGACCGCGGTGGCCCGCGCCTTGCTCGGGTCGGTCAGCTCCGGCCTGGTCTACCACGCGAAGTGCCCGGTGGCGGTCATCCACGACGAGGACTCGCCGGCGGCCGTGAGCCCGCACGCACCCGTGGTGGTCGGCGTCGACGGCTCGCCCGCCTCGGACCTCGCGACCGAGATCGCCTTCGACGAGGCGTCCCGCCGTGGCGTGGGAGTGGTGGCACTGCACGCGTGGAGCGACGTGGGCGCGTTGGGATTCGGGCGCCCCGGCCAGGCCCCCGTCGAGTGGGCGAACTTCGAGGTGCGCGAGGAGCAGGTCCTGGCCGAACGGCTCGCGGAATGGCAGCAACGCCATCCGGACGTGTCGGTGAGCAAGATCGTGGTCAGTGACCGGCCGGCGCCCCGGCTGCTCCAACAGGCGGAGACCGCTCAGCTGGTGGTCGTCGGCAGCCGCGGCCGCGGCGGGTTCAGCGGCATGCTGCTGGGCTCGGTCGGCAGGGCCGTCGTCAATGCCGCACGCATACCGGTGATCGTCGCCAGGAGTAACGAATAGCCCGGCGGGCTTCGTACTTCATGGTTCTATTGCGCACGACCGGCGCGCCGGGTCGCCGCTAATTCGCCTGCACCAGTTGCTTCATCGGCTTGTCGCAGCAGACCTCCGAGTGTTCGTTCTCCGAGGTGCATGGGCAGGGCTTCTCGTAGACGAGCACCGCTCCGCACTCCTCGCACTCATACCGCGCTCCGGCGCTACGGGACATGAGGACCTCCTCCTCGGTCGGGCGGTTCCGGCTTCGGGTGGCCGCCGTGTTGGACGAAACTGAGCCTTGCGGGCCGGGGCCGTCAGCGGGCGCCGCGCACCATGGGGCGGCTGGCCCACCTGCCACCGATGCCCACACCTGCCACGACCCCCAGCAGCGGGCCGGGCCGATCGTCGTCTCGGGGGAGCCGTCCGCCCGGATGGGGCGGTGGGGCCGGTTCGGTCATGAGTCGAATGATCGCGTACGCACAACGCCGAGGCTAGGGACCATCGGCCCTAAACGCCGCTCGGCCGGGCCCTCGGGATCAGCCGGCGGGGACCGGTCGGATCACCCGACGCGGACGACGTTGCACGGCAAGTGAATGCGGCCGGGGTCGGCGGCGTGGCCGCCCCGAGAGTCGGCTACCGCGAAGGGTTTCCGCCGACCGCGAACCGTTCGACCGCTGGCCTGCCAGTCCACGTGTATCACGGTCGCGGCCACACCGAAGCCGGCCGAGGTCGGATAGAGGTGGGCGGTGGCCCTGGAGCGCGGCTCCTTCCGCAGGATCAGCAGCACCCGGCCGGCGTAGCGAAAGAGATAAACCAGCATCGCCCCGAGCACCAGCCAGTAGGCACCGAACCAGAAGGTGCGGATACGGCAGCCGCAGTCGTGACGACGAGCATGCACTTCATTGCTCGCGCCCGACCGGTTGCCGAGCCGCCGTCAGATCGACGGCTTGCGCGGGTCCGGGCGCAGATCCCGCAGCCGGGCAGGGTGCGGCGCGGACTCGACGTAGTCGGTGACCGCTTCGGGCGGGATCAACCCGTAGCGCACCTGCAGGTCGACCGGGTTCAGACCGAAGTAGGTGGCGACCCTGATCAGATTGTCGGCCGTGATGAGCCTGCCCTCACGAGCCGCCTTGTAGTACGCGGATTTGCGGTAACCGAATGCTTCGTAGACCTCGGTGGCGGCAAGCGATCTGCCTATAAGATAGGGCAAAACCACCGCCGGATCTTTGTCGCGGTCGTCCATGAACCCAAACAGTACGCACTCGGTTGCCAAAGCGCGCAACAGCATCGCGCCCGTGTTCGTGGGTGTCCGGCGGCGAAAAGTCGGCGGCGTCACCGTCTGCGCCGTCACGCACGCGGCCGGCACGGCGGCGGAAATAGTTGCCTACACACTGCGGGTGTCGTCACGAGGTGGCCTACCATCAGCGCATGCACGGCTCAAAAATCCTGATCACAGGTCCGACAGGTCAAATCGCCACCCCCATCGCCCGAGCACTCGCGGCCGAGAACGAGGTGTGGGGGATTGCTCGCTTCACCGATCCCGCCGCTCGGGAGGGTCTGGAGAAAGCCGGGATCCGGTGCGTTGCAGTCAACCTGGCGGCGGGTGAGTTCAGCGAACTCCCAGACGATTTCGAGTATGTTCTCAACTTGGCCGTGGCCAAGAGCGGAGATTGGGACAAGGACCTCGGGGCCAACGCCGAGTCAGTCGGACTTCTCATGGCGCACTGTCGTGGCGCCAAGGCGTTTCTGCACTGTTCCTCGGCCGCCGTCTACGACCCGCCCGACGACGAACCGCGCAGCGAGCTCGCCGCCCTGGGGGACAACCACAAGCCATTGTTCCCCACCTATTCGATCTCCAAGATCGCCGGTGAGGTCGTCGCCCGCTCCATGGCGCGCGTTCTCGGCGTGCCCACCACGATCGCCCGGCTCAACGTCCCCTACGGCGACAACGGCGGGTGGCCCTTCTACCACATGGAGATGATGCTGGCCGGTATCCCGATCCCGGTGCCGCCCGGCGGACCGGCCCGCTACAACCCGATCCACGAGGACGACATCATCGCGACCATCCCCAAACTGCTGGAAGCGGCGTCGGTTCCGGCGACGACGGTCAACTGGTGCAGCGACCAGACCGTGAGCATTCAGGAGTGGTGCGGTTACCTGGGCGCGCTGGTGGGCAAGGAACCCGTATTCGACGAGAGCGCGCAGGCGCTGCGCGGCAACCCCACGGACGCCGCCCGGATGCGCGCACTCGTGGGCGAGACGAGCGTCGACTGGCGCGACGGGATGCGCCGCATGGCCGCCAAGTTCCATCCCGAGTTGGTCGGCTCGTAACCGGTTGCGGCACAGCGCAACGTCGGAGAACCCGCGGCTACCAGTAGCGCAGGGCCTGGCGGAACAGGTCCGCCAGGACCGGCTTGGTCATCTCTAGCGGCGCGTTCTGCAGCAGGCGCTGCTGCGGGTAGGCGCCCTCCGCGAGCGCCGCCACATCGGTGTCGGCATAACCCACCCCGCCGAGGCCGTTGGGCATTCCCACCGCGCGCATGATGCGGATGAGCTCCGTCGCGAGGACTTCGCCGGCGTCCGCCGCGGCGGCGCCGCGGGTGTCCGCGCCGAGCAGCCGGGCGGCCTCGAGGTGGCGCTCCGGGCTCACCGCCGCGATGCGCCGGAAAACCGCGGGCGCGTTGAGGATGACGGCCATGCCGTGGGGCACCAGTGGCTCGTCGGCGGAGTAGCCGGCCGGGCGGAAGTCGCGCACCAACCCGGCCACCGCGTAGGCCATGCCGTGCGGCGCGTGTACGCCCGCGTTGCCGAAGGCGATGCCGGCAAGCGTTGCGGCCCACATCATCTGCTCGCGGGCCTCACTGTCGGAGGCGTCGCGCACCGCGCGCTCGATGAATTGTCCCAGCACGCGTAACGCCTCGCGGCAGCCCAGGTCGCTCCACGGGTTGGCGCCCTGGCTCATCGGCCGCAGGCTCGGGCGTTCGGGAGCCGGCCGATGGACGTAGGGCCGCGCGGTGTAGGACTCCAACGCGTGCGACAGCACGTCGAGTCCCGCCGCGGCGACGACCTCCGGCGGCAGGCTCGCGGTGCAGTCGGGATCGACGAGCGCCTCGGTGGGACGCAGCGCGTGCGAGGCGATGCCCGTCTTCGCCGACAGCGCCAGCAGGTCGAAGATCGCGATCCCGGTGACTTCGCTGCCGGTGCCCGCCGTCGTGGGGCAGGCGAGGTGGGGCCTCAGCGGGCCGGGCACGGGTTTGCCCTCGCCGACCGGCGCGTTGACGTAGGCCAGCAGGTCGGCGGGATGGGTGGCGTAGAGGTTGGCCGCCTTACAGGTGTCGATGACCGACCCGCCGCCCAGGGACACGTAGCCGTCCGGGTTCGACTCTCGCGCGAAACGCGCAGCCGCGGCGAATGATTCGTCCGTGGGCTCGACATGGACGTCGGTGTAGGTCATCACGTCCAGGCCGGCCGCGACGAGCGAGTCGTGCGCCCCGCGAAAGACGGGCAGTCCGGCCACGCGCGCATCGGAGAACAGGGCGACCCGCCGCAAACCCAGCGCGCGGGCCCGGTCGCCCAACTCCGCCAGACAGCCGCGCCCGAAGGTGACCCGCGAGGAGTCGACGGTGAACGCGCCGTCGCAGCCCTGCGCCGCGGCCGGGAATTCGCAGCATCCCATCGGGGCCCTCCTCAGTCGGGTAGCGACGGCAGAGTACCCCACCCGGTCGCACCCCACCGGCGCCGCCGCCGCGGCGGGGAGGCTGAACTGCCAGTTCGTGTTCGACCACGCGGTGCCCTGCGGCCGTGACAAGCAGTCCGGGTGGGGCCACAAGTTCGGCCGCGAGGGCATCGAGGCCTACCTGCAGATCAAGTCGGTGTGGGCCCAGCTGCAGCGGGGGCTATCGGTCCCGCACGTCCGCGTTGATCTCGGCGCGGAACCGGCGGTACCGCTCGGCGTGACCGGGCCGGCGGCGCACCATCAGCCAGCCGACCGCCAGGACGGCGAACCACAGCACAATCCACCCCAGGGCGACGGCGGTTCCCGGGTCGATGCACAGCGTCCCGACCACGAACGCGAAGAAGACCAGCACCGCCCAGCACATCGCCGCGCCGCCGGGCATCTTGTACGCCGAGTCGGCGTGCCGCCGCGCGTGCCGGCGACGGTAGACGAGGTAGCTGACGACGATCAGCGCCCACACGAACATGAACAGCAGCGACGCGACGACCGTCAAGAGCGTGAACGCGCCGATCACCGAACCACGCACGTAGAGCAGGGGAATGGCGGCCAGCATCAGCGCCGCCGTGGCCAGCAACGCGCGCGACGGCACCCCGTCGCGGCTGAGCCGGCCGAACGGCGCCGGGGCGCTGCCTTCGTCGGCCAGGCCGAAAAGCATACGGCCCGTGGAGAACACCCCGGAATTCGCCGAGGAGGCCGCCGCGGTGATCACGACGAAGTTCACGATCGACGCCGCGGCCGAAAGCCCGGCGAGCGAGAACATCATCACGAACGGCGATTCCCCGCTGGCGAAGTCCCGCCAGGGCACCACGGTGAGGATGGCCAGCAGTGCGCCGATGTAGAAGATGCCCACCCGCAACGGAACGGCGTTGATCGCGCGGGGGAGGGTGCGGCACGGGTCGACCGTCTCGGCCGCCGCGATACCGATCAGTTCGACCCCGACGAAGGCGAACGACGCGATCTGGAACGCGCTGATCGCGCCGGTGAACCCGGTGGCGAAGAATCCGCCGTCCTTCCACAGGTTCTCGATGGTCGCGCGGTGGCCTTGCGGTGAAACGTAATTCGTCGCCAAAAGGACGGCGCCGGCGACGATGAAGCAGACGATCACGGCGACCTTGACCAAGGCAAACCAGAACTCGATCTCCCCGAAGTGGCGGACGCCGGACAGGTTCACCACAAGGATCAGGCCGACCGTGAGCAACGTCGGTAACCACGAGGGCAACCCGGGCCACCAGAACTGGAAGTAGCCGGTGATCGCGACCACCTCCGCGGTGCCGGTGACCACCCAGGCCAACCAGTACGACCACCCCATGAAAAAGGCCGCCGCGGGTCCGAGCAGGTCGGCCGCGAAGTCGACGAACGACTTGTAGTTCAGGTTCGACAGCAGCAGTTCGCCCATCGCGCGCAGCACGAAGAACATGAAGAACCCGACGATGCCGTACACCAGCACCACCGCCGGCCCGGCGTGGGAGATCGTTTTCGCCGACCCCAGGAACAGGCCCGTGCCGATCGCGCCGCCGATCGCGATCAGCTGGACATGGCGGTTGGACAACCCCCGGTGCAGGTGCGGGACGGCTGCGTCGTCGTCGGGCATTAGCGGACGGTACCGGACCGGAGACGCACGATTCCGGACACGCGCGACGTCGCGCGTCTTACGCTGCACCCGAGGGCCGAACGGAAGGTGGGTTAGGCATGGTCTCGCGAGCCGCATCCGTTGCCGCCGGTGTCGCCGCCACGGCGGCCTTCTGCTGGCCGGGCGCGCGGGCGATTGCCGATCCACCGCCCACCGAGGTGATCACCACCGTGGCTGTGGGCCCCGACGGCCAGCCGGTCAATGGCTATCAGGAGGCGCCGCCGCAGGGCAATGTCACCACCGTCGACCAGTGCACCACCCCGTCGCCGTCGGCGGTGGCCGGCGACATCTACTACTGCTCGCCGAGCGCGGCCGATGCCGGCACCTGCTGGCCCGCGACGCCCGGATCGCTGCTGTGCATCGCGAATCCCTGGGACATGCGTGTGCACCGGGTGGGCTACGGCGGTCCGCTGCCGCCGGTGCAGCCGGTCGCGACGCCGGACCCGTTCGCGCTGGTTCTCGACGACGGCACCCGCTGCCTGTTGCGCAACGGTGGCGCGTGGGGCGGGCGGGACGACGGCTACGTGGGCGTGTACGGCTGCGGCGACCCCGATGCTCATCTGGCGGTCCTGTGGCTGCCCAGCCAAGGCGCCGGAACCTGCATCGATCGCGCGGCGCCGGTGTGGACGGTCAAGTTCGGCCAGGTGGGCACCTCGAGCACCCCGTTCCCACCGCCGCAGGCCCGCGCGGTGAGGACCGCATGGTTTGCCGGCAGGTGAGCGGCGGGTGCTATAACGCAACGTATGACCGGCCCCGGAAGCTCGATCACCCATGTATCCGACACGGCGCGGTGGACGGCGCTGCACCGGGCCACCGAGTCGGCCCGTCCGGACGCGCTGTTCCGCGACCCGCTGGCCGAACGCCTGGCCGGTGACCACGGCCGGGCGATCGTCGCCGCGGT
Organism: Mycobacterium helveticum; assembly: GCF_007714205.1. Taxonomy (GTDB): domain Bacteria; phylum Actinomycetota; class Actinomycetes; order Mycobacteriales; family Mycobacteriaceae; genus Mycobacterium; species Mycobacterium helveticum. The sequence goes on along the minus strand of NZ_VMQU01000018.1, from coordinate 31,396 downwards.
GCCGCGGTCGAACCGCAACGGGTGGTGGCTGGTCGCGCGCACCAAGATCATCGACGACGCGATCGCCGAAGCAATCGCCGACGGCTGCGACCGGGTGCTGAACCTGGCCGCGGGGCTGGACACTCGGCCCTACCGTCTGGACCTTCCCTTTGACCTCACCTGGGTCGAGGCCGACCTGCCCGCGTTGCTCGAGGAAAAGACGCGGCTGCTCGCCGACCAGACTCCGCGCTGCCGGTTGACCCGGACCGCCGTCGATCTGGCCGACCCGCGCGCACGCGGCGCCTTCTTCGACGACGCGCTGGACGGTGCCACGAAGGCCCTGGTGCTGACCGAGGGCCTGTTGATGTATCTCGAGGACTGCGACGTCGTCGCGCTCTCGGCGGCGATCCGGCGGCCCGAGGTCGCCTGGTGGATGCTCGACTTCGCCGGCCCCGGCCTCAAGGCGATGATGAACAAGAAGATGGCCGGCATGCTCGAGAACGCACCGTTCAGGTTCGCCCCCGACAACGGGCTTTCCTGGTTCGAAGATCTCGGCTGGCGCACCGTGCATGCCGAGTCGCTGCTCGCGGCCGCCCGCCGGTTCCGTCGGCTGCCGCCGTTGATGCGCCTCGCGGCGCGACTGCCCCAGCCCGATCTCCGGCACCCGGGCGACAGACCGTGGAGCGCGGTGGCCCTGCTTGCCCCGCAGGCTTCGGCCGACGCCGCTTCGCGGCAAGGATCCACTGCAAGCAGCGAATCGCTCACTAGCTGACGCCGTTGACGCTCGCCGAAAATGAGTTGACCGACGCGCCGACGCTGCCGCTCCACGGCTCGAAGCCGGCTTGGATGCTGGTGAGGTACCACGAGTTGGTTACCGGCTCAATGGTTTCCGTGTGGTCGACGAATCCCAGCACGTTGAAGTTGTTCCAGGAGTTCATCGGCGAGGTCGCGACGTAGGAGACCACGTTGTTCGAGCCGTTGCTGCCATCCCAGACTGTGAAGCTGCGCCCGTCGATCGTGCTGTTGCCCACCGGGGAGCCAACGGGCTGGATCGGGCCCTGGTGGTTGAACCAGATCATGATCTCCTGGTGGTTGACCCCGGTCGTGATGGGCGTCGGATTCAGCCAGATGTCATAGGACGCGTCGTAGATCCCGTGGGTGGGGTAGGTGTAACTGATGCTGCTGGTGGCGGTGTGGATCTGGCTCAACTGCTCGGGCAGGGGCGTGCCCGGCGAGCTGGCGCCGTAGGCCGTGCCGAGATAGACCGACGGATATCCCAGCGGGGCGCCGTTGGTGGGGGCGGAGCCGTTCTCGCCGGTGATGGTGAACCCCGTGGAGGAGACGTCGATGGACTGCCCGTTGGGGTTGTTGTAGGCGTTGTTCTGGACCAGGTAGGAGTTTTCGATCGTCGTCTTTCCGTACTGGGTGGTGATCACAGTATCTTCGGTTCCGGTTCCGGTTCCGGTTCCGGTGCTGCCCGTGCCGGTTCCGGTGCCCGTGCTGCCGGCGCCGGTTCCCGTGCCTGTGCCCGTGCCGGTGCTGCCGGTTCCGGTGCCCGTGCTGCCGGTTCCGATTGAGTGCCCGTCGACCAGCAAATGCGTGGGCGGGGAGTAGGAGCCGGTTTGGCTGGCCTGGAAACCGATGGAGACCGACTGACCCGGGGCGATCGTGGTGTTGTAGCTCTCGGGGGTCAGCGTGTACTGGGTGCCCGAGTGCACCACCTGCGCATTCCACGCATTGGTGATGGATTCGTTTGCGGGCAGGCTGAATTGGGCCTGCCAGTTGGTTAGCGGAGTCGACCCGTTGTTGGTGATCGTGTAGTCGCCGGTGAACCCGTTGGCCCACTGCGACGACACCGTGTACGTCGCACCCAAGCCGGTCCCGCCCGCACTGCCCGTGCCGCTGCCCGTGCCGGTGCCCGTGCTGCCGGTTCCGGTGTCCGCGCTGCCGGTTCCGGTGCCCGTGCCGTCGGTTCCGGCGCTGCCGCTTCCCGTGCCCACGCTGCCGGTTCCGGTTCCGGTGTCCGTGCTGCCGGTTCCGGCGCTGCCCGTACCCGTACCCGTGCTGCCGCTTCCGGTACCCGCGCTACCAGTTCCGGTGCCCGTGCTGCCGGTTCCGGTGCCCGTGCCCGTGCCGGTGCTGCCGGTTCCGGTGCCCGTGCTGCCGGTTCCGATTGAGTGCCCGTCGACCAGCAAATGCGCCGGCGGGGAGTAGGAGCCGGTTTGGCTGGCCTGGAAACCGATGGAGACCGACTGGCCGGGGGCAATCGTGGTGTTGTAGCTCTCGGGGGTCAGCGTGTACTGGGTGCCCGAGTGCACCACCTGCGCATTCCACGCATTGGTGATGGATTCGTCTGCGGGCAGGCTGAATTGGGCCTGCCAGTTGGTTAGCGGAGTCGACCCGTTGTTGGCGATCGTGTAGTCGCCGGTGAACCCGTTGGCCCACTGCGACGACACCGTATACGTCGCACCCAAGCCGGTCCCGCCCGCACTGCCCGTGCCGCCGGCGTCGGTTCCCGTGCCGATGGCGCCGGTGCTGCCCGTGCCCGTGCTTCCGGCTCCGGTTCCGGCGCCACCCGTACCGGTACCCGCGCTGCCGGCGCCGGTTCCCGTGCCCGTGCCCCCTGTGCCGGTTCCGGTGCCCGCGCTGCCGGCGCCGGTTCCCGTGCCTGTGCCCGTGCCGGTGCTGCCGGTTCCGGTGCCCGTGCTGCCGGTTCCGGTGCCCGTGCTGCCGGTTCCGATTGAGTGCCCGTCGACCAGCAAGTGCGTGGGCGGGGAGTAGGAGCCGGTTTGGCTGGCCTGGAAACCGATGGAGACCGACTGGCCGGGGGCGATCGTGGTGTTGTAGCTCTCGGGGGTCAGCGTGTACTGGGTGCCCGAGTGCACCACCTGCGCATTCCACGCATTGGTGATGGATTCGTTTGCGGGCAGGCTGAATTGGGCCTGCCAGTTGGTTAGCGGAGTCGAACCGTTGTTGGTGATCGTGTAGTCGCCGGTGAACCCGTTGGCCCACTGCGACGACACCGTATACGTCGCACCCAAGCCGGTCCCGCCGGTGCCGGCGGACGACGCCACCCCGCTGGCCGCGATCGCCGTGGACGCGGAAGTGGCGGTGCTTGTCGTGGCGCCGTTCACATTCAGGGCCGCCGCGCTGGTGCGGACCTGGCCGCCGCTACCACCGGTTGAAGACAGGCCGGTCCTCGCGAGGACCCCCTCCGCTCGAAACCCGGTGCCGTTGACCCTCGCCCCTGCGGAGCCGCTGTGACCGCTGGCACCGCCCTTGGCCGCCGCCTGGGCACCGGAGGCACCGGTCAGAACGGTCACCATGCTGCGCGCCTCCTGCGCCACGCTCTGCAAACGCGACGCGTTGGCCGCCTCGGCGTTCGCATACAACGCGGCGCCGGCAGTGATTTCACGCGCAAATTGCGCGTGAAATGCCGCCGCTTGGGCCATCAGGGCTCTATATTCATGACCGTACGAGCCGAAGAGCGTCGCGATGGCCGCAGACACCTCGTCGGCAGCCGCTGGTATCACCCGGGTTATCGAACCGGCCGCTGCCGCGCTGGCCACGCTCAGGCTGAAACCGGTCTCGGCGATGTTTGCTGCCGTCGCCACTAGTGCGTCCGGCGTGGAAACCATATATGGCATGCACAATCCTTTGACTAACGTATCACGCCGCCATCACAGTTCGATCACGGCCCGATCACGACGGTAAATCACTTCGGCCTCATGCACATACCGTTTCGATAAATTGGTGCAAAATCTCATGGTTACCTCACAAATCCGGGTCGACGGTTATCCGCTGGCCGGCTCAAAATCAAAGGTGGCTCAGGTACGCCAGAGTTGCAGGGCGGGCCGGTGCCGCGACGGTGGCCCTCCGGGCACGGACCCCGCAGCCACGTGGCGGAAGCACGCGGTGGCGCTCCAGGTTCCACGCACCTTCCGGTGTCCGCATCGTCGGCTCAAGCATCGGCAACCGGCACCCGGACCGCCGCGGTTGGGTGCCGATTGCTTTCATGCATTCGGACAGGACCTTTCGCATCGTCTGCGTGTTGACTCGTGGCACGAGACGAATGGGCCCGTGCCACGAGCCACAACTGGCGCCGTAATCCTGGAGGTGGCTTTTCGGTGGCGCCAGGTGCTTGGGGCCTGCGCGGGCAACCGCGGAAACCCGGTAAGCGGTTGAACGGGATTTCGCCACTAATCCGAATTCGTCAACGCTTAATTACTTTGCGTGTTGACAACGAACGCGCCGCATAGTGACGCGCATTGTCCATAGCGGGAATGCCGTGTCCCCTCGAACCTCTGCGCGCCGGCCGGTCGATCACGGGTCGCGAAGGGTAAGGGGCTCCGGTCCGGGCGGGTCGGAGACCGATGGCCGCAAACCCGAAAGGCTCCGTTTTCCAACAGCTCTCGTAGTGGCCCGCCGGCCGGAGGACCAGCCCGCCGGCCGCCATGGCCGCGCTGACGGGGCGGAACCGGATCGGGCGTTTTGTTCGTTTGTGACACAACCGAATCCGGTGGGCGCCGCGACTTCGGCTACGGTGCAGTCCGGCACGAGGCCGAGGGGTCGACACCCGCACCCGCCAATCGCGCCGACTGGTACCGAACCGACGATGGACCCGGACGGCCAATCGGTGGCCGGAAGAGTCGTGGCCGGAAGAGTCATTTTGCGGTTACCCGCATCGCATGCCCGGGACAAGAGGCGGGTGACATCGCAATCGAAGGATATTGCCCCTTGCCGAACGGCCGACGAAAATGGGTGAATCCACCTACCGATCACTTTCACCGGGAGTGTGACATGCAGGCACGAACTCTGATCCCCGCCGCCACGGCCGTTACCTCGGCCGCCGTCGTCGGTGGGCTGGCGAGCCGTCCGGCCGCGTCGCCGTGGTACCGATCGCTGCGCAAGCCGCCGTACCAGCCTCCACAGCAAGTCTTTCCGATCGTGTGGCCGGTGCTCTACGCAGACATCGCGGTCGTCTCGTCCAACACACTCGACGAACTGGAGCGCCGCGGGCGAAAGCCGGAACGTCGCCAATACGTCAGGGCCCTTGCGCTCAACCTCGCATTGAACGCCGGCTGGTCATGGCTGTTCTTTCAGCGCCGCGGGCTGGGCCTGTCCGCGGCGGCCGCCGCGGCGCTCACCGTCAGCAGCGCCGACCTGGCGCGCCGGGCCGTAGACGCGCAGGGCGGCCGAGCCGCTCCGCTGCTCCTGTACCCGCTGTGGTGCGCGTTCGCGACGGCGTTGGCCGGCCACCTGTGGTTTCTCAATCGACACTGAGGGAATGGCATTGTGATGAAACTGACCAAGCTCGCCGAACAGGTCGCCGAATCGCTGGTTGCGGTCGTCGGCATCCGCCTGGGCACCGAGGAGCCCGGCTACACGCGCCAGGAGCTCACCGACACCGTCGAGATCCGGAGCTACGGACCGCGCATTGCCGCCGAGACGACGGTGCCGGGTGACCAGGAGCGAGCCCGCAATGTGGGCTTCCGCCGGGTCGCGGGCTACATCTTCGGCGGCAACCGCGGTGGCCAGGCGATCGCGATGACGGCGCCGGTCAGCCAGCACGCGGCCGCGGGCCAACAGATCGCGATGACCGCGCCCGTCGCCCAGGCGGCCGACGCCGAAGGCGGCTGGGTGATCCGCTTCTTCATGCCGTCGAAGTGGACCATGGACACCCTGCCCACACCCAATGACGACCAGGTCCGCTTGGTGACCGTGCCGCCCCAGACGGTGGCTGTGCTGAAATTCAGCGGTGACCGGAGCCCACGGGCCGTTGCCGACCGCACCGCTGAGCTCAGAAAGGTCCTGCGCGACAACGACATCACACCGACCGGCGGGGCCGATGCCTGGTTTTATGATCCGCCGTGGACGCTGCCGTGCCGGCGCCGCAACGAGGTGGCGATCCCCGTCGAGTCGTGATGGGACGCAGCATCGGCCCCGTCGTCGTGGTGGCCGGGATCCTGGTCGTCGTGGCCGGCGTTCTCATCTGGGCGGGCGGCTTCTCCTGGTTCGGCCGGCTTCCCGGCGATATCCGGATCGAACGCGGTAACGTGCACGTCTACATTCCGTTGGTGTCGATGCTGCTGGTCTCGCTCGCGGCGACGTTGTTGCTCGCGGTCGTGGGACGCCTGCTCCGTCGTTGATCGGGGAGAGCTGATGAGTCGTCACACAGACGACAAAGACGACAAAGACGACAAAGACGACAAAGTGGAGAAAGTGGACGCCGGGCAGTTGACCGGCGTCTCGGAAACGGCGCTGCTGACCCTGTACGGCAGGGCCTACCAGGCCGGGCGCCCGGATGCGATCCTGGACGACCCGATGGCGATCGAACTCGTCCAATCCATCGACTTCGACTTCGAGAAGTTCCGGCGCAGAGGCCAGGAGATGGCGCTGCGGTCCCTGGCGGTGGACCGGTGCGCGATCGAGTACCTCACGGCGCGGCCCCGGGCGACGGTCGTCGCCCTGGCGGAAGGCTTCCAGACCAGCTTCTGGCGCGTCAGCAGCGCACTGGCCGACGCGCGATTTCGTTGGGTGTCGGTGGACCTGCCGCCGGTCATCGAACTGCGACGGCGGCTGTTGCCGCATTCGGAGCGCATCACGTACCTGGCGCAATCCGCGCTGGACTACAGCTGGATGGATGAGATCGACGCCACCCACGGCGTTTTCATCACCGCCGAGGGCCTGCTGATGTACCTGCAACCGCACGAGTCGCTGGGCCTGATCGCCGAGTGCGCAAAGCGGTTTCCCGGCGGGCAGATGTTCTTCGACCTGCCGCCGATCCTGGTCAAGAAGCTCGCGCCGCGGGGGATGCGGTCCTCCAGGCGCTACCGGGTGCCGCCGATGCCGTTCAGCCTTTCGTCGCGCCAGCTCGCGGATCTGGCCGACACCATGCCCGGGATCCAGGCGGTGCACGACCTGCCGATGCCCAGGGGACGGGGTGTGTTCTTCGGGACGTTGTTCCCCGCGTTCTGGCGGTGTGCGCCGATGCGGCCGTTCCGCGGCGCCTACACGTTGCTCGAGTTCGGCTGACTCACCAGACGCGTATCCAGTCGACGAGCATGTCCGCGGGGTAGGTCCCCGGTCCCGGGTCGCCGCCGCCGGAACCGGCGACCGCGAGGTTGAACACCGTGAACACCGTGTAGCCGGGCGCGTTGAACGGCCAGTCCGGCAGCGAGTTCGCCGGGACGTCGAAGTAGGGCTGCGCGCCGTCGGCGTAGTCCTTCCAGAAGCGGATCCCGGTCTGGTCCCACTGGGTTCGCCACGTGTGCCAGGCGCTGTCCACCGCGATGTTGTGGGTCTTCCACTCGCCGCCGTTGGCTTTCGCGTGCACCGTGGTGGCCGAGGGCCACTTGCCGTTGCCGTACCATTCCATGACGTCGATCTCGCCTTCGTCCTGATTGCCCAGCCAGTAGGCGGGCCAGGCGCCCGGCGTCAGGCAGTTCAGCTTGATTCGCGCTTCCCAGGTGTGGCCGACGCCGCCCCGCCACAGGCTTTGCACCTTGCCGCTGTAGTACGTCGGGCCGTCTTTGGCGGCACGCAGGACGAGGTTGGACTTGCCGTCGACGACGACATTCTGCCGGTTGTCGCGGTATTGGCCGATGTTCTCGGGCCGCTCCCAGTACGTCGGGTCCTTGATGGTTTCGCGGGCCTGCGCCACCGCCCACTTGGACGAATCGGGCGCCGAGCCCGCCGGCCCGTCGAATTCGTCCTGGAAGACGTAGCTGCCGGACTGCCCGCTGGGCGCGGTTGGCGGTGGGATGCGGCCCGCGGCGCGGCCCCCTCGCAATCGGTCCGCACGGGCCTCGGGGCCGGGCAGCGCGGCTGCCAGCACGCCGATCCCGGTCGTCAACATCATGCGGCGGCGGTCCATCTCCGGCATAAGCAAGGGACGATAGCAGTCCGATCACGGCCCGAGCCGGCGCCAGCCGTTCATGCCGAGTCGAAAATTGTGTCGGTGGCCGCCGCTACGATCCAGACTCGTGGCCGGTCGGACAACCGGCGGCGACAGCAGTGGCTCGGGATTTGCCGCAAATTCATGGCTGATTCTCATGTTGGGAGGGGTTTGGTCTCAGGGTCGGTCGGGCATCCTGGAATCACGATTCAATAACCACATCTGCCCCACATCTCACAAGCCGATTCGCATTGCTTTCGCATTGCTTCGGAAGGAGTTGACAATCGTGGCGAACACTTCAGAGGCGACGATTATTTTCCTTGACTCCCACCCGGTGTGGATCGCGGCTCAGCGACGTGCACGCGAGCGTGGTGCGGCGATGCTGCGCCATCCCTCCGCGCGGGTCCGACGACGAGGCGGAACCTCCCGCGACGGCGCGTCCGGACTTCGCGCTTTCGGCGGCTGTTCCAGCTCCGACACACCGGCCTGAACCCGACGAATTCGCCGCCCGCGACGACGAGTTACCGCACCCACCTGGCCCGTGAACGAAAAACTCTGCACCGTTGACGCTCTGCTACGTTGACGCTCTGCTGCGTTGACGCAATGCGATACCGCCCTGGCGGGCTTTGCCTTCCGGCACAGCCGCGCCGGCGCCAAGCCGCTCTTCGTCGATTTGAGTTCGGCCGCGGTCGGCGTGCTCGCGGAGGCCTGCGATCGCGCCGCCCGTCGCTGGTCGGCCTGCCGATCGCCGTCGAAGGGTCCACACGGGACGCCGTCGGTTGACACACGACGCCGGCGGCCGAACACGGTCCATCCGATAGGGGGCGTTCGGCCCTATCTGGTCTGCGACGACGATGCGAGTGTGAACTCGACACGCGATGGACCGTGAGGGGAGACGGGGTTGACGCAGGCCACCGACAAGCTGACCGAGTTACCGCTGCCGCAGCTGCTCGCCGAACTGGACAGCTCCGCAGCGGGTTTGACGACAGCCCAGGCCCGGCAAAGACTGGAGCGCTACGGGCCCAACGAGATCGGCGAACGGCATCGCAATCCGGTGCTGGAGTTTCTGGGTTATTTTTGGGCGCCGATCCCCTGGATGATCGAGGTCGCGCTGGTGTTGTCGGTGGCCGCCCGACACTGGACCGACGCGGTGATCATCGGGGTGCTGCTGGCGATGAACGGCCTGGTGGCGTATTTCGAGGAACACCAGGCGGCCAACGCGATCGCCGCGCTCAAGCGGCGGCTGGTGTCAGAGGCGCGGGTGCTGCGCGACGGCGCATGGGCGACGGTGGCCGTGCGCGACCTGGTGCCCGGCGACGTCTTGCGGGTGCGCCTCGGCGATGTGGTGCCCGCCGATCTGCGGATTCTCGACGACGTCACCCTCGACGTGGACCAGTCCGCGCTGACCGGCGAGTCGCTGGCAGTGAGCCGCGGACAGGGCGACGCCGTGTTCTCTGGGTCGGTGGTGGTGCGCGGCGAGGCCGACGCGCTGGTATGCGCCACCGGAGTGTCGTCGTACATGGGCAAGACCGCCGCGCTGGTGGAGGCCGCGGGCACGGTCAGCCATTTTCAGCGCGCGGTGCTGCGCATCGCGAACTACCTGATCGTGATCGCGCTGGTCCTGGTCACCCTGACGGTGGTGGTCTCGCTGATCCGGGGCAATCCCGTGCTGGAGACCCTGGAGTTCGCGCTGGTGGTCACGATCGCCTCGATTCCGGTGGCGCTGCCGGCGGTGCTGTCGGTGACGATGGCCATCGGCGCCCGCCAACTGGCGCGTCACGAGGCCGTGGTGAGTCATCTCCCGGCGGTCGAGGAGCTCGGCGGCATCGACCTGTTGTGCTCGGACAAGACCGGCACGTTGACCCAGAACCGTCTCGCGCTCGCCGCCCGCTGGAGCACCACCGCCGGCGGCGACGACGAACTGCTCACGGCGGCGGCGCTGGCCTCACGCGTCGAAGACAACGACCTCATCGACTTGGCGGTGGTGGCCGCCGCGGGCCCGCTACCCGTGGCCCGGGTGGACAAGTTCGTCCCGTTCGACCCGGTCAGCAAACGCACCGAGGCGACGGTGCGCGACCCCGACGGCCGGACTTTTCGGGTCAGCAAGGGTGCGCCCCAGGTCATCGCCGCCCTGTGCGACGGCGACGACGACGGCGCCACCGCCGAAATCGACGGTGTGGTCGAACGATTCGCAGGCCACGGGTACCGGTCCCTGGGGGTCGCCAAGACGGACGGCGACGGCTGCTGGCGGCTGCTGGGTGTCCTGGCTCTGGCGGACCCGCCGCGCGACGACTCCGCGGCGACCATCAGCGCCGCAAGAGACCTCGGCATCGACGTCAAGATGGTCACCGGCGACCAGGTCGCCATCGGCCGCGAGATCGCCCGTCAGGTCGGCCTGGGGGAGCAGATCCTCGATGCCGGCATGCTCGACGACGCCGCTGACGGCGACGATCTGGGCGCCCGGGTGGAGGCAACAGACGGGTTCGCCCAAGTGTTTCCCGAGCACAAGTACCGCATCGTGCGGCTGTTGCAGGCCCGCGGGCACATCGTCGGGATGACCGGCGACGGCGTCAACGACGCCCCCGCGCTCAAACAGGCCGACGCCGGTATCGCGGTGGCCGGATCCACCGACGCGGCCCGCGCGGCCGCCGACGTGGTCCTGCTGGCACCCGGCTTGTCGGTGATCGTGACCGCGATCGGGCTGGCCCGGGAGATCTTCGCCCGGCTCACCAGCTACGCCACCTACCGTATCGCCGAAACCATCCGGGTGTTGCTGCTGATCACCCTGGCCGTGGTTTTCATGAACTTCCGCCCGGTCACCGCCGCGATGATCGTGTTCCTGGCGCTGCTCAACGACGGCGCGATCCTGTCGATCGCCTACGACCACGTGCGCGGTTCCGCCATGCCGGTCAAGTGGGACATGCGCGCCGTGCTGACCATCGCCACCGTGCTGGGCGTGATCGGCGTCGTTGCCACCTTCGTCCTGTTCTTCCTCGCGGCCCGGGTTTTCGGACTGAACCACGACTTCATCCGCACCATGATCTATTTGAAGCTGTCGGTCGCCGGACAGCTGACCATCTTCCTCACCCGCTCCCGCGGCCCCTTCTGGTCCCGGCCCGCTCCCGCACCGCTGCTGCTGGGCGCGGTGATCACGGCGCAAACCGTCGCGACGCTGATCGCGGTCGACGGGGTGGCGATGACACCGCTGGGGTGGCGCTGGGCCGGTCTGGTGTGGGCCTACGCGGTGGGCTGGTTCCTGTTCAACGACCGGGTCAAGCTGGCCGCCTATTGGTGGCTCGACCATCAGCCGCGCCGCGAACACCCGAACCCGCAGCGCGCCTAGCTGTTCCGGGTGCTCATGGTCTTCTCCTCGACACGCCCTCCAGCGCAGCACCGCATCCGCAGATAAGGGGCGGAAGTCCTGTGCGCCATGCGATCCCAGAGGACGGGTGCGCCCTCAGAGCATCGAGTTGATCATCATTCCTCCGGAGTCGGCGGAATGGGTGGAGGCCTCGCCGTCCTCCCTGTAGTCGATGAAGGCCGACAGCAGGGTCGAGGTGTTCAACAGCTCGTCGAAGACACCGAGGACGGGAATGGTGCCCTGCTGTGTCGATATGTCGGCGGTGTAGTCGATGGAGGCCTGCTGCTGGAAGTTGGCGCCGTGCCGCGCTTTTACGGAAGGCCCGGTCAAGTTCGTCACATTGGTCAATCCGGTGGTCGGCGTACTGGTCAACCTGTTGATGTCGGCCTGCAGCTCGGCGAGGATATCCGCCCCGCCGGCCGGTTTGACCTCCACCTGGATGCGCGCGGTGGAATCGGCGTTGTAGAGCGTGACCCAGTTCGGGCCCCGGTTCGTGAGCGTCCAGCCCGGTGCCGGGGTGAGCGAGATGCCGTTGGCGATGACGATCGGGCCGGCCGACATCAGCCTGATCGCCGCGCCCCGCTCTCTCCCTGATGTCGATGAAATCGTCTCTGGTGCAGTCGCTTCCGCTGTGACGGCATGGCCGCGGGGCACCGTTCGCGGCAGTTCGGGCGCGTTGGTGGTGCCGCTCAGAACGATCGCGGCGGTCGCGGCGACGACGAACGGGCGCGGCCGGCGGCCGACGCGTGCGCTGCCGCCCGGGTACCGCACGGGCGGAGGCGCTTTCGGTGGCGTGGATGACATCATGGCTCTGGCTCCCGTTTGCTGTCGTGGTCAGGCCGTCGGCGCGGCACCCGTGGGGCCCGCCGGCGCGTCCGGATGGCGTGCCATTGCGGCCGTGGCCGTCCCGCAGACCTGGCAGAACGCGGCGCCGGCACCCAGTGCCGCGCCGCAGTGCGCGCAAATCTGACCGGCGGCCGGGGCACCTGCCAACGCGGCCTCTCCGGTCAGGGCCGCCCGGGCTTCCGCCAGAAGCGAGGTGTGCAACACCGCGCGCGTGCCGAGAATTCCGGCCGCGGCCAGCACCAGCGCCGCCAGCGTGGTGAGCACGATGCCCCTGGTGCCGTAGGGCGTCAGCAAGACGGTGGCCAACTCGTACAGCACCACCAAACCCAGACCTTTGGCGACTCCCGCTGCGACACCGACCCCGGCGCCGCGCAGCGGAACCACGGCCATGGCTGCCGCCGTGGCGAAGATGATGGGCTGCAAGAAGCCGAGCGTCAGGGCGATGAACGCCACGTGCGCCGGATCCCCGGCGGTCGCCTCGATGCGGCTGAACGCCCCGCGCTGCACGACAACGCTCAGCCCCAGTGACAGTGCGGCCCCACTGAGTGAGCAGACGACCACGGCGTCGACGGGGTGCTTGAATGCTGCGCGAGCGGTGATCGCCATCGGCGCGATCAGCACCGCGACAAAGCCCACAACCGGGACGAGCACGCCCAACTCGAGAACGTGGGTGAGCGCGGGTATCCGGTGGTCCGGCGCGGCCAGCAGCACCGGCGCCGTGAAGTGGCTTTCGAGCACCCCCACGCCCACGCCGAACAGCACCGGGAGCACGACCGCCACACCGATGACGGTGACGGATTCCCGGGGCCACACATCGTGGTCGTACACGTAGGTCAGCACCGCCGCCGGCAGCGCGATCGCCGCCAGCACCAACGCCACCGACAGCACCCCGAACGCCGCGGCGACCAACGCCACCAGCAACGTCACCGCGATCGCGGTGCGGTAGATGTGGTGCCGACCACCGGCGAGGTGCGGCATCAACGTGCTCATCACCGCCAGCGCCCGTACCGGTTCCTCGGGATGGGCGGCGAAATGCCCGGACCGGTCGATCGCCGGATGCAACGGCGTGCCACAACGGGCGCAGAAGCGGGCCGCGTCTGGTTGCGGGGTCGAGCAGACAGGACACTCCATCATATCCTCCGGTACCCGGCCCCCGAATGCACGAGATGCACTGAACGCATTGCGCACCAAGCTTTCCCGCCCGTCACAGGCACGACGATGACCAACCACGTGCGGCCGAGCGCGCCGGAACCGCTGAGCCCGACCGTACAGCCGCCAGAATCGCCGACGCCGGAACCTAAAGTCCTCACCTGCCGGGACCAATGGCCCTACCTCTGGCGCCGCCGGGCGATGAAACGTTAAGGCGCAGTTTACCTCATGGACGCGCGCACGGAGGTGCTTGCGGGGTGAAAGGTTGGCAACCAGGATGAAACGGAGATGCTGATGGGTTCACAGGCACGGCAGGCGGTCAGGCTCCTCGCCGGTGCGGCTATGGTCGCTGCGGCGTTGGCCGTTTCGGGATTCGGGTTTGCGGGCGGCCCCCTCGACTCGCCCACCACGACTCCTTCGTCGACCCCTTCCTCCAGCCCGCCGTCGGCGCCGCCACCGGACAGCGACTCGCCGGGGGACACGGGCTGCATCCCCGGCGTCAACTGCTGACCCGGGCCGCGTGGTTTTTCACCCGGATCCGCGAACCGTCACAGCATGGAGTTGATCATCGCCTGGGCGGCGCTGCCTATATAGGCGGGCGAGACGCTCGCTTCCCGGTCGTCGATGAACGCGGACATCCGGTTCGAGGGGTTCAGCAACTCCATGAACACGCCGAGGATGGGGGTGGTGTCGATTCCCACCGTGTTGTCCGCGGTGTAGTCCATCCGGGCTGCCTGCTGAAAGTTCCTGCCCTGCACGGTCTTGGTATCGATCCCGCTCGACGGCGCAAGATTGGTCAGGACGGTGTTGGCCACCTCATTGGCGACGTCGGCCTGCAGCGCGGCGACGACGTCGGTCCCGGCGGCGGGCTTGACCGTGACCCGCATCCGCGTGCCGGCGTCGGTGTCGGCCAGCGTGACCCAGTTCGTGCCCCGATCCACGAGATCCCAGCCGGGTGCGGGCGTGATGGAGATGCCCTGGTCGATGACGATCGGTTCGGCCGAGGTGAGCGCGATCGCCATGCCGCGCGCCGTTGTGGTCGCGGGCGGGGTCCGTTCTGACGGGCGAACCGTGTCGGTGAGGGCGGCCGCACCGGTCACGGCGGTCACCAGGAGGCTCGCGGCGACGATGGCCGGCCGCAGTCGGTGCCCGCCTCGTCGCGCGGTGCCGGGGTACGCCGGGGGCGTGGCGGTGTGCGGTAGCGGTGACGTCGATGACGCAGTCGATGACGCAGTCGATGACATAGTGGCTCCTCTTTCAGTTGTGGTTATCCGGACATGCGAGCGCATGGTTCCGTCTTTCGTCAGCCGCGCTCCGTGGAGGCGGAATAGCGGTCTTCGATGGCGTGGATCAACTGGCGCCGTACGCGTTGCACGTCGGCGGCGCGACGCGCCGCCAACTCATCTTCCCAGGCGCTGACCTGCGCGGCGAGGTCCATGTCGGCGATGGTGTCGCCGAGCCAGCGGGAAAAGTCGCCGCGTTCGAGGTGATACTGCAGCGCCCGCGGATCGAGATTCCCCAGCGCGGTGCGGAACTCGTGCATGGTCCCCGCCGCCGGGATGGCGCGCCCGTCGGTCGGGCGGAAGTAGAACCGGCGCTCCTTGGGCAGCAACACGTCGGCGTACTTGTGGCTGTGCCGCACATGGCCGGTGCGACGTGCCGCGATCGTGAACGCACGGGGCGCAGCCGTGCCGAACTGGATCGATGCCCGCCGAACCGGTTCGGGCGCAACGCTGCTCACCGGGTCGATGCCGCCGACGGTGAGCACGATGTCAGTCTCGCCGACTTCACCCTCGGGTAGCAAGGCGGGCATGAACGACGACAGCAGGTATCCACCGCGCCGCGTCCAGTGCGGCGGCTGGTCCGCGCCCAGCAGGTGGGCCTCGTCGTAGATGACCCAGTGGGGAAATCCGCGGGCCTCCCGCTGGGCTTCGGCCGCCGGCCGCAGTCGTTGCAGATAGTCGATCTTGTCGGCGGTGGGCAGCGCCGAGAGGTCCACGACCAGCCCCGTGTGCGGCTGCAGCAATCCGACCAGTTCCACCGGTTCGGGCAGCCCCGCCTCGACGTCGACGACCTGGACGCGGTTGAGCTGCTCGAGTTGTCGATGGTCCCCTTCGGGGTCGACGAGCAGCACGCAGTAGCCGGCGTCCATCCATTCCTCCGCCAGCAACCCGACCAGGTAGCTCTTGCCCGACCCGGCCGGCCCGGTCACCACCATGCGCGCCTGGCTACCGGGCACCTTCGCCGGTGTCCCGTCGTCGAAGATGCCGATCTGCACCCACCGCCGCGGCGGGCACCACCGCCGCGCCCCGCTGAGGTATGCGCCGCCGAGCAGCTCGGCCACCCCGGCACCGTCCGGCTGGTCGAGCACCAGATCGGCGTGTTCGCGCAACGACGGGACCGCGTCGGCCACGGCGGCGCCGATCTCAGCCGACCCGAACAGTGAGAGGTCGTTTTCGGCGTCCCCGACGGCGATCGTGTTGTGGGGGGACAGGTGCAACCGTGCCAGCACCGCGGCCAGGCCGGTCCCCTTGGTGAACCCGGCGGGCACCACCATCAGCTCGGCCCGGTTCCGCACGATCTGACAGTCCAGTCCCAGCTCGCCGATCACCTCGAGGACCGTCGCGGCGTACTCACCCTGGGTGGCCAGGATGACCTCGCCACGCCGGCTTACCACGCCGTGCTCATCCAGTGCCGCGTCCAGGGCCCGGTCGACCGGCGTCGACAGCGGATAGGTCTTCCCGCCGATCCGGGCCACCGCCCCGTTTTCCAGCACCAACGCATCGACACGGTTGGCGATCTGCGGGAAGCTTGCCGCCAGCTCGGCCCCGATCCGGCCAGTGGCCAGCACCACCAGCAGACCGTCGCGACGCACCTGCTCGATGGCCTGCAACGCCTCCTTCGGAATCCTGCCCGCCGAGGTCAGGGTGCCGTCCACGTCCAGGGCCACCACCCGAAAGAAGCCCACAGCCCGATCCCTTCTGCTGCCACACCCTCGACCCGGCTGGCGCCGCGACCACGAGCAGAATAGGCAGCCGGACCGCGCGCCGGGCAGGGTCGTTCGTCCCCATTCGCGGATCGAACGTTGCGACGCCCGACCGGCCACCGTGGGCCGCAAGCCTTGTCGCGGCGGGGTTCGGGCCAACCGGCGGCGCGGCCGTCCCCGATTGGCCGGCCCGCCGGACGCACCAACCGGGACGACCGATAAATTCGGTTGATGAACCGCACCGACGCCCCCTCGACCGAGCGCCTGTTCGCGCTGTCCGAACAGGTGCAGGGTTTCATGCCGGCCGACGAGGGGCGCGCCCTCTACGAGGCGGCGCTGCGGTACCTCGACGGCGGCGTGGGCGTCGAGATCGGCACCTACTGCGGCAAGTCGACGTTGTTGCTGGGCGCGGCGGCGCAACAGACCGCCGGCGTGCTCTACACGATCGACCACCACCACGGCTCCGAGGAACATCAACGCGGCTGGGAGTTCCACGACGCGTCGATGGTCGACGCGGCCACCGGGCTCTTCGACACGCTGCCGACGTTCCGCCGCACCCTCGACGCGGCGGGACTGGACGACAACGTCGTCGCCGTCGTGGGCAAATCGCCGGTGGTGGCCCGGGGGTGGCGTTCACCGCTGCAGTTGCTGTTCATCGACGGCGGCCATTCCGAGGCCGCCGCGAACCAGGATTTCGACGGATGGGCCAAGTGGGTGGACGCCGGGGGTGCCCTCGTGATCCACGACGTGTTCCCGGACCCCGCCGACGGCGGGCGACCGCCCTACCACATCTATTGCCGCGCGCTGGATTCCGGCCAGTTCCGGGAGGTCTCGGCCACCGGGTCGCTGCGGGTGCTCGAACGCACCGGCGGGGCGGCGGGCGGACAGGTCGTCAGCGGCCCGGGCCGGTAACCACGCATTCGCAGTCGAAGTCGGTCTGCAGCCCCATCGGCAGGCCGTCGCCGCGGAAGATGCCGCCGGCCCCGGTCGTGTCCGACAGCGCATCGGCGGCCAGGATCATCGCCGCCCCGGTCCAGGTGGTGCGTTCCTCGGGCCACCGCTTGCCGTCCGCGAACACCAAGCCCGTCCAATACGAGCCGTCTCCCTCGCGCAGGTGCTGCATCGCGGCGAACTGCCGCAGCGCGGTCGACCGCTGACCGATGGCGTCGAGCGCCATCACCAGTTCGCACGTTTCCGCGCCGGTCACCCAGGGGCGGTCGTCGACGCAACGGATGCCCAGACCGCCGACCACGAAGTCGTCCCAGCGCTGCTTGATCCGCTCGGCCGCCGCCGGGCCCCGCAGCGCGCCGCCGAGGATGGGGTAGTACCACTCCATCGAGTAGCGGTCTTTCCCGGTGAACGCCTCCGGGTGCGCGACGATTGCGTGGCCCAGCCGCCCCAGCGCCAGTTCCCACTCGGGCTGCGGCTCACCGATGAGGCCGGCGAGCGCCAGCGCGCAGCGGATGCTGTGGAAGACGCTGGCGCAGCCCGTCAGCAACGCTTCCGGCAGGGGACCGGCTTCGCTTCGCGCCCAACAGATCTCGCCGTAGCCGATCTGCAGGTCGATGACGAAGTCGATCGCCGTGTGCACCACCGGCCACATGGCCTCGGCGAAGGCCTTGTCCCCGGTGACCAGCACGTGGTGCCAGACGCCGGCCGCGATGTAGGCGCAGAAGTTGCTGTCGCTGTTGGCGTCCTCGACGATCCCCTCACGAACCTGGATGGGCCAGGAGCCGTCGGGCCGCTGCATGCGGCGACACCATTCGAACGCCGCGCGGGCGGGCTCCAGCAGTCCGGCCGCGGTGAGCGCCATCGCACACTCCACGTGATCCCACGGGTCGGTGTGGCCACCCGGGAACCAGGGGATGGCGCCCGACGATTCCTGCGCATCGGCGATGGATTGCGCGGTTTGGCGGCACTGCTCGGCGGTCAGGACGCCCACGACCGCCGGCGGCTCAGCGCGACGCAACTGAAAACCCCGGAGTGACTCCGCTTTCCGTCGCCCGCGGCTTGGTGAAGTACATCGCCACGCTCTTGCCCACCAGCGGGTTGAGCAGCGATTCGGCGATCCGCGTCAGCTTCGGCCGCTGCATCAGGTCCCACACCAGCAGCTTGTGATAGGCGGTCACCGCGGGATGGTCGGCGTTCGACACGCCGACGGCGCATTTCAGCCACCAGAACGGCGAATGCAGCGCGTGCGCGTGGTGCGCGTGCGTCCAGTGCACTCCGCCGCCGGTGATCTTGTCGCGTAACCGGCTGGCCCGGTAGATCCGCACGTGGCCGCCCTCGTTGGCGTGGTACTCGTCGGAAAGCAGCCAGCACACCCGTTCGGGCAACCACCGCGGGACGCTGACCGCCAGCGTGCCACCGACTTTGAGCACCCTGATCAGCTCGGCGATCGCGGCGTCGTCCTGCGGCACGTGCTCCAGGATTTCCGAGGCGATGACGCAGTCGAACGTCTCGTCGGCGTAGGGCAGGCTGAGCGCGTCGCCGGCAACGGCCTTCGCCGATGCATCCGGAGGCGCCTCACCGGTCTCGCCCATCGCCCGCAACATGGTTTCCACACCGCGCAGTTCGGACTCGTCGCGGTCGAACGCGACGACGTCGGCGCCGCGCCGGTATGCCTCGAAGGCGTGCCGGCCCGCCCCGCACCCCACATCGATCACCCTGCTGCCCGGCCCGACGCCGAGCCGGTCGAAGTCCACCGTCAGCATCGGGCTTCGCCCCCGGCGGAGGCCCGGCGCGCGATCGCCCGCTCGTAGACCGCCACGGTCTGAGCCGCCACGGCGTCCCAGCTGAACACGTTGACCGCACGTTCGCGGCCCGCCCGCCCCATGCTGCGGCGCTTTTCGGGTGAGTCGAGCAGACCGCCGAGCGCCCGGGTGAGCGCCTCGACGTCGGCCGGCGGCACCAGCTCGGCGCAGGCACCGTCGGTCCCGACGACTTCGGGAAGCGCGCCCACCCGGCTCGCGACCACCGGGGTGCCGCTGGCCATCGCCTCCACCGCGGGCAGCGAAAACCCTTCGTAGAGGGAGGGAATGCAGGCGACCTCGGCCGACGCGAACAAGGCGGCCAGCGCGGCGTCGGACAGCCCGCTGGTGATGTGGACGATGTCGGAGATGCCGAGCTCGGCGATGAGTTTGTGGGTGGGGCCGTTGGGCTCCACCCTGGCGACCAGCCGCAGCTCGAGGTCGCGGTTCACCCGGAGCCTGGCCACCGCGTGCAGCAGGGTGCGGACCCCCTTCAGCGGGGTGTCGGCGCTGGCGATGGCGATGACGCGCCCGGGTTGCCGCGGGGAGGACCCCGGCATGAACAGTTCGGTGTTCACGCCGAGCGGCACCACATGCAGCTGCTCGGGGGCGACCCCGAAGTCGGCGACGATGTCCGCCGCCGACGATGACGAGACGGTCAGCAGGTCGGGGATCTGGCGCGACACCTCCTGCTGCATGTCCAGGAAGCCGTACCAGCGACGCACCAGCGGTTTGCGCCACCAGCGCGCGGCGGCCAGGTCGAGCATCCGGTCGCGGGTGATCGGGTGGTGCACGGTGGCCACCACCGGCAAACCCGACTCGGCGATGGTGAGCAGCCCGGTGCCCAGGCTCTGGTTGTCGTGGACGAGGTCGAAATCGTTGACCCGGTCGGCCAGCAGCCGCGCCACGCGCAGGGTGAATGTCCGCGGTTCGGGGAAGCCGGCCGTCCACACGGTGAGCAGTTCCAGCAGATCGATCGAGCTCCGGATCTCACTCGGACGGGGCACCCGGAACGGGTCGGGCTCGCGGTATAAGTCCAGGCTGGGCACCTTGGTCAGCCGCACCCGCGGATCGAGCAGCTCGGGATAGGGCTGGCCGGAGAACACCTCGACGTCGTGCCCGAGGTCGACCAGACCGCGGCTCAGGTGGCGCACGTAGACGCCCTGTCCGCCGCAATGGTCCTTACTGCGATAGGACAGCAGGGCGATTCGCATACTCAACTCTTATCCGCTGCTGGAACACCACGGACGAGCGGCCCCCACTCCGTTCCCATCAACGCACCCGAGAACTCCGCGACAGCAAACTGGACATGTGTCCAGACTATAGTTCGAACAGCTAAACGACGCAACGCGCACCCGGGTCGGCGCCGGCGCGCCCGCCGACGTGCGGGTTCAGAGTTTGCCCGCGACGAAGTCGGCAGCCTGGTTGGGCATGCCGGCCTGGATGTATGCCCCCGCGAGGTGCTGGGGCCAGTTGTCGTTCCAGGTGTGGGGGTCGGCCGGGTTGCAGATGGGGTCGTCGCCGTGGCACAGCTCGATGGTCTTGGCGCCGTACGCCGGGTTCAGGTTCGTGAACGGACCGATCCACTGGGTCCCGTTGCCGAACAAGGCGACTGCGGCGATGTGCTGGTCGGCGTCCGACGGGAGCGGGTCGTCGAACCCGAACGCGGAGAAAGGCACCGCGAGCACGACGTCGGTGACCGCCGCGCCGAGGGAATAGCCGCCCAGCACCAGTCTGGTGTTCGGGCAGTTGTCGATCATGTAGCGGACGTGCTTGCTCATGTCGTTGGCCCCGATGGCCACCTCCGTGTTGGCGGGATAGTTCACGGCGTACACGCCGATGTCCTTGCCCGTCTTGGACCTGAGCGCGTCGACGAACGCGTTGCCGACGGCGCCCACGCCCGGCGATTCCAGACGTCCGCGGGCGAACACGACCTGCACCGGGGGGCAACCGGCCGCCGCGGCCGGCCACGCGGCCCCGGGCGTCTCGGACGGCAGCACCATCGCGGCCGCCAGCGCGGCCGCCGCCAACGCGACGGCCACCGATCTACGGGCGAGCCGGACAGCCACAAGTGAATTCAAAACGATGCGCGGCCGACCCACAAGCCGTAGCGCGCACGCGGGCCCTCCCGGCCGCCGGTCTCGGGGCCCCGCCGGCGCGGCCGGCTTTGTTACCATCGCGCGATGCACGATTCGGCCGCGCCCCGCGGACCGGGTGACGCGCGGCCGTTCTCACGACGCGAGGTCCTCAAGTTCGCCGTCGCCCCGGTCCTGCTGGGTGCGGGGGTGGCTACCGCCACGCCGGGCGCGCCGACCGCGTCGGCCGGCGACCTCAAGCTGATCGATTTCGCCGAGCGCAGGATTGCCCCGGAGGAGATCAAGGCCGCCGGCTATGACGGCGTGATCAACTACGTGTCCGAGCCGCGGCCCGGCGCGAACTTCCAAGCCAAGCCGTTGACTCGCGAGTACGCCGACGCGCTGCGCGCGACGGGTCTGCACATCGTCAGCAATTACCAGTACGGCAAGCCCAATTGGCCCGGCGCCCCGTCGGACTTCACCCGCGGTTACGACGGCGGCGTGGCCGACGCGCAGACCGCGCTGCGGCTGCACACCGCGGCGGGCGGACCCGCGTCGGCCCCGATCTTCTTCAGCGTCGACGAGGACATCAACCCCAACACCTGGAACGACTTGGCGCTCAACTGGTTTCGCGGTCTCAACTCGGTGATGGGCGTCGGGCGCACCGGTGTCTACGGCAGTTTCCAGGTGTGCGGCTGGGCGATCCGCGACGGCGTGATCGGTAGTTCGAGCACTGCGGGGCACCGGTGGGCCTGGCAGACGAAGGCGTGGTCGCGCGGGCAACGCGAGCCCATGGCGGTGCTCTATCAGGCCGTGGTCAACAGCCCGTCGAGCCCGGGCCCGTTGCTGGGCGGCATCAACGTCGACGTCGACGACGTCCTCGCGGCCGATTACGGCCAGTGGGATCTCGCCCGCTGACGCGTCACCTCCGCTACCTGGGGTTCAGGGCACTGCCCTTGCGCCACTGATCCCAGTCGAGGGACCAGTCGCCGTTCTGCGCCAGGGTCAGTGGCGGTCCACCGGTGTTGCGGACCTCGACGACGTCGCCCGGCACGGAGAAGTCGTAGAACCATTTCGCGTTGTCGGCGTTGAGGTTGAGGCATCCGTGTGAGGTGTCGCGGTGCCCTTGGGCCCACACGGTCGCGTCGAGCTGATGCAGATAGATCCCGTCGATGCTGATCTTGGTGGCGTAGTGGATGGTCTCGCGGTAACCCAGACGGGAATTCTTGGGCAGCCCGAACGTCGAGGAGTCCATGATGACGGGGTTGCCCTTGCCGAGCACGGTGTAGATCCCGGGGGGAGTCCACAAATAGATGGTCTTGCCCCCGACGTCCTCGGTGCCGCCCATGCCCATCGAGGTGGGCATCGTCCGCACCAGGTTGCCGTTGTCGTAGACGCTGACCTGTTTGGTGGCATCGTCGGCGATGGACACGTGGGCGTCGCCGATCCGGAACGACACCCGCTCGTCCTCCTGCCCGAAGATACCGTTGCCCATGGCGATTCCGTAGATGTCGGCGGCGGCGGTGACCGTCGTCCCCGGCGCGTAGTAGTGCTCGGGACGCCAATGGGCGTTCTGGCCGTCGATCCAGAACCACGAACCCGTGACCGGGGGATCGGTGGTCACCGTCAGGTGCCGCTCGGCGGCCGCCCGATCGGCGATCTGCTCGTCGAAGTGGGCGACGACGACCGTCCCGACCCCGTAGGTGCCGCCCTCGTGCAGGGGCGCCTCGGAGGTCATCTCGAAGTACACCTTGGTCTGGTTGGAGGGTCGCAGGGTGGAGAACGACGACACCTGCGTGGTGTCGGTGCCGTCGGATCCGCGGGCGGTGACGGTGAGCGTGTAGGTGCGTCCGTAGCCCAGGGGCACGGTCGGCTTCCAGGCGACGTCGTCCGGGGTCGTGATGCCCGGGATCGGCTTGCCGGCGTCGTTGACCATGCGCACCCCGGTCAGGGTCCCGGCTTCGGCTTTGACCATCACATGCCCGACCGGGTCGACGTCGCGCGCGCCGTCGCGCGGGGTGATGGTCACCCGCGCCGGCTCGGTGGGCTTCACGGCGGCTTCGTGGCGGGTGCAGCCGCCACTCGGGCAGGCCACCGGCGACGACGTGAGCCGCACCGCGCCCACGACGGCGACCAAGACGAACACCGCAAGCATGAATCGGCGCGGCCAGTCGATGCCGAGGATGCGGCGAACGAGCCGTTCGCTGTCGTCGGATGTCATGAGTGCCGAATCCTTGCTGGTCGTGGTTACGGGTCGCGCCGACACCCACCACCGAGGTCGTCCCTCAGGTATCCGCGGACGCGCCTTCCGAAACCGGTCCGGGCCGCAGCCGGGCCCGACCGGCCGGTGAAGCATGGCTTCGTGGGCCGGCGACGGGCCCGACGAATTGTAGGGGTCTGCCGAGCCGCATACCGGCGGGTGGATGGATCACCCCCGCGGCACCTGGAAGCCCGATGCCGGGTCGACGGCACCGAACACCGGGGGTCGCCGGTGTCCCGGCGCTAACCCGTCTTCTGGTAGACCAGCCAGCGCAGGTCGATCGGGGAGTCCGCGGGCTCGACGTCGAAGACGTCCAATCCGCGCGCCCACCCCTCGAACCACCCCGTGGGCGGCCAGGCGGTCTCGGGCAGATGGCCTTTCTCGAAGTCGTAGGCGGGGTCGTCCGAGGCGAGATCGAGGGGTAGCCCGGCCGTCGCGGTCGCCACCTCGTCGCGGGTGAAGATCATGGTGTTGCACTGCTGGCCCATTTCCCGCGCCGCGTCGTCGGGGGTGTAGCCGGGGCGGGCCAGGAAGGTGTTGAGCACCAGGCGCCCGCCGGGCGCCAGGAGCCGGGCGGCCAGTTCGAACACCTCGCGCAGCTGGGACGTGGTCCGGAAGTCGGGCACCACCTCGGAGACGATGATCAGCTGATACTCCGAGTCGACATCCTCCATGGCCGCGAAGACGTCCTGCTGGATCACGCGCACGCCCAGCGATTCCTTGTCGGCCTCGATGCGGATGATGTCGGCGAACTTGGGCGTCATCTCGACCGCGTCCACCGGGTGGCCCCGTCGCGCCAGAGCCAGGGCGTTGCGCCCGGTTCCCGCGCCGAGGTCGAGCACCCGGCAGGCCGCCGGCTCGGCCACCTCGGCGGCCAGTGTCCACACCCGCGCGTCGGGTTCGCTGCCGAACAGCGGCGCCGGGCGGGTCTCGACCCAGTGGTCGTAGTCGGCTTCGAGCGTCCACCATTGCGCCTTGACGCGGTAGTTCAGCGTCGTGCCGAACGGGGTGTGAAAGGTGATGACGACGTTGGACCGGGGCGAGGCCCGATAGCCCTTTGCCAGCTCGGATTCCAGCACACTCCTGAGTTGAGCGGACTGTTCGGCCGTGTACTGAACGCCCGCACCGGCGAATACCTGGCCGCACATCCTGACGTACTCGTCGATGAGGGCCGGCACGGCCGGCAGCGTGAGCTGGCCCTGGGCGACGGTCCGGCGATGCAACCGCCGGGCCACCGCGTCGCGCAGGGCCCGCGCGTCGAAGGATCGGGGGTTCGGCTCCTCCACGAGACTCTTCTACAGGACCGGCTTCGCGGTCGCACACCGGGGCGGCGGGAGCTCGCCTCAGCGCCGGAAACGCGTCCGCCGAACCGCTGCTCTGCGGCGGCGGCCTGCCGACCGGGCGTGCCCGCTTAGAGTTGTTCTCATGGCCGATCCGACGACCTGCGGGGGCCGCGCACCGGGGCGGATGCGGGTCGAGACCCTGTGCCGCTACCCGGTGAAGTCGATGCTCGGGGAGACCGTGGACAGGCTGTTCGTCGACGAGCGCGGCGCCGAGGGGGACCGGCGGCTGGCGCTGCTCGATACGGCGACGGGGCATGTGGCCAGCGCCAAGCAGGCCCGGCTCTGGCGCGGGCTGCTGCAGTGCACGGCCCGCGGCGAAGGCGGGGGAGTGAGCATCGCGTTGCCCGACGGGACCCGGGTCGCGGCCGACGATCCGGCGGCCGACGAATTGCTCTCGCGGCTGTTGGGGCGGGCGGTCCGGCTGATCAGCCGGCGCGGGCCCGGCGCCACGGTGGAACGCCCCGACCCCGAGCAACTGCTCGACCTGGGGCTCGACGCCGAGGTCGCGGGCATCGTCCTGGAGATCGGCAAGGCGACCCCGGGGGAGTCGTTCACCGACGACGCTCCGCTACACGCAATCACCACCGCGACGCTGCAGCACATCGGTGTCGAGGCGCTGCGCTACCGGCCGAATCTGGTGATCGCAACGCCACCGGACTACCCGCCGTATGACGAAAACGTTTGGGCCGGAGCAGTGTTGACCGTCGGCGAGGCGCAACTTCGTGTCATCGAGGCGACGCCCCGGTGCGTGGTTCCCACGCTCGAGCACGGGGCGCTCCCTCCCGCCCCGCAGGCGCTTCGCACTCCGGGGGCCGAGAATCGTTTCCGGACAAGCGGTTCCGACGCGCGGCGGCCCTGCACGGGGGCGTACCTCGAGGTCGTCGGGCCGGGCGTCATCGTCCCCGGCGACCCGGTGATCTGGTCCCCGGCCGGCGGCTGACCGAGACATCCGCGGACACGCGAAATTCATCTCTTCGCTACCCGCCCGCCACCTTGCATCACCGGTGACCGCAGGCCGTTCTTCCACCGATTGGGCTCTCGATCCGCCCGACTGGCAAAGACCGCCACCACGATCCAGAGCGACTTTCCCGTGTTAAATCTGATAAACGCACTGATGCCGCATATTACAGCAAAGTTACACGAGTGTGCAGTCGCTCACACTGGGGCCACCCCCGGGCGCCGGACCGGGTATCCTTTTGTTAACCCGCAAAGAAAGTTCAGGACGATGATTTCACTCGGCCGGTTGACTGCATTCCTTGCGCCCGCGCTGGTGGGTGCGGGGCTACTGATCAATCCCGCGCCGGCACTGGCCGACGCGAGCGATCCCGACGGCACCTTCCTGGCGGAGATGCACGCGCTGGGCTTCACGTGGCCGGCGGGCGATGACGCGCCCATCGTTGCGCTGGGGCGGCAAATCTGCGCCGATCGCAAGGACGGCAGAACGCCGGATTCTATTGGCCACGACATTCGTTCCGCGCTGGGACCTAAATCCATCACGTTTCCCGAAGCCACGTCGGTGGTAACTGCCGCAGTGTCAAACTATTGCCCAACTCAATCGCCAGAGTAAGCGTTTTTGGCTGATTGGATCTCGCGCGGCTACACGGTCAGCACGCCGGTGTCCTGCGGTCGCGCGTCGCGCAGGTCCCGCTCGATGATCGCCAGTCCCGCCCGAAGTTCCGCATTCCCCTGATCAAGGTAACTGGCCGCGTGCGCGATCTCGCCGCCGTCGTGGTTCTGCACGCCCACGACGCAGTGGCGCAGTCCGACGCGGTAGTTCTCGATGGCCTGCTGCAGAGCGAGGTTCAGTTCGGGATCCGGGCTCGGCAGGTGACGCTGAGCGCCGGCGACGGCGCCGTCGGCGCTCCGGCAGGCCGACCCGGTCGCGGTGATGTCATCGGCGGCCGCGGCGACGGTAACCGCGTGCCGGGCCGCGATCAGCGCGTCGAGCGTCGGCTCGGCCTGCGCCAGCCATGCCTGCAGTTTCCCGTCCGCGTGCGGGGACGGCGGGGACGTCAGCGGCGCGGCGGAGCCGGTCGCCGGTACGGCCGCGGCGATGCGAGGCGACAGCGTGCGCGCACCGGACAGGCTGTAGTGGGCCCATCCGGACAAAACCCCGATGGCCACCAGCAACATGGTCCCGCTCGCGGCGGCAATCAGTTCATGGCGGCGGTACGGGGCCGGCTGGACCGACACGTCGTCACCGCCGTGGTGTCGGGGACGCACCGGCGCACGGTGACGGCCTGACGTGGCCATGGTGGGCCTTCCTGAGGGAACTATCAGCAGTGTGGCGGGCAAGTTCTGCCGCTGCTGATAGTTCCCTTTTGGCACGATTGCAAACGAGGGTCGTCGGACTCGCGCACGCATACCTGGGGGACCGCCGAGGAGAGGCCGAAGCCGCTCGCCCCTTGACCCTGGGAGCGGCGTGGGCCAACCCGTTCGGCGGACGGATCGAGGAGATTGCAAATGGCCGTTGACCGACGCGCCTTCCTGCGGTGGACGGCGGTGTCGGCCGCGGGAGTGGCGGCGGGGTGTTCGCAGCCCGCGGCGCTCGCCCCACCCAACGGCAAGGCTGACCACACGCTGCGAATCGGGACCGGTACGGTCGAGCTGGCCCCCGACCGCATCGTGTCCACCAGCCTCTACAACGGCCAGTTCCCCGGTCCGCTGGTGCGGTTGACGGAGGGCCGGCGCACCTGGGTCGACGTTCACAACGACACCGACACCCCCGAGCAGCTGCACTGGCACGGCCAGGTGGTGGGCGCCGACGTCGACGGCGCCGCCGAGGAAGGCACCCCCTACATCCCCCCGCACGGGATGCGGCGCATCTCGTTCGTGCCCGGCCCGGCGGGTTTCCGCTTCTATCACACCCACGTGGTGCCGCGCGCCGACCTGTCGGCCGGTCTCTACACCGGCCAGGTGGGCCCGGTCTACATCGAACCGCGGCAGCATCCGGGCGCCTACGACCAGGAAATCTTCCTGACGCTCAAGGAGTTCGAGCCCACGTTCGGCCGCGGCGGCGACATGGCCGCGGATTTTCTGGCCGGCGCACAGGACCCGGACCTCAAAGCCCGGGGCGAGTCGGCGATGAACGCCTCCCTCCGCCGCGGGGACCCCCGCGGGTATGAGGTCGGCTACGGGGCGTTCGCCGTCAATGGGCGCATGCTCGGCCACGGCGACCCGATCCGGGTGCGGACGGGGCAGCGGGTGCTGCTGCACGTCCTCAACGGCAGCGCAACCGAGAACCGCAGCCTGGCCCTACCCGGCCACACGTTCACCGTGACCGCGCTGGACGGCAATCCGGTGCCCAATCCCGCGGCGGTGCCGGTGTTGTGGCTGGGTGCGGGGGAGCGGGTGTCGGCGATCGTGACCATGACCAACCCCGGTGTGTGGGTGCTGGGGGACCACTCCGACGACGACCGCGCCCACGGCATGGGCATCGTCGTGGAATACGCGGGGCGCGGCGGGGATCCGCAATGGACGCCACCACCGTCGCCGTTCACGTGGGACTACCGCATGTTCGCGGCGCCCAACCCGCCGGCCGCCGCGCCGCCCGATCAGGTCATCGAGATGCTGATCGAGAAGCGCAACGCCGCCGACGGCGGCTTCAACGAATGGACGCTCAACGGCACGCCGTTTTCCATGGACACCGAGACACCCGTGCTGGACCTGCAACGCGGCAAGCGCTATCGGCTCCGCTTCCGCAATGCCAGCGACGACCTGCACCCCATGCATCTGCACCGTCACATCTTCGAAATCACCCGCTTTGCGGGGACGTCGACCACCGGGATACGCAAGGACGTCGCGATGCTCGGCGGCTACCAGAGCATGGAGGTCGACTTCGTCGCCGACCAGCCCGGCCGGTCGCTGATGCACTGCCATCAGCAGATCCACATGGACTACGGCTTGATGACCCTGTTCGACACGGCGTGACGGCCGCCGCACGGGGTCAGTAGGCGGTGGACGATCGGTGCACCGGGCCGTGCGGTTCCTCGCAGTGCGGCGCCGCCGACCGGTCGCGCTCCGCGTCGTCGCTGCCGGCATGGTCGAGCTGCAGGGTGGTGTGGTGGATGCCGTACTGCTCGTCGAGCAGCCGCGCCAAGTCGGCGCGCACCGAGTGGCAGTCCCTTCCGCATTCGACCAACACGTGCGCGGACAGGGCGGAGGAGCCCGCGGTGATCTCCCAGATGTGCAGATCGTGCACCTCGACCACCGCGTCGCAGCCGGCCATGGCCCGGCCGATCGCGGCCGGGTCGAGATCTTTCGGCGCGGCCTCCATGAAGACCCGCACGGAGGCGGCGATCAGACCGAATCCGGCGCGCGCCATCAACGCGACCACGAACAGGGTCGCGATGGCGTCCGCCCGCCAGAACCTGGTCAGCAACATGATCGCGCCCGCGACGGCGGTGGCGACGAATGCGAACAGGTCGTTGAGGATGTGCTGGAACGCTCCCTCGACGTTGAGGCTGGTGCGGTTGGCGCGGCCGATCATCAATGTCGCCGCCACGTTCACCACGATGCCGACCAGCGCGGTGATCAACACCAGGCTGCCGGTGACCTGGGGCGGGTGGATGAGCCGGCGGATCGCCTCGTCTGCCAACCATGCCGCCAACAGCAACAGCGTCAGCCCGTTCACCTGCGCCGAAAGAATCTCGGCACGCTTCCACCCGTAGGTCATGAACCCGGACGCGGGACGCGCCGCCAACCGAATCGTGCACAGCGCCAACGCGATCGAGCCGGCATCGGTGAGCATGTGCGCGGCATCGGAGATCAACGCCAGCGACCGCGCGACCACACCGACCGCGACCTCGCCGACCATGTAGGCCACGATCACCAGCAGCGCACCGAGCAGCCACCGCCGATCGCCGTCGGCCGAGGCATGCCCGTGCGCGTGCGAATGGCCCGCGCTCACCGACCCGCTCCCACCGCGATCACACCGTGTAACTTATGCACACACCTTTATGCGTGCAACCCGCCGGCTGTAGGGGCGCTGTGCCGCATCAGGCGAACCCAGGTTTGCTGGCCGTGATTTCCCGACGGGCTCGGTGACCGACTGCCACAACGACGCCTGATCGCGTCCCGGGCCGATGGCCTACAGTCGGTAGACACGGTAAGGACCGCGGGGCTCCAAGCCGGCGGCTTGAGACCATCCTTGCAATCAGCGCTGTCGTCTTGACGTGAAGGTATGCGGTTTTACCCAGACAATCGGAATTAGCGCAACAGCGTAAAGACAGGAGGGGTTGAGCAATGATCGGAATCGTGGAGTACGGGGAGCTACCGCCAGAAATCAACTCCGCGCGCATTTACGCTGGTCCCAGATCGGGACCAATGTTGGCCGCCGCCTCGGCTTGGGACGGGCTAGCCAGCGAGTTATATTCGACGGCAAGTTCTTATGAATCAATTATCTCCTACCTGACCAGCGAAGAATGGCTGGGCGCCGCCTCCAGTTCCCTGGCGGCCGCGGTCACCCCCTACATCGAGTGGATGTCTGACACGGCCGCTCAGGCGGAGCAGATCGCCGACCAGGCCACGTCTGCCGCGGCTGCCTACGAGACCGCGTTTGCGGAGCACGTTCCACCGACGGTGATCGCGGCCAACCGTACCCAACTGGCGTCGTTGGTCGCGACGAACGTTTTGGGTCAAAACACGCCTGCCATCACCGCCACCGAGGCCCAGTACGAGGAAATGTGGGCCCAAGACGCAGCAGCGATGTACCAGTACGCAGGCTCGTCCGCAGCAGCTTCGGAGCCCAGGCCCTTTAGCCGACCCCCGCAAACCACCGACCCGGCCGGTCAAGCAAACCAAGCCGCCGCAACAACCCAGGCCTCGAGCAACGCCACCGGCAGCGTGGGTAACAAGATGTCCGAGCTGTCAGCAGCGCTGCACCAACTCGCATCGCCCCTCAGGCCCGCGTCGTCGACGTCGACCGGTTCGTCGAGCGTCACCGCGCCGAATTCCGACACCGCCACGACGGGGCTTCCCGGGCTACTGAACACGCTGGACGGCTCTACACACGACGCCTTTGGCGCCTTCGTCACCGACTTCGGAGACACCGGATTTCCGGCTGCGGTTTTGGGTGGTGTCGAATCGGGCGCCGACGTGGGACTTGTCGGTCCGATCGGAGCCGGCGCGGTTGCTTCGTTGGGTCATGCGGCTGGCTTCACCTCGGCAGTTCAGGGCGGGGCTGTTCCGGGACCATCATCGACGGTGGTGTCGACGGTTGCGCCGTCGCCAGTAGGGGGGGCGGTGTCGGCGGCGATCAACCGCGCTGACTTGGTGGGGACCTTGTCGGTGCCTCAGAGTTGGTCTGCAATCACCTCCGCGAATGCGACGGGTCCATCCACCGCCGCAATTCCCGCCGCTAGCGCGGGCGCCGCGCCGGAGGCCTCACCCGGAATTCCCGGCATGCCAGGGATGCCGATGCCCGCTGCGGGAGAACGCGGCGCGGTGCTCAATTACGGCATGCCCCGATACGGGTTCAAACCCAGCGTGATACCGAAAAATGTTGTCATTTAACGCAACAACCTTGCCCCAAAGCCCTATAGGACAACCCCACTTTGGGGGAGTGGTTCGGTCGACCTTCGTGACGCACACAGGTACGGAGAACCGTCAACGACCGACCCTGCCGCCACGCAGGTCCTGTTACCTAACACGACCAACCTTTTCTGTCCGTAGCCCCAGGACTCCCGACATAGAGTCGGCTCCCTGCTGACGAGTTTGGCGTTTTTCCTGGTAGCCGCCTGTTTCTGGGTG
>NZ_VMQU01000189.1 GCF_007714205.1 Mycobacterium helveticum | reverse complement strand
ACCTATTCTCGACGAATATCGTTCGCCAGCAAAGGCTTTCCCCGGCGTGTCTCGACTTACTTACGAACTCCTTAGTAGCTGGTCATCTCACGTCCTCATCGACGGTTTGACCGTTGACTGTCACATTAGCAGCATCTGGTCCAGGGACGTGATCAGTTTCTGACTGGGCGAAACAACGGCAACCACACCCGGCTTTCTTCCTCGCCCGACAACGCGGTCCAGTCTTCGAAAAAAACTTCGACGGCCATCCCGACGCTGATCTCGTCCGGGGCAACGTCGACCACGTTCGAAATCAGCCGTGTATCGGGCTCCTCGGCAAGCTCGACCATCGCCACGATGTATGGCGGATCGAAACCCGGAATCCAGCTCTGGCGGTTGACGGTATACGCCGCGACGGCCGCCCGTCCGGAGACAGGCTCCGGTGCAACGTCGGTGCTTCGGCAACGCCAGCAGGCCGGCCCCGGCGGGTGAAAGAAGTGGCCGCAACCATGGCAGCGGGTGATCAGCAACTCGCCGTTGCGCCCCCCGGTCCAGAACGCATGCGACTCGGCGGTTGGGCTGGGCGCCAATCGCAACTGGGGGCGCTCGTAGGCGCCGTCTGTCGAACCGATCTCGACTGTCATGATCCAACCAACGATCGACCAATGACCAGCCGCTGAATCTGGTTGGTGCCTTCGAAGATCTGAGTGATTTTGGCTTCGCGCATGTAGCGCTCGACACGGTAATCCCTGGTGTAGCCGTAGCCGCCGAAAACCTGCACGGCGTCGGTGGTGACCTTCATTGCGGCGTCGGTGGCGATGAGCTTTGCCACCGAGGCGTTGCGCGAGTATGGCAGTCCGGCGTCACGGCGGCGCGCCGCGTCCAGGTACGTGGCGCGCGCAGAGTCGACCGCGGCGGCCATGTCGGCCAGCAGGAACGCCAGGCCTTGATGATCGATGATCTTGCGGCCGAAAGTCGTCCGTTGTTGGGAGTAGGAAACCGCCTCGTCGAGTGCTGCCTGCGCCAGCCCGACGGCCACCGCGGCGATGCCGAGGCGTCCGGAATCCAGTGCGCTGAAGGCGATCTGGAGGCCCTGGCCCTCGGCGCCGATCCGACGTTTGGCAGACACGAACGCATTGTCGTAGTGCGCTGTGGTGGTCGGGATGGCATGCAAGCCCATCTTCTCCTCGGGTTTGCCGAACGTAAGTCCGTCGGTGTCCTTTTCGACCAAGAAGCATGAAATGCCTTGTCCACCTTCGCCCGTGCGGGCGAAGAGGCTGTAGAAGTCTGCTATGCCGCCGTGGGTGATCCAGGCCTTGGCGCCGTTGACGCGGTAACCGCCATCGACCGCGGCGGCCTTACAGGTCAGTGCGGCGGCGTCGGAACCGGCCTGCGGCTCGGACAAGCTGTAGGCACCGATCGTGTGACCACCCAGCATGGTCGGCAGCCACTGCTGTCGTTGCTCGTCGGTGCCGTACGCGATCAATGGATGGCAGGCGAGCACGTGGACGCTGACAGCCACGGCGACTGCGGCCCATCGAGCTGCCAGTTCCTCGAGAACCTGCAGGTATACCTCGTAGGGTTGTCCGCCACCGCCCCATTCCTGCGGGTGCGGCAGTGTCAGCAGCCCAGTCTCACCCAGAGTCGCGAAGACTCCCTCGGGGTAGGCCTCGCTCTTCTCATGCTCGTCGACGATCGGATCGAGCACCTTGTCGCCAACCTCGGCGGCCAGTCGAACGAGTTCGCGTGCTTCGGGCGTCGGCAGCACTCGTTCGATAGTCATGAATGGCTGTCCTGCCACTCGCAGCCCGTGAGCTCAGCCGAGATATCCCACAACCGTCGCGCGCTGTCCGCGTCGCGCGCCTTATCTCTGAGTTTGGTGGGCTTCGGTGTGCCCCACTGGTGCATCAGGCCGCGCGGCGCAATGTAGGTGCCGTTGGGCAATGTCGTGGTGATCGCCTGAATGGTCGAGCGAGCCCCGTCAGCTGGGCGCTGTGCGATGCGCGGTGAGAGCACTCGGCCCGCCCACTGCA
This sequence comes from Mycobacterium helveticum, assembly GCF_007714205.1. GTDB lineage: Bacteria > Actinomycetota > Actinomycetes > Mycobacteriales > Mycobacteriaceae > Mycobacterium > Mycobacterium helveticum. The sequence continues at coordinate 4,768 of NZ_VMQU01000189.1, read as the reverse complement.
ATACTCCCGAGCCGTTACGCGTGATCCCGGTGTCGGTCATGCCGGGATCGGAGGCATAGGCGGTCTTGCCGCGGGCGACCAATTCCCGCACAAACAGCAGGTTCGCCAGCTTGGATTCCCCGTATGCCGACCATGGGTTGTAACGGCGATGGTGATAGTTGAGGTCATCGAAGTGCATGCGAGCGGTGGTGTAGTTGGTGCTGGCCACCGCCACGACCCGGTCGCGGATCCGGTCGCCGAGAAGGCAGGTCAACGCGAAGTGGCCAAGATGATTAGTGCCCATGTGAGCCTCGAAGCCGTCCGCGGTTCGAGTCAACGGCAAGCCCAACACACCAGCGTTGTTCACCAACACGTCGACATAGTCGACGGTGTCGGCGAACTTACGCACGCTGGTGAGGTCGGCCAGGTCTAACTCGCGCACTTGGACATCGCCGGGCATCGACGAAGCGGCGTCATACGCCTTCGGTGGGGTGCGGCAGGCGATCACCACTTCGTGGCCGGCGGCGGCCATCGCATGGGCGGTCGCCTTCCCGACGCCACTATTCCCGCCGGTGACAATGATCCGCACGCAGCCGGCCCTCCTTTGTGACATTTCACGTAAACAGTAAACTATTTATCGTTTTGATGAAATGGCTAGGAGAGACACGATGGCTTTCCGCTCGACGAGTCCGGTTCACCCACTCGGATGAAGTGGCTGGAGCGAATCTGCGCTGTCCACGAGCGCAGTGAACGTGCAGCGGTCATCGGCGAAGCGGGCTGTGTCACTGGGCGTGAACTGATCGGCATGAGCGTCACAGCTGCGGACCTGCTCGTCGATCTCGACGTTAAGCCAGGTCAGCCCATCCCTGGGTTGCTCACCATGAACGCCGATGCGCTGGCATTGCTGTTCGGCGGTGCCGCCGCCAACCGACCACTCGCTCCGCTCGGACCGAGGCAGACCGCTGCGGAGTTGGCCGAAACGGTCGGCCGGAGCGGCTCGCCGGTCTTTCTCGCCGAGGCGGCGTTCGCCGAGACGGCTCGGCAGGTCGCCGCCGCGGTTGGGATACGGGCGGTGACAATACCTTCCCTGCCGGTGTCGAGGCGCCCGTTGCATCCGGAACCAGCTCCCACGGCAATCTACCTGCACACCGCGGGAACAACCGGACTTCCCAAAACGGTCCCGCTCACCGAGCGAGTGCTAGGCGCTCGCGCCGAGCTGCTAGGCCGCTTGATCGGAATCGGCCCCGACGATCGCTATGCCACCGGCTCACCGTTGCATCACATCGGGGGACTGGGCAACGTCCTGGTAGCGCTCACGGCCGGGGCGGCAGTTATCCCCACCAACAGGTTCTCGTTCGACTGGTGGCGCAACCTCAAGCAGCTCCAGGCCACTCATTGTCTGCTCGTGCCGACCATGATCGAGATGTTGCTCAGCGAACGGCTTCTCGCCGCAGTTCCGCTTAAGACATTGATCTATGGTGCCTCGCCGATCACCGTCGAGACGTTGCGACGGGTCCTTGACGTGCTGCCAGACGTCGCCATGGTCAGTCTCTACGGCCAAACCGAGGGCAGCCCAATCACCAGCCTGGGCCCAGACGATCATCGATTGGCCGCGGTCAAAAATCCCGAGATCCTCTACAGCGTCGGTCGGCCGGTGAGCGGGCTTCGTCTGCGAATCGACGAGCCGGACCGGGCAGGAATCGGCGAAGTGTTCGCCGCCGCGGCGCACCTTTCCGCCCAGGCCGCCGATGGATGGTTGCACACTGGTGATCTGGGTGCGATGGATGCCGACGGTTATCTCCGTCTTTGCGGTCGTCGGCACGACATGGTGGTTCGCGGTGGGGAGAACATCTATCCGCTAGAAGTCGAGAATGTGCTCAGCGCCCACCCCGCGGTTGCCGCGGTCGGCGTTGTGGGCGTGCCAGACACGCGACTCGGAGAAACCTTGGCCGCGTTCATCGTTCCGACAGACTTGGCTCATCCCCCACGGCCCGATGAGCTAGGGTCCTTCGCCCGGGTGAAGCTCGCCGGCTTCAAGATTCCGCAATATTGGTATTCGGTCACCGAGCTGCCGCTGAGTAGTGCCGGCAAGGTCGTTCGCGCCGCACTTCGGGCGTCACATCTTGCGCGTCAGCACGGCGAGTCAACGTGAGCTATCTGTACACGCTGGACCAGGAGGCGGGGGCGTCGCGTTCCCGAGGATCTGGCCAAGACGCAACTTTCGGGGCTCTACCCGTTGGCTCAATTCGCCGAAGGGAATCCCGAACAGCGCCAGCTAGTGGCTGGTCTGGCTGGACTTGCATCGTGAGATCACTGGACCTTATCCATTATATAGTTTAACGTCTTGATCGATGCCCATAGCCGTGCGAAGCTGGTCGGCTCAACAGGTGGAACGAGGGGCACATTTCATGGGACCGATTGCGGCGACGCTAGTCATTGGTTCGAGCCGCCAGCCATGAAGCGTTGGAAATCGCTGGTCGCTTTGATCGGCGGCGCAGTTGCTGTCGGCGGGCTGCTGTTAACGCCACCGCCGCGGGTACATGCCGCTCCCGCACCCGAAGTCGAGTACGTCTACGACGTGGTGGTGCGGCGGCATTACGGATTTCCGGACAACGACGCGCTTAGCTACGGCCACGGAATCTGCGATAAGGTCGGTCGGGGGGAGGGCTACGGGCAAGTCATGGGTGACGTCAAGAGTGATGTCACCCCCAACGACGAGTTCGCGGCTAATTATCTGGTCTCGTACGCCGTCAACTTGCTTTGTCCTGAGCTGATATGGCAGCTAAGGAACTCGGCGGCCGGCTACCAACCCCCAGGCGGAGCAGCCGCGCCCGGTACCTATTATTAAGTCCGGCCTTCTCGTACTCACTCAGGGGCCGGCTGTCTCGGCACTCGAGGTGACGTCGGGTGGTTGACACCTTGATCGTGCGGTCCTTCATGACTATTTCGATCGCCGCCGTCCTCGGGTACTAATTCCGGTGACCGATCAACACCCTCCGCATCAAGCGCGACGCACCCGCTTCCGAACCAGTGACGTCGCCGCAACGATCCGCTGGGTACGCCATTCGCTTCAAGGTGGTTCCGCCACACTTTTCCGAGGATCGGCGTAATTTCGTCGCGTGCACGCGAAACAAATATCTGTGTTAGCAGCCAGCTAAACTGCTGTGCACCATCGGCTTTCGGTTACTACAGGCCGAGAGCGACGCGATCGAGGTGACGACCATTTGCGCGGCCTTAGCGGGCCGAGGCGCAGTGGCGCCCGGCGCGATCGCGGAAATCATCCTGGGCGGCGACCCGTGTCACGGTGTTCGGGCATCATCGGATGAGTGATCGCCGATCCGGCCCCAGATGATGATCACTGGCGCCGAGAAGCTGTCGAGCGGATGAACAGAGCTGTCGATGTTTTGAACCGTATCGAATCCAACGACCCCTACCCGGTCGAACCCGACAGCGACCTAGCCGGCGACCGAGCGCAGATCCCTGAGTTATGGGTAGACCCTCGCCACCCGGCGACTCAAGGTGGCAGTGGATTACCTGGCCGGTATACGCGAACTGATGAACGGAGGCCGGCACTACTACGCGCCGTTCGCGCCCTTGCGCGCCTCGCTGGAGAGCAGTGCGCCGCCGTCTGGTTGCTGGAGCCCGACGACCGCAAAATCCGCCTGCAACGGCTCGTCGGCATGCACATCGATGACAGCAACAACAAAAAAGCCGTGCAGTCCATGTTGCCCGAAGAGTTGCGTGATCCGTACGATCACGAGCCAGGGATCAAGCGGATGGTCACGGCGTCCAGATCGCCTCGCAGGAAGTGCAAATTCCCCGACTACACGTCCCTGCTGAAGGAGATCGACAACCTACCCGGGCAGGGTGCGTCGCTTCTACTGGCCTGGCGCGTCTGCTCCGGTTCGCGCATGGCCTCAGTTGGGCGACGACCGGGCTGATCCCGCAGTCCAACCTCGAACAGATCGGGCCGACCTTGCACCGATTCGCGTCTTCTCCGAACTACCAGCTGGTCGCAACGCTGGACAACACCGCGGTAAGAACAATGGAACGCGCGAGCTGCCTGTTCGAGGTGCGCCGCATCAACCGGCCGCACGGCATCACGTTCAAGTTCATCCCGCAATAACGCTACACCGCCGCGGGAGGCGACCGCCAAAACAGGATAAGCGTGAAAGGCGTTGGCCAGCGGAACAAATCACTATCCGCGGCCGGCAAAGCCTAGCGGGGGCCGCCGAAACGTGTTTGTTAGAAGCATCTTTGATGATTCGAGGCGGGCGGCACCCTGGAGGTGTGGCTCCTTCGTCGCCAGATCCGTGATTACAGGGAGCGGTGACCGGCCCGGTCAGCCATTGAGGCGCATCGCCCGCTGCGCGGGACGGAAGCAGGCATGGTATTCACCACGCCCAGGGCCGGCTATTTCATCTTTTACGGGATCAATCGCGTTGCAGCTGACCGGGTGCTATCGGCATCGGTGCGGTGGCCAGGCCATGCTGGGGGTCGAGCCTCCGAAGTTGTGGACAACCGGACGGTTCTAGGATCCGCCACGAAGATGAGAAAAACTCGTCCGCCATTTCGATGAGAATTCTGCAAACCTACAGGTAGAGGCATCAGCGTCCGCCACGTAGTTTGCGAACCTACAGGAGTAGCTGTCGGTTCTCAAATGCGGTGCCACCGTCTCACGTTCGATTTCATCCCGATGTCATTAATGACATTGTCATTTGCCACGATGATGGGACCACCGGTTGGCCAGTAACTATGGACCACCTGTTTGGCTCATTGGGGATGATCG
>NZ_VMQU01000188.1 GCF_007714205.1 Mycobacterium helveticum | reverse complement strand
CCACCACGTTGTTGGGCCGCCCGCCCCTCCGGCTTGTGTTCCCGTGCCCGAGCCGCCGTTTCCGCCGTTGCCCCACAGGATCCCGCCGGGTCCGCCGGGCTGCCCCGTCCCGTTGGCGCCGTTGGTGCCGTTGCCGATCAGCGGGCGCCCCAACAACGTGGTGGTGGGCGCGTTGATCGTGTTCATGACGGCCTGTTCGGCCCGGCCGAGTTCGACCTGCAACGCCCCGACGGGATTGGCCAGTGCGCCCGAGGCTTCGGCGAACGCACCTTCCAGGGTCGCCGGCCAGGCCGACAGCTGTGCGGCCGCCGCCGAGACGCCGCCGTGATAGCCGATCATCGCGGCCACGTCGGCGGCCCACATGTGTTCGTATGCGGCTTCGGCGGCCGCGATCGCCGGCGCGTTCTGCCCGAACAGGTTCGAGACCACCAAACTCACGAGTTGACTGCGGTTGGCGGCGACGGTCAGCGGGTGCACGGTGGCGGCCCGGGCCGATTCGAACGCCCCGACGATCGCCTGCGCCTGGGTCGCGGCCGTTTCGGCCTGAGCCTGCGCGGCGGTCAGGAATGACGTGTAACGGGTAGCGGCGGCGAGCATCGCCGCGGAAGCCGGCCCCTGCCAGGCTTGACCGGCCAAGCCCGAAGTGGTCGACGAAAACGCCTGGGCGGCCGAACCCAACGCGTCGGCCAACCCCTCCCACGATGCCGCCGCGGCCAACATCGGGCCCCCGCCCGCACCGGAGAACATCAGCGCGGAATTGGTCTCCGGGGGCCACGTGAAAAAGCTCATCCCGAAGCGTCCTTCCCGCCGAATCCGCTGTTGCCGCAACGCGGATCGTACGACGGGAAACGCGAACACCCGGGGCCGTTGCCGCACCGGCATGTCAAACTCAAAGAAAGCGCGGCACATCGGTGACTGTGCCTCGCACGCAAGGCAATTCACGCCCTTTAGTCCCGGGGGCCGCGCCTCAGTAGAAGGTCATCGACCCGTTGCCGGCGTTCGAGAGATACACCTCGTGCTCGAGGAACGGCAACGCCCCGGTGTTCATGATCCCCGGATAATATGTCGGGTAGTAAGCCTGGGGAATGGAAGTGGCGGTGCCGTTGTAGGTGTACGAGTACAACAGCGTCGGCGTGCCGCCGGGAGCATAGACGTCGACGACCGTTCCCGACGGCGCGTTGATCGGGAAGGTCCCCTGCACACCGCCCGAGTCGATGATCGAGGGCACCGAATCCATGGTGGAGGTGCTGCCGCCCGGTGGCGTGACCGTCACGCCCAACGTGGTGATGGGCGCCCCGCTGACCGTGGCTATCGGCGTCAGGTTCGCCGGGGCCGACCCGAATGTCAGGCTGGCCGATGTCGGGTTGGTCTCGTTGATGAGCACGCCCTGGCTGAGGCTGCCCGGCAACGCCGTGAGCGGGCTGCTGGGCCCGGGGCCGCCCGCGTTCGGCCCGATGCCCATGACGCCGGCCACCCCGTCGGGGGCAAAGAACTGGCTAAACGAGGTGGGGAAATTGGCCAGGCTCGTCGGCCACGAGAAGATGGGCACGTCGACGGCGGTCGGCGAGGTCACGATCCCGCCGCCGAAGTTCACCGGCGTGTTGAACGTCAGGTAGAGATAGTCGAGTCCCCCGCTGTAGCCGCTGATGCCCATGCCGGTGGGCAGGCCGAGATTCCAGATGCCGACGTCGCGCAGCGGGATCACCAGGCCGGTGGATCCCGTGTCGACCAGCAGGGGCACGCTCGGTCCGCCGTTGACCGAGGCGTAGACGATCGGTTCGGTCTGGCCATAGATCGTCAGCGGGACCGTCGCGGACGGCGCGCCGGTGCCGTTGGCGCCGGACGTGCCGGGGCTGCCGAACAGCCATCCGGCCTGGCCCCCGGGCCCGCCGTAGGAGCCGGTCCCGCCGGCGCCGCCGATACCCCCGTTGCCGATCAGCCCCGCCGCACCGCCGGCCCCGCCGGGCTGTCCCGCCGCGCCCGAGCCGCCGGTGCCGCCGTTGCCCCACAGGATCCCGCCGGCCTGGCCGGTCTGCCCCGTGCCGCTGGCGCCGCTGGCGCCGTTGCCGATCAGCGGACGCCCCAGCAACGTGTTGGTGGGCGCGTTGATCAGGTTCATCACGGTCTGCTCGGCCTGGCCGATGTCGGCGTTCAGGGTCTGCGCCGGGTTGGTGACCAGCCCGGCGACTGGGTTGGCGGCGGCCGCCGAACCCGCCGCCGCGGCCAGCGGGTTCGTGGCGATCGCGCCGGAAAGCTGGGCCGACAGCCCCTGCAGCGCGGCCGGCCAGGCCGCGATCTGGGCGGCCGCGGCCGACACGTTGCCGTGGTAGCCGATCATCGCCGCCACATCGGCGGCCCACATCTGCTCGTACTCGGATTCGGCGGCCGCGATCGACGGCGCGTTCTGCCCGAACAGGTTCGAGACCACCAACTGCACCAACTCGTTCCGGTTGGTGGCCACGGCCAGCGGGTGCACGATGGCCGCCCGGGCGGACTCGAAGGCGCTCACGACCGCCTGGGCCTGGGTGGCCGCCGTCTGGGCCTGGGCCTGCGCCGCGCTCAAATACCCTGCGTAGCGGGTGGCGCTCTCCAGCATCGCCGCAGCGGCCGGGCCCTGCCAGCCCTGCCCGGCCAGCCCCGAGGTGATCGAGGAGAACGACTGCGCCGCCAACCCCAACTCGGCGGCCAACCCGTCCCAGGACGCGGCGGCAGCCAACAGCGGCGCCCCACCCGCACCGGAGAACATCAGCGACGAGTTGAGTTCCGGCGGGAACGTCAAGAAGCTCACGTCTGCTGGTCCTCGCGCTCCGCGTGACACCGCATGATCGGCGGCGACCGGGCACCACGACGCGCCGGTAAAGCCAAACACTAGGCAATCGCGGCACGAAAATCTGGAATTTCGGCCCTCAAGTAGACGTGCGTCGAAAAGCCGCAGGATCGCGTCGACCAGGCGACGGTCCTGCCCCGGCTGCCGCCGGCGATGAGCCCCCGCTGCCCGGCCGGCCGTCCTGTCGTGGGTGCCGCCCCGCAGGCATCCCGATCCCGACGGACGCGCGTCGGCGCGGCCACCGAAATCGCCGCCGCCGACGGTGTGGCAGGATTTCGATAATGAGCGCACGCAGACTCGCCCGCATCCTCGGTGTCCTGGTGGCGACGGCATGGGGTCTGCTGAGCGTCCCCCTGGGCGTTCCCGCCGCTTCCGCGGATCCCTGCTCCGACGTCGAGGTGGTGTTCGCCCGCGGCACCCATCAGGACCCGGGCCTGGGGAACGTCGGCCAGGCATTCGTCGACTCGCTCACCTCGAAGCTCAGCGGGCGGTCCGTCGGCGTCTACGCCGTCGAGTACCCGGCGAACGACGACTACCACGGGAGCTCCTCGGCCGGTTCGGACGACGCGAGCGCCCACATCCAGGGCACCGTCGCCACCTGCCCCAAGACCCGGATGGTGCTCGGCGGATACTCCCAGGGCGCCACCGTGATCGACCTGGCCACCGCCCAGATGCCGCCCCCGGTGGCCGACCACGTCGCCGCGGTCGCTTTGTTCGGCGAGCCATCCAGTGGCTTCTCGAGCGCGCTCTACGGCGGCCAGCCGCTGCCGACCATCAGCCCGCTGTACGCCGCGAAGACGATCAGCCTGTGCGCCCCGGACGATCCGATCTGCACCGGCGGCGGCAACATCATGGCGCACGTCTCCTACGTGCAGTCCGGGATGACCGACCAGGCCGCGGCATTCGCCGCCGACAAGGTCACCCAGGGTGCTCCGCGCACCTGACGCCGTCCGTTCCCGCCGTCGCGCACCGGGTAGGTGCAGCCGCTAGGGTGACGGGCATGGCCATCGAGTCAACGATGCTCGCCCTCGGGACACCCGCTCCGCCGTTCACGCTGCCCGAGCCGGCCACCGGCGCCACGGTCGGCCGCGACGAGCTCACCGGGCCCGCGCTCGTCGTCACCTTCATCTGCAATCACTGCCCCTACGTCCAGCATGTCGCCGCCGGGCTCGCCGAACTGGGCCGCGACCTCGCCGGCCGCGGGGTCGCGATGGTGGGCATCTCCAGCAACGACGTCGCCACCTACCCGCAGGACGGCCCCGAGAAGATGGCCGCCGAGGCCGACCGCCACGGCTGGACGTTCCCGTATCTGTACGACGAAACCCAGGACGTCGCCCGCGCGTTCTCCGCGGCCTGCACCCCCGACACGTTCGTGTTCGACGGCGAGCGCCGGCTCGTCTACCGGGGCCAGCTCGACGACTCCCGACCCGGCAACGGCAAGCCCGTGACGGCCGCCGACGTGCGGGCCGCGGTCGACGCGGTGCTCGCCGGGCGGGCCGTCGATCCCGATCAGCGGCCGTCGATCGGCTGCGGGATCAAGTGGCGATGAGGCAGTCGAGCAGACGAGGCGGGTCACATTCATGAAAGTCGTGCTGGCAGCCTACGGAAGCCGCGGCGACATCGAACCCTGTGCCGCCATCGGTCGCGAGCTGATGCGTCGAGGCCACGACGTGACCATGGCAGTACCGCCGGACATGCGCGGTTTCGTCGAGGCCGCCGGGCTGGTCGCCGCCACCTACGGCAGGGACACGCGCGAACGGATGAACGCGGCCGCGAACTTCGTTCGGCAGGTCGACAACCCGCTGAATGCGTTGCCTGCGCTCATGGACGAGCTTCTGCAGGTCGCGACGGAGAAGACCACCACCCTGGTCTCGCTGGCGGCGGGGGCCGACCTGCTGCTGGCCGGCATGAACGAGCAGGGCCTCGCCGCCAATGTGGCCGATTACCAAGGAATTCCGTTCGCCGCGTTGCATTTCTTCCCGGTGCAGCTACAGCCGTCCGGGGGGGTGATTTCGAACCTGAGGACCCAGGCCGAGGTGGCCCAGCGCGAGTCGCTGGGCCTGCCGGAGACCCCCGCGGCGGGTTCGCTGGAGATCCAGACCTACGACTACCTCTGCGCGTCCAAGCTGGCCGACCAGTGGAGCGAAGCCGATGCCCAGCGGCGGCCGTTCGCCGGCTCGCTCACCCTGGAGCTGCCGACCGATGCCGACGACGACGTGCTGTCCTGGATTGCCGGGGGAACGCCGCCGATCTATTTCGGCCTGGGCAGCACACCGATCGATTCCGCCACCGACATGGTCGGCATGGTCAGCGAAGCCGCTGAGCGGTTGGGCGAGCGGGTGTTGATCTGCAGCGGGCCCAACGATTTCAGCGGCGTCCAGCCTGCAGGCCACGTCAAGATCGTCGCCGCGGTGAATCACGCGGCGGTCTTCCCGGCATGCCGCGCGGCCATTCACCATGGGGGTGCCGGTACCACGGCCGCGGGCATGCGGGCCGGAATTCCCACGTTGATCCTCTGGCTCTGGTTGGATCAGCCGATGTGGGCGGACGCGGTCGTCCGGCTGGGCGTCGGTTGTGAGAGGCAACTTCCGGCCACCACGGTGGACACGCTCGTCGAGGACCTACGGCGCATTCTGACGCCGGAATGCGTCGCGAGGTGCCAGGAGCTGCGCGGGCAGATGACCGAAGCCGCCAAGAGCGTCGCCTACGCCGCGGGTCTGCTGGAAGAAGTCGTCGCCCTGCGGGCCGGCATTCCTCACCGCTGATCCCCGCGCCCGCCCACCAGGTGGGCTAGGCTGTCCCCCAAAATTTTTCACCTCGCCAGGGAGGGACTGCATGCACCGGGTGGCGATACTCGACGACTATGCGGGGGTCGCCCTCGACGTCGCCGACTGGTCGCCGGTGCAGACACGCTCTTCCGTTACCGTCTTCGACCGCCACCTCTGCGAGGCGGAGGCCGCCCGGGCGCTCCGGCCGTTCGATGTCGTGTGCACCATGCGCGAGCGGATGGCCTTCCCGCGCAATCTTTTCGAACGACTGCCGGACCTGAAGCTGGTCACCATCGTCGGCACCAGCCTGCCGAACCTGGACATGGCCGCGGCCACCGACTGCGGTGTCGCAATTGCCCACTCGGACTTTGCCAATCCGCGGTTCCGGTCGGTGCGGGACGCCACACCGGAATTGGCCTGGGGCCTGATGATCGCCACCGTGCGCCATCTCGCCGAAGAGCACCGGCGCATGCGTGACGGCGGCTGGCAGGCCACCGCGGGTATGGCGCTGTGGGGCAAGACGCTCGGGCTGCTCGGTCTCGGCAGGACCGGCAGACGCATGGCCGGGTATGCGACGGCCTTCGGCATGGACGTCATCGCGTGGAGCCAGAATCTCACCGAGGAGGCGGCGGCGGCCGCCGGCGCCCGGCGCGTCGAGAAGGCGACGCTGTTCGACGAAGCCGACGTCGTCTCGGCCCATCTGGTGCTTTCCGAGCGCACCCGCGGTTTGGTCGGCGCCCCCGAGCTGGGCGCGATGAAGCCGCACGCCTACCTGATCAACACGTCGAGGGGCCCGATCGTCGACGAGGCGGCGCTGCTCGCCGCACTCGAATCCGGGCGCATCGCCGGGGCGGGCCTCGACGTCTACGACACCGAACCGCTTCCCGCGGACCATCCGCTGCGGCGGCTGCCGAATGTGACGCTGTCTCCACACCTCGGATACGCCACCCGCGAGATGCTTGGCGCGTTCTACACCGACACCGTCGACGCAGTGGTCGCGTGGCTGGACGGTGCACCCATCCGCATCGCCAATCCCGAAGTGTTGCAGCGGGACTGAGGGTTGCGCTCGACGGGGTTGGCTGGCCACGGGACCGGCTGCTCGTCGAATCGCGCACTGCGCGTGTGTTCGCCGGGGCCGGTGGCCGGTATGTCATGGGCTCAGGACTCCCGACATAGTGGGATCGTTTATGTAGTGTCGTGACCTTTAACGCTGTATTTGATCTTGAGGTCGGTG
>NZ_VMQU01000187.1 GCF_007714205.1 Mycobacterium helveticum | reverse complement strand
CCCCCACCAGAGCCCAGGCCTCCCATGCCACCCCCACCGGGCATCGATCCAAGTCCCCCCGTCATCGACGTCAACCCCGGCGGGAAACCAACAGACTGAATCCCGCTGCCACCACCACCCGGCATCGGCATCTGCCCGGCACCCGGATAAGGGCTCCCCATCACCGCAGGAGTGGATCCTGGTCCCGTCGTCGCCGGCTCGCCGTCCTCGCCCTTCGCTGCACCACTGTGGCGCGGCGTGTGCCCATTACCTATTCCCTGCGGATTGCCAGTGCCGTTGGGGTTCGCGGGGTCGCCGTTGTCATCACCTAGTCCGGAGCCCTCTTTGCCTGTGGGTACGGCTATTCCGCCTCCGCCGCTATGGGGCAAGACGGGGTCTTGAGGTGCCGGACCGCCTAGGCGTGAGGTAAGAGCCGTGATATCGGTGCCTGCAGTGTGCTCGAAAACTCCGGCCTTGGCTGTAGCGGCTCCTACCGCGCTGGTCGTCAGGGCTCGGGCGTGCGTGTGCCAGCGCGCCGCGATCTCCTGCTGTTGTATCGCGTTCTTGGCCTGCGACAGTTCAGCATTGGCTTTCATCAAGACGTTCCGTTGGGCGGTTTGCGCGTCGCGGTAAACGCCAGCGACTCCGTTGAAATAATCTGCCGCCGCGTTGTATATCTCGACCATCCGGCCGTAGTCTGCGGCCAATTGGCGATTCTTTTCGTGCCCAGCTTCCCAACCGGGCGATTGTGCGGCCTCTTCGCGCATCGCATTGGCGGCTTTGAGCTGCTGCTGCAGCTCACCGACTTTCTCCGCCAACGCCGCGTAGTGCGCCGCTTGGGTCTCCAACGGCTCTGCTGCTGGCGGCACCATATCCGGGGTGATGATGATGTTCCCAGCGATACTGGTTGCGGGCACATCCGCCACGGCTCCCTCTTCCTCACACTACCGGCAAGCGGCGTTTACCTTGTCTTCTGCGGTGTTTGCACGACCGATCGCGGCGTTTCGCAAGCTGCCCTTGCGATGCGTGGTGGCGTTTTCCATGTCCGAGCTGGCCGCAAGGTAGTCGTCGATCCCTGAGCGGATCGTTGCCGGTGTATCGGCGGGCAGTTCACGGCGCAGGTATGCGCTTTCCACCAGGATTACCCGCGCCTCGTTGGCCAAGGCCTCTTGGGTGCCAGGGTCATTCCAGTCGGCTGGAGCGTGGGCCACCGCGTTCGTGGCCGCGTCCATTGCTGTCGCGGTAATCCCCCACACTTGGCATGCCTTTGTGCGTGCGGCTGCCACCTGGTCGGAACTCGGGGCAGGTGGTGACCACGGCGCAACCACCGTACTGACGGGAACTTTGGATGGCGTCATCCACGCTACTGCGGCAAGGACGGCGGCTCCGACCGCAACGACTAGCGCCGCCGCCGTGCCCCCCACCGCCCCGCGGCCGGGCCCCGCCGGTGGCGGAAGCTGACGTGGCGGGAAAGCGGGTGGGAGCGGTGTCCCCGCTTGGGGCGAGTGCAGGGTGGCGGTCATATGCTCACCACCGGTGTCAGGTCCTGAGCGTTCTGGTTGTCGGTCTGAAGGTCTGCGGTCAACGATTGATCGTTGCGTTGAGCCACCTTTCCACCGCGTGGCGCCAGCGCGGCACCGGCTCCCGCGACTTGCTGGTTCACACCTGCGCTTGCTGCCACGCTCGGCGCCCACATTGAAGCCGCGTGAGCCCCCCCGGCTGCCGTGGCCGCCGCGCCATGGGCCGCGTGCTCGGGCACGGTCGTAGCAAACTCGACCGTTGCCGAACCGGTCAGCATGTTCGCCGACTCCGCCGCAGCGGGAATGACCTGCAGAATGTCATCGGTTCGCATCACTCACACACCTTGTCGAGTCGATCTCCCGCACTTCTAAGCGCTAACACGAACGGCTGGGCATCGTGGTCGGACAGCTCGCGGGTATTGGCGTCGACCAACCGAATTACTGCGGTGACATATTCATTGGTCGCGTCTAGCACGTTCTTCGGGGTAGCCGGCGGAAGATGCTGTTGGATGTACTGCGTCTCCAGTATCACCACAAGCTGGAAGTTGCCCAGTGCAGGATGGTATTGAGGCGATTGCCGGTCTCGCGCAGCGTCGAAGAAGTTCTTTTGAGCAGCAATTATCGATTTGTCCGCCGTATCGCTGGCGTCGCAGGCTTCCTTCTTGGCCGCCGCCACTTGCTCCGGGCTGTAGCTCACCGGCGGTGGGGGTGGCGCCATCACCGTGGTGGTTGTCGCGGCCGGGTTTGATGCGGTCAACTTCATCGCACTCATCACCGTTGCGCTTAACGCCAGTAGCAGCGCGAGCGCCAGCATTACCCATACCGCCAGCCAGCCCGGCCCGCGTCTGCGGTACACCGGTGGCGGTGCAGGAGCTTGTGGGGGTGGCACGTAGCTGGGCGGTGGTGGCAACACCGCGGCACCGGTCGGCACACCGACCGTACTCGTGGAGGTGGGCGGGCCGCCGGTCGCAGCGGGGTAGCTCGGCTGCCCAACTGCCTGCGGATTCATGCAATCAGCGTACTGTCCTGCGGCGACATCGGGCTACCGTTGGACGCGAATCCAAGACGAAACCGGTGCTCAGGTGGCAGTCCAGATCTCACTTTCGGGATTGATGAACGCTTGCACAGCAGCGTCGAGCGCTTCCTGGTCTTGGCCGCCTCCCACGCTCGCTGTTTCCTCGGCCGCGGCGTTGACTGCCTCGTCGATCGTGGTGTTGATCAGCTCGGCCAAAGCCCCGTGTGAGTAGCGGGTGGTGCAGCCCTGCGCCAGCGACAGCGAGGTGAGTTGTCCTTGGGAGTTCACCGACAACACGACGTCGCCATCGCCGCCGATGGCTTCCAGGTCGATGCCATCCATCTCCTCGAGCAGCTTGGAAAGCATCGTCGACACCCGTTCCATGCGCGCTATGACACTGGCGGTTAAATTCTTATCCGCCTGGTAGCCGTCATACTCGTACACCGTCACGGGGCCTCACCATCGTCGTCGGACGCAATTTCATCCTGCAGGTCGGGCAGGGCCATCGACACCGAATCGAGCTGGGCCATCACTTCAGCGACCAGATTCTGATCGGACTGATAGCCGACGCACCCATTCACGCTCACTGGTCATCACCGCTGCCCGGGTCGCGGTCGACGCGTCGGCTGCGTGACCGAACGGTCACCGTGCGCTTCGGCCCGTCTTTGGGGTAGGCAGCGGCGTCAACGGTGGCCGTGTGCCGAATTGGGTCTCCCCGTTCGCCTTTGATCGGCTCGGAATTAGGGCGCGATGGCATCTCGATCGACTTGTCCGGGTCCTTTACCTTGCGCTTGGCCGCCCCGGCGCCAGCGCCCATGCCCCCCATCGGGGGCATGAACATTGGGGAGCCGCCCATACCGCTCTCAGCGGCGGCAGCGGTGGGACTCGGGGTGGCGCTGGCCCCCGCCAACGGGGGCGAGGTGGGGGAACTCATTCCGGAGATCGCTGAAGCCGCCGGCTTGAGATCTGCGCCGCCGCTGGCCGCCGGGGCGGTAGCGCCGTCGTCACCACCGCCTCCGCCGGCACCGCTGCCCAGGGAGTCTGCTGGCTCAATTTTGGCCGCGTCGTCCAGCCCGTTCTTGCCTGCCATTCCTTGTGCCAAACCTGCAACGCTCTGGGTGGCTTGCTGGGCCAATCCCTGCAGCTCTTGGCCTAATTTCTGCGGTATCTGGGTGGCCATCCCGACCCCGGCGCCCAGCAGGCCGGTCAACATCGGCGGCAAAGATGAGGCCATTCCCGGCATCGCACCCGTTCCCGCAGGCGCTAGCGGGTTAGCGGCGGGATCACCATCGCCTGCATTGAGACTCTCGTCGAGGCCGGCGGGGTCGGTGTCGGGGTCGACGTCGCCGGCGTGGGTGGTGCCCGGGTGATCGCGTGTCGGTTTTGGATCCGCTCCCTGCTGAGTTGGAGACGGCGGGGTGTCCCCTTGTCCGGCACCAGGTTCCACGATTGCTGGGGCTGGCGGTGGCCCCGGCGGAGCCTCCGGTATCGTCTCGCCGGTGTGGTAGCCAGCGGCCACAACCTGGGTGTGGTTCGTTAACTGGGTCAAATTCGTGTGTGCCTTAGACACCGCGGCCGCCGATCCCGGACTGGGATAAGAGCTGTTGAGTGCGATCGCGTTGTGGAGCTCGCGGTGACGGTTAGCGAACTCCGTGGTCGTCGGAGTCGCCTGCTTGGCTTGTGTAAATCTGTTCTTGTGGCTGCCGGCGAGCTTTCCAACGGTGTCGGCATGGCGGGCCATCTCCTGCGCCCAGTCCGCGTAACGATTCAACGCCGCCGAAATACGCGGTCCTGCTTCCCCTTTGAGATGTTCACTGACCGTGGCCGCCCCGCGGCGGGCCGATCGCGCGGCAGCGCTAAATCCTTCTGACAGTGCCGCACAGTCGGCCACAAACGCATCCCCGGCAGCGGGCTGACCGGCTTCCATGATCGCCGCCGTCGTTTCGGCTGGGCGGGGTCCCGGCGGGGCGATCGGCACATCAGGCGCAACAAGATTCACCGTCACCGCCGGGGTGAAGCCCGGCGTGGAGGGTGCAGGGTTACCTTGCAAGCTCACCACCGCTTGATTGGCCTGGTCCATCTGCCCATACGCGACTGCTGACTGGGTTATCGCCTTGGCGCCGGCCGCAAGGACCGTCGACCCGTCAGCAGCTCGCGATGCCATCACCGCCGCGTGCTCACTGAGGCGGGCAGCCACGCTCGTTGATGTCTCATCGGTGGCCAGCGGAGGGTGCACCGGCGACTGCGCGCCGAGCCTGGCAAGGCTGTTAGCGGCGGCGACCAGCCCCGCGACCGCACTCTGCAGTCCGGCAACATCGACCTGCAGCACTGCGGTCCTCCCTCCGTGTTCTAGCTGACGTTGCGACGAGTTCTCTCAGAAATCGATCAGGGCCTCATAGCTGGCAACCTGATCCTTGGTGGGCAACGCACTGGACACGGTCACGTGTTGAGCCTCCCACTCCTGACGCAGCGCCAACTGCGAGCGTAAATGAGCCAGCGTGTTCAATTTGATGATGCGGTTAGCCAGTTCGGCGTCGCTGAGCTGCATCGCCGCCGCCTGAAGCTCCACGCCTAACGAGTTGCCGCTGCGGCCCACCGCCACCACGATCGACTCATCGCGGCTTGCGACCTCGAACACCACGGTGTCGTAGTCGGTCGACGGCGCTTCAGACATGTTGCTAATCCGTGGAAATCGTCAAATTGGCACGGTTGTCAGCGTTCATCTCCGCCATGCGCGCCGCGGCGGCGCGAAGCTGCTGCGCCATGGCCCCGTGCCGCTCTTGTTGGTCGCGCAATGCGGTCTCGCGGTCGTTGACCGCGGCCACTGCAGCACGACGCGCCTCGTAAAACAGCGGTCCCCACGATTCGGCCGCAGCCACGGTGCGGGCATGGTCAGCACGGGCCTGCCCGCACGCCTCGGCGGCGCGTTCGTGGGCGATCGCCCATCGGATCAGGTCATCGGTGTTGACCTGCAAGGCCTGCTCATTCACGGTCATTACGGTACTCCCTCACGTTGCAGTAAAAGTTCGCTTAAGTGGTCGGCGGCGCCGGTGCGGGCGCCACGGCCGGTGCCGGGGCGACGGCCGCCGAAGTCACCGTTGTCGCTGTTGGGGCCGACACGCGTGTCCACCCCAAGAAATTCGGGCCAGTGTCGAGCTGGTCAATCGGCGTGACCTGGCCATTGAGCCAAACATGGTCTTTGTCTAGAGCCATGACCCGATGATCGGTGTATTGGCCCACATCGCCGAATTGCAGCCGCGAGGGTGCCATGGGTGAACTCACCGGCGAACCCAGCGGCGGCAACTGAAGATTGGCCCCTGCAAACGCGTCGTCGATGCTGTCACCGGAGAGCACCGCGCGTCCGGCCTGCGCGAGTGCGCCATTGGCCGCGGTTCGCACCGATTGGTCGGGCAGCTGGACCTGAGTCGACGGTGTTGGCGTCTGACCTGGCGCTGCCGGCGCTGACGGCGGCGGGGTGGATCCGCTGCCAGCGTTTTCTGTCCCCGCCTTGTCCCCTTTGTCTGCTTTGTCCCCTGGGTCGTGCAGTCCGGCCGGCTGGGTGCCATCTCGCGGTTTGTCGTCACCGGTGTGCGATCCGGACGGGTCTTTCAACGAATCGACGTGCTCATCAGAGGCCTGGTCCGGATCGTGGCCGCCATCGCGTAGCGCCCCACCGATCGCCGAACCCAAATCCCCCAGCCCGCCGCCACCGCCTCCGCCGAGCGAGGGAATCGCTGAACCGAGCGCACCTGGCAGCGAGCCAAGAGCGCCCATCGCAGGCCCGCCCATCATGCCCAACCGCGACATCAACGGATCTGAGGCCAGCCCGTCCAGTAGCGGGTCATTGCCACTGCCAGTGCCGTCACCGGTCCCGGCCGGAGAATCGGCACCACCACCCGGTGTAGTGCCGGTTGAGTCCGGGTTGCCGCTGCCAGTGCCGTCGCCGCTCGAACCCTTGGTGTGCGGGTCATCGCCGGGTTTCTTGTCTTGCAACGCCTGATAGCGCGCCGAGAGACCATCCAACACCCGCGCTTGTGAATCTGAGTCCAGCCCAGCGTTTTTCAGGACGTTGAGGATGTCGTCGGTTTTTCCCTGCAAGAACTCTGCCAGCTGCTGTTGGCCGGTCGCAGTATCCAGCGATGACCCCAGCTTGTTGACCTGGTCGATGATGTCTTGCTGCAAAGCTTGGAGCCGCTGACGACCATCAGCGCTAGAGCTCGACGCTTTAAGCAGAGCGTCGGCCAGTTTGTCGTCAGCGTCATTGAGCGCCGAATGATTTTTGGCCAGTGCCTCGTCGAGCCGTTTGGCTGCTTCTGCCCCTGCCCCGCTCAGTCCCGGTGGCGGTGGCGTGCCCGCCGGGGAGGTCGGCGCCGGCGACTCCGGCGGGGGC
>NZ_VMQU01000186.1 GCF_007714205.1 Mycobacterium helveticum | reverse complement strand
CCCCCGAGCTGCCCCCGGACACCCGCTGGCATCCGGTGAGTTCGCTGCCGCCGATGGCCTTCGATCACGGCCCGATGGTGACCCACGCCCGCACCCGGCTGGTGGCCAAGATGTCCTACACGAACATCGGGTTTGCCTTGGCGCCCAAGGAGTTCGCGCTGTCGACGCTGCGCGACATCTACGGCGCGACACTGGGCCACCCGGTCGACGCGACGAACCTGCAGCGGGTCCTGGTGCGGCGCGGGGTCATCACCCAGACCGGTACCATCGCGCAGTCGGGGCGCAGCGGCGGGCGCCCGGCGGCGCTGTACCACTTCGTCGACTCCCAGCTCCGGGTCACCGACGAGTTCGCCGCGTTCCGCCCACCCGGCCAGCCGTGAAGGTTTGACCCCCGCCCCGCGGGGCTATGCGAGGTGGCAGCCGGTGAGGAGCCGGCAGATGTGCCCTGACAGCGCCGCCGGCGAGCGGCCCGACCCCACGCGAACCGGCTCATACCACGGCGGTTACGTTGTGGTTACCACCCGTTCATACGCGACCTCAGACGCGACTTCATACGCGACCTCATAGACGAAAATGCCGGTTGACCAAGAAGGGATCCCCGATGGTTGAGTTCGGCAATCTGGCGGGTGCGCGTGGCGCGGAGTGGATCGGCCGGCCACCTCACGAGGAACTGCAGCGCAACGTGCGCCCGCTGCTGCCCTCCGACGACCCGTTCCACCAGCCGCCGCTGGGCTACCAGCACGCCGAGCCGGGCACGGTGCTGCGCTCCCGCGACGTCGAGCTGGCGCTGCTGGGCCTGGTGCCGCAGGACGTCAAAGCCGTCCAGCTGCTCTACCGGACGATGAATCTCCACGGCGAGCCGGAGGCGACGGCGACCACGGTGATCGTGCCGGCCGGGCTCGCACCCGGGCAGGCCTGCCCGCTGCTGTCCTACCAGTGCGCGATCGACGCCGTGTCGTCCCGCTGCTTCCCGTCCTATGCGCTGCGGCGCCGGGCGAAGGCCTTCGGGTCCATCGGCCAGTTCGAACTGTTCCTGATCGCCGCCGCCGTCGCCGAGGGGTGGGCGGTTTCGGTGCCCGACCACGAGGGCCTCAAGGGCTTGTGGGGCGCGCCGTACGAACCGGGATACCGCGTGCTGGACGGCATCCGGGCCGCACTGGGTTCGGAACGGCTCGGACTGTCGCGGGCGGCGCCGATCGGGCTGTGGGGCTACTCCGGCGGCGGGCTGGCCAGCGCGTGGGCCGCCGAGATGTGCGCCGATTACGCACCCGAACTCGACATCGTCGGGGCGGTGCTGGGCTCACCCGTCGGCGATCTGGGCAACACCTTCCGCAGGCTCAACGGCCGCTTCCTGTCGGGCCTGCCCGCACTGGTGGTGGCCGCGCTCGTCCACACCTACCCCGACCTGGACCGCATCATCAAGGAGCACGCCAGCGAGGAGGGCCGCGCCCTGCTGGAGTCGCTGGAGAAGATGACGACCGTGGAAGCCGTCGTCGCGATGGCGGGCAAGAACATGGGCGACTACCTCGACGAACCACTCGAGGACATCCTGTCGACCCCCGAGGTCAGCTACGTCTTCGACCAGATCAAGCTGGGCGCCGCGGTGCCGGCGCCGCCGGTGCTGATCGTGCAGGCCGTGCACGACTACCTGATCGACGTCAACGACATCGACATGCTCGCCGACGCCTATTCGGCCGGCGGCGCCCGGGTCACGTACCACCGGGACGCGTTCAACGAGCACATGCTCCTGCACCCGTTGTCGGCCCCGATGACGCTGCGCTGGCTCACCGACCGGTTCAACGGCCGGCCGCTGACCGAGCACCTCATCCGCACGACATGGCCGACGTTGTTCAACCCGATGACCTATGTCGGCATGGCGCGACTGGCCCGGATCGCGGCCAAGGTCGTCTTCGGCAGGAAAATTCACCGCCGCCCGTTATGACACGGCGGCTTCCGTGGAGCCTCCCGCGCCCGCCGGCAGCGCATCCGCGGGCCGGTGGCCCACCGGCGGGGCCCCCAGGTCGTCGCGGGCGGCCGCGGCCGCCATCAGCGCGTAGACCAGCGTGGCGATGGCGGCGGGCCACAACAGCGTCGCCGCCACCTGCAGCCGCCCGTGGGAGAAGTACACCGGCGGCGCCTCGACGACGTAGGCCACCGCCGGGCTGCCCGACAGCGCCACGGCGTCGAAATCCAGCTCGCCGTAGCGCAGCCTGACCAGCACGGCGCCCGCGGCCGACGCCGCGGCCGCGGCGGTCACCATGCCGACACACAGCGCGACGACCATCCCCGGCCCGCGGTGACGTCGCCACTGCCACGCCAGCACCGAAGCGACGACCGCGAACGCGGTCACCAGGCCCAGCAGCAGGCACGGGTCGTCGAAGAAGTGCTCGGATTCGGTGCCCAGATAGTCGTGGACGCGTTCACCGGCCCGGGTTTTCGCCACCACCGCGTGGATGGGCGCGGCGATCCACGCCCACAGCGCACCGAGCAGCGCCCCGGCCGCCGTCAGCCCCAGCGCGGCGGCGGCCAACGCGCGCGCCCGCCCGTTCACCGCTGCGCCTCGAGGTCGGAGGAGTCCACCTGACCGTGCCGCGAGCAGTGCGCCCGCCAGCCGTCGGGGCGGACCTGCACCACCATGCGGCGTCCGCACTCGGCGCAGAACCGTGGCGGCTCGAGGCCCAGCTGGGCCGCGGTCGGCACCTCGGTGCCCCCTAACTCCCCGGTGTAGACGTTGTAGACGCCGCCGCTGACCGGCGCGCCCAGACCCTCGACCACAATTGCCGGTTCCTACAGGCTGGCGTTCAGCGCCTTGATCGGCATCTGCAGATCGCCGAGCAATTCCAGGTCGGCCTCGGCGGGCCGGCCGAGGGTGGTCAGGTAGTTCCCGACGATCACGGCGTTGATGCCGCCCAGGATGCCCTGCTTGGCGCCCAGGTCGCCCAGGGTGATCTCGCGGCCGCCGGCGAAGCGCAGGATGGTGCGCGGCAGGGCCAGCCGGAAGGCGGCCACCGACTTCAGCGCCTCGGCGGCCGGCAGCACCTGCAGGTCCCCGAACGGGGTGCCGGGCCGGGGGTTGAGGAAGTTCAGCGGCACCTCGTCGGGACCCAGCTCGGCCAGGTCGGCGGCGAATTCGGCGCGCTGCTCGAGGGTCTCTCCCATGCCGAGGATGCCGCCGCAGCACACCTCCATGCCGGCGTCGCGCACCATCGACAACGTCTGCCAGCGCTCTTCCCAGGTGTGGGTGGTGACGACGTTGGCGAAGAACGAGCGCGCCGTCTCGAGGTTGTGGTTGTAGCGGTGCACCCCCATCGCCGCGAGCTGCTCGACCTGCTCGGCGGTCAGCATCCCCAGCGAGCAGGCGATGTTGATCTCGACCTCGTCGCGGATCGCCTCGACGCCCGCGGCGACCTGGGCCATCAGGCGTTCGTCGGGTCCGCGGACCGCGGCCACGATGCAGAACTCGGTGGCACCCGACTTGGCGGTCTGCTTGGCCGCCTCGACCAGGCTGGGGATGTCGAGCCGCGCGCTGCGCACGGGCGAGGCGAACAGGCCCGACTGGGCGCAGAAGTGGCAGTCCTCGGGGCAGCCGCCGGTTTTCAGGCTGATGATGCCCTCCACCTCGACGTCGGGGCCGCACCAGCGCATCCGCACCTCGTGCGCCAGCGCCAGCAGTTCGTCGAGCCGGTCGTCGGGCAGCCGCAGCACCGTGAGCACCTGGTCCCGGCTCAGCCCCTCACCGCGTTCCAGGACCTGCCGGCGGGCCACCGCCAGAATGTCGGCCGGATCGTCGGTGTAGTGGCCGTCGGTGCCTGGCCGAGCCGCCGCCTGAGTCACCCGGTACTCCTTTACGCCGTGGATCAAGTTCGCGTTCACGTTAGGTTAGCGGCCCGCACCGACCAAACCGCGGTCAGCCGATCGGGTGTTCGGCGCGCTTGTCGCCGTCCCAGCGGCGCAGGCCCGCAAAGGTGGCGTCGATGCGCGCCGGCCGGCCCGCGATCCGCAGCGCCCGCCCCAGCTGCGCGCCGCCGACCCGGCGGGCCAGCGTGACGTGCGCGGTCCACTGCCCGGGCCGGCTGTTGCCCATCGGCTCGGGCCGCAGGTGCGCGGCGCAGAGCCGGTGCACCTCGGCGTGCAGGTCGAGCAGCTCACCGGTCGGCACGATCAGCCGGGCGAACACGACGTCGGCCCGGCCGAAGAGCACCGGCGCGCCGACAACGGCCGGCAGCGGCAACCGCGCGCTCACCGGCCGCAGCAGCTCGTCGACGTCGGCGTCGATGCGCTCGGCGACGGCCAGCGTGACGTGCGGGCGGCTGGCGGGTGCCTGGCTGGGGATCCCGGCGCCGGCCAGGTCGCCCCAGACGCGGCGGATCGCCGCCTCGGTGTCGGGGTCGAAGACCAGCTCGATCGAATGGACCATCAGCCGGCCAGCGCGCCCACCCAGTGGCGGTCGAACGCCGCCGCACTCATGTCCGCGAATTCCGCTGCCCCCAGCCGGCCCGCTCCGGCGGGCAGCTCGGCCCGCACGGCGGCCAGCCGGGCCAGCGCGGCGCGGTTCGAGGTCTCGGCGGGCCCGGGCTTGGCCGGCCAGCTGCCGATCACCAGGCCGGCGCACGAAACTCCTTTGGCGGCAAGGGCTTCCAACGTCAGGGCGGTGTGGTTGAGGGTGCCCAGCTCCGCGCCGACCGCGATCAGCGCCGCGGCACCCACGTCGACGGCGAGGTCGCGCAACGTGACGCCCGCCGCGGCGAGCTCCACCAAGAGTCCCCCCGCGCCCTCGACCAGCGTCAGCCGGCCGGGACGGTCCAGGCCGTCGATCACCTTCAGCAGTTGCTCACGGGTGGGCAGTGCCATCCCGGCGCCCTCGGCCGCGGCGACCGGCGCCAACGGCTGCGGATATCGCGCGCACCCGGCCAGCTCGGTCACCCCGGACAGCCGCGCCACCTCGGCGAGGTCGTCGTCGCCGGCGTCGACGCCGGTCTGGACCGGTTTGCAGACCGCCACGTCGATGCCGGCCTGGCGGGCGTGACAGGCCAGCGCCGCGGTGACGACGGTCTTACCGACCCCGGTGCCGGTGCCGGTGACGAACAGGACGGTCAACGGCGCGACACCGCGACGACGTCCGCCAACACCCGGCGCGCGATGTCGAGCTCGGCCGCGTCCAGCGACGCGCGTGCGGTCAGCCGCAGCCGTGACGTCCCGGCGGGAACCGTCGGGGGCCGGAAGCAGCCCACCCTCACCCCGGCGTCCAGGCAGGCCGCCGCGGCGGCCAGCGCCACTTCGGGGTCGCCCAGGATCACCGACACCACCGCCGAGTGCGGAACCTCGGGGACTCCGCAGATCCGGGCCAGTTCGCGGGCGTGCCGCAGCACCGCCTCGGGCCGCCAGGGCTCGGCGCGCAGCACCTCGAGCGCGGCCAGCGCGGCGCCGACGGCCGCCGGGGCCAGACCGGTGTCGAAGATGAACGGCCGCGCCGCGTCGATCAGGTGGGCGCGCACGGCAGCCGGCCCCAGCACCGCACCGCCCTGGCTGCCCAGCGCCTTGGACAACGTCGTGGTCAGCACCACGTCGGGCGCACCGGCGAGCCCGAGTTCGTACAGCAGCCCGCGCCCGCCGCCGCGCACGCCGAGACCGTGGGCCTCGTCGACGATCAGCAGCGCGCGGTGCCGGCGGCACACCTCGTGCAGCTCGCGCAGGGGGGCCAGCGCGCCGTCGGCGCTGAACACCGAGTCGGTGATCACCACGGCGCGTTCCTCGGCGCGCGCCGCCAGGGCCGCGTCGACGGCGCCGACATCGCGGTGCGGCGCCACCACGACCCGGGCCCGCGACAGCCGGCAGGCGTCCACCAGCGACGCGTGCGAGTAGGCGTCGGACACCAGCAGCGATCCCGGCCCGGACAGGCCGACCACGGCGCCCAGGTTGGCCGTGTAGCCGGAGGAGAACAGCAGCGCCGAGGGCGCGCCGGCGTATGCGGCGAGCGCGGCCTCGAACCGCTGATGCAGGTCGGTGTCCCCGGTGACCAGGCGCGAACCGGTGGCCCCGGCGCCCCACATGCGCAGGGCGGCGACACCGCCCTCGATGACATCGGGATGCTGGGAAAGGCCGAGGTAGTCGTTGGACGCCAGGTCCAGCTCGGTGACAACCGCGGGCCGCGGGCGCAGCGAGCGACGCAGCCCGGCCTCTCGGCGCTGTTGCTCCACCTCATCCAGCCAGGCCAGCGGTGATATCCCGATCGGTGCCTTCATCGGAGTTCAGCCTACGAGTCACACGAAATCGGCCGTCGCGGAGGTGCTCACACCGATGTGCGCAAACGCCGCCCCTGTTCCAGACCGATCGGCGCGCCGATGCCCGGGCCGTCGCCCCGTGTCGGCCTGCCGCGATCAGCCGATGCCGCCCGAGCCGCCGCTGCCGGCAGCACCACCGGAGCCGCCGGTGGTACCACTGGGAGGCTTGCCGGTGCCGCCGCTGGTGCCGCCGCTCCCGGGGTGTGCACCGGCGGCGCCGGCGCCGCCGGTTCCACCGCCGCCACCGTTTCCGCCGCTGCCACCGCCACCGGAGCCGGTGCCACCGCTGCCGCCCACGGCACCGTCGCCGCCGGCACCCCCGCTGCCGGTGGCGCCTCCGGTGCCGCCGTTTCCGCCAGTACCGGCGCTGCCACCGCTGCCGCCGGTACCGCCGCCACCGAACAGGGCGCCACCAGCGCCGCCGGCACCACCGCTACCGCCGCCACCGGCGGCGCCGCCGGCGCCCCCGGCGCCGTTACCGCTGCCGGCGCCGCCTATGCCGCCGGCACTGCCGCCGCCGCCGCTGCCGCCGGTGCCGCCCGAACCGAAGAAGAAGGCGCCGGTGCCGCCCGGCCCGCCGCCGCCGCCGGCGCCGCCTTGACCGCCTTGGCCGCCGCTGCTGTTACCGCTGCCGCCGGCCCCGCCATTGGCGGCGGTGCCGCCGGGACCGCCGGCCCCGCCAGTGCCGCCGGT
>NZ_VMQU01000185.1 GCF_007714205.1 Mycobacterium helveticum | reverse complement strand
ATCCAACCGGCCCGCCCATCGTCAACCCCAGTGACGAATCCCCACCCCGTGGTCGTCATCCAGAGAGACGCTCAACAGGTTATGAGCTACGCACCGTGGGTTTCGCGCGGTTCGCCAAATATCGAAAGCGCAGGTCAGTCCGGGTCAGTTATCTCACTCGGTCCGCGCCGTCGCACCGATTTAAGCCAGTTCCGCGGAGTTTTGTTCCCAAATCTGTTCCCAATCTTGCGGTTATAGGCGTGGTCCACGCTGCGGCGAACGCCGGCCCTCTTGCTCGGGGTGCACAGACTCTAAACTCTGAAGCGAGCGGTCACTATCCGGGGTCAATAACCGATGTCGTTGGGACGGTTGAGCTGTTCGAGCGCTTGGGTGCGCTTCTACCTAGAGGGCCGGCTGCTCGACGCCCCCGCGTTCGAACGTGAGGGTCGCCCCGCTCGCACCGCCACGTCCCACGCTTGCCGATCGCCATCCTCGCCGTCGCTCCAGACGAGCGACCGATACACACTGCCCTCGTCGAGGTCTTCCGTTACCGACTGCACCAATTCTGCAAGGGCGTCGTCAATTTTGCGATTCGTGTCGTCGGTAACAACAGATTGCGAGACGACCAGCAGCGCCACCTGACCATCCGCCAGTGTGATACCACCAAGCGGGATACCTCCCGGCTTCACAAACAGGTTCGTGGGACGCGCTATAACGAGGTGTAGGCCGGTCGCCTGACCCTCTGGCGGCGCAGGTAGAAACAGCACATCAGCAGGCAACGATTCACCGTCTGGGGCCGCCACGACATCCTCGTGCCGAACCCAGATCGAAATTCCTTTGGTCCAACCGGTATTGCCGATCTCAGGAGGCCTCGGCCACTTGTCGATGATGCGGTTTGTGAGTGCCGGATTCGCCTTCACATGGTCGGCTGTCCACTGAATCCGGTAGTCGGGGCCATTGGGGCCGTCGTGGAGGCTGACCTTCAGTCGACCGCCGAGGACGCGAATGGCGGCATAGACACTGGCATTGTTCTTCGTTGCCCAGATTTTCCAGACCGCCGCATGGTGCCTGATGTCCCCGACCGTGAATCGAATTTCTCCACCGGGACCAGGGAGGACGAGGCTTTCCTGACCCCCGTTGCCGTCGTCGACCACCAACGTGACCGGCGCGGGTGTGGACATTCTGTTGAGGCTAAACGAATGGCACCTTGACCGGCTGAACACCACCGGAATGACGGACTCGGGCCCCGCCACGATAACGTAGGTTGTGTCGATCCTGTCATGGCGTTGACGATCATCGACCTCGGGGAAACCGCGATCGCGGTGCGCGCAGCGGCGGGTCAGATTGGGGTCGCATCTCCGTTCGCCGTGGCTTCGAGGGCCGCCGCGACCGCTTCGAACTCTGCGAGCGCCGCGGTGAGATCTTCGACGATCTCTCTGGCGATGACCTCGGGCGCTGGGAGGTTATCGGCGTCATCGAGCGACTCGTCACGCAGCCAGGTGATGTCGAGGTTGACCTTGTCGCGCGTGATGAGTTCCTCGTAGGTGAACGATTTCCATCTCTCCGACTCGACACGTTCGTCACGGGGCTTTCCGCTCAGATAGAAGTCGACGAACT
Organism: Mycobacterium helveticum; assembly: GCF_007714205.1. GTDB lineage: Bacteria > Actinomycetota > Actinomycetes > Mycobacteriales > Mycobacteriaceae > Mycobacterium > Mycobacterium helveticum. The sequence continues at coordinate 5,506 of NZ_VMQU01000185.1, read as the reverse complement.
CGTCGAGGTGATGGCGGCGCAACGGGTTCTGCTTGAGAGTGAAGTGCTGGTTGGTGCGCAGATCGTAGACCCAGAGCTTCGTAGTCCACGGTTGCTCGGAGGCCGGCTTCTTGTCGAAAAAGAGCACGTTGGCCTTTACACCTTGAGCGTAGAAAATGCCGGTGGGCAAGCGAAGGATCGTATGTAGGTCGAAGTCGGCCAACAGCTTTCGTCGTAACGTCTCGCCGGCGCCGCCCTCGAAGAGGACGTTGTCTGGAAGGACGACGGCGGCGCGGCCGTTGATGTCGAGAATGGTCATGATGTGCTGCAGGAAATTGAGCTGCTTGTTGCTGGTCGTGACGACGAAGTCCTGCCGTTCGATCTCGACGTCTTCGCGCACCTCCCGGCCATCGGCACCGACCATCGTCAACGACGACTTGCGGCCGAACGGCGGGTTGGTCAGCACCACCGACCAGCGCCGCCCCGGGTCAGAGATGAGTGCGTCGCGAACATCGATGAGTGAGCCGCCGTCTGCAGTTCCGATGCCGTGGAGCAGCAGGTTCATCGCAGCCAGTCGCGCTGTTCCGTCGACGAGCTCGTATCCGGTGACGAAATCGTCACGCAGGTGTTTGCGCTTCGTCGGTGTGAGGTTCTCGGCCCCTTGCGCGGCGTGTTCATGGGCGACGAGGAGGAAGCCACCCGTCCCACAGGCCGGGTCCACGACGATGTCGGCGGGGGTGGGGTCGATGACATCGACGATCGCCCCGATGAGGTCACGCGGGGTGAAGTACTGGCCTGCACCCGACCCCTTGTCGGAGGCGCCCTTGGAGAGCAGCGCCTCGTAGGCGTCGCCTTTGAGATCTGTGCCCGATGCAGACCAGTTCTCTTTGTCGATCAAATCCACGATGAGGCGTTTGAGCTTCGCCGGGTCCTGAATCCTGTTCTGGGCCTTACGGAAAATCGTGCCAAGCGTGCCCGGCTGCTGCGCCAACCCGACGAGGATCTTCGTGTATACGACCTCAAGGTCCGTTCCCTCGGCATCGAGGAGCTTCTGCCAGGAGTATTCGTTGGGAACGATCTGCTGCGGGTTGAGCTTTCTCGTCGCCCGCTCGTGTGCCATCTTTAGGAACAGCAGGTACGTGAGTTGCTCGGTGTACTCGATGACACCAACACCGTCGTCGCGCAGCACATTGCAGTAAGCCCAGAGTTTGTCGACCAGACGCCGAGAATCAGACACAGTAGTTTGCCCTTCTGGTCAGCTATGCACGACGAGGTTTGGCGCGCCCTGGTAGATCGCGTCTCCGGCCAATAGATCAAGCCGCTTGGCGATGGCACAGGCAGCTACCCACCGATCGCCGGTGTGCTCTCGGGCGTGTAAGCCATGGCCGAGCCTGCGGCACTCGGCAGCCAGCTGTGCATACGCGTCCACCACTTCGTTGTCAGGACGGATCGTGGGCGTACGGTCAAGAATCTCGATCGTTTCGGCCATCCGTCGATCACCCCACTGGGCGCTTCGCGCGCCCGCAAGCACCTCAGCTCTGGTCTGAAATGAAATGAGCACCCGTCGGCCGGTCAGGTATTCGCGCCAACCAGCGACACGCGAATCACTGTTAGCGCGGCGTAGGTACATCAGGCTGAAGACGTCGGTGTCGACCACCGTCGCCGCTACCTGATTCACGAACGCGCCGCCTCAAGAAACGCCTGGAATTCGTCATCAGTTAGGTCGATCCCGCCGTCGATGTCCGGTCCGGGGGCGCTGGCCAGGATCTCCTCGAGCGTCGTGATGCTGCGGTCCATGTGCTCGGCTGCCGGATCGCCAACGTGCGAGACGCTGGCATTGTCCAGCACGACAAGCCGACCCGATTCATGCAGCACGGCATCACCCCGAGCAACCACCCACTGACCAACGAGCTGCGCTGCGGTGGTATCGCTTTGGACATGCTTGAGGTCCACAGTTTGATCGACGTCGTCGCGGACGCGAAACTCGTGCGACCGTAAGTCAACTTTCTCCAGTCGGCCGGTGACAGTCATGATGCCTCCCGGGTGAACGCGTACGGGTGTCCACGTTTCGACGTGCACCGCCGACGAGACAATCCGCACGTCGGGCCGCGAAGGCGAGCCCAGGACTACGGTGGGCGCTGCGGCTTGAACGGCGTTGACCAACTTGCCGACGCTCTCCGCTATGAGATCGGTAGCCCAATCGGGGCGACGGTCCTCACCCATAGCCTGAACAATTTCCCAGAAGCGCTCGTCCGCCACGGCTTGTTCGGGCAGGTCGACGTCGAGTTTGTCAGTCGGCCCCTTGCTGAACCGAAGGACAGTGCTTCCGGGTTCAACTGCATGAAGCCGCAGTTGCGAGAGTTCCTCCATGAACTGCCTCGTACGGCCGGGCCCGGGCGTATTGATTACGTCGCGGCTGATTCGAGTCGTCAATTCCTGCAGAGCAGTCGCGAGGGCGGCTAGGTCCTTGACCGCAATCTCGCCGCTAGGGGCGGGAGCATCAACGAGACGGAGCTCGATCTCCTTGATCATCGTAACTACCTCCTTAGGTCAGCGTTCCGGTAAGTCGTCACCACCGTCGAGCGCACGACGTTTCGAACAATTCTGCACTTACCAGCGAGAACGCTTTACCGATAATCACAGTGCCCTCCGACACGTCGCCGCACTTGCCTCGCGGTGCGCTGGGCCTCGTCGTGGTGAACGAGTTCTGCCAGGTCGGAGCGACTGTTCGACAGAACATCGCCGGTCCGGTTTGTGACCTCAGCCGTCGTCAATCCGCCTTGTGTGTCGTGGACGAGCAACAGCTTGACCTGCTTATGGCTCATGCGTGGGTCAATTCCTCGGCTGACGGCAAGCTGGACTTCACTGCGATTAAACGTCCGGAGAAGGCTGCGGTCAGGAGAGAGCGACGCATCGCAACCGAACGCGCCGCGCCATTCGTAATCGCGGCGCGAAGCCGCACCTGCGCTTCAACAAGTTTGGCAAGACGGTCGACAGCCCGCCGCTGGGTGTCCAAGGCGGGGACCGGAATCTCGATGACCCGGAGCTTCTCCTGTGGCAGGTGCTTGATGGTCGTGCCTGTGAACATGCGGTTGCAGCGGCCTGAGCGAATGGCTTCTTCCAGCATGAGTGCAAGGAAACTTGGGAGCACTTCGCCAGAGTTCCGCACCCTGATGCGGTGAAGCGCTTTCTGGAACGCGACCTCACCGACTGGGCGGCGCCACACAGCGCATCGACCCGGCTCGCCGCCCTCGCATACCATCACGTCGCCTGGTCGCACGTCGAACCACTGCACTTCGCTCTCAGTGAGCGGCGTGAGTTGTACATCGGACAGGTCAAACTCGCGCCACCTCACATTGACGTTTCGCAGGTACGGAGTGGGTCTACCAAGCTGCTTCTTCGCGTCGAGCATCTTGCCGAGCGCCGTCTCAGCAATGTCTCCAATCGTCCTTGTCTGTACACCGCCAAGTGTCCGCCTGGATTCTGACAGGGCAGCTAACCAAAGCGCTTCGAGCTTGCGCTTTCCGACGGAAAGCCACCTCTCTCCTGCCTCGATGCGGGAGAGGTGGTCTTCGAGGAGGTCGACGATGCGGCGCTCGCATTCGACATCAAACCGTGGGACACGAAACTCTCTAATGCTCGTCAAGGTGACGTGCGGGAGTTGCGTGCCCGTTGCTGAGCCTTGCAGGTGCCTGATGAATTCCTGGGATGTTAGCCAGTAGTAGAGGTAGCGATCGTCAATATTGTTAGCCCGGATACGGGCGACTCGCTGGACCAGCAAAGCTGGCAGATCCGCTTTCGTTACGCGTGCAAGTTTCAGTCCAGTCGAAATGACAGGGCGGTCCATGCCGAGGATTAGGTCGCCCTCGTGAACGGCTAGATGCTCATAGCCTTTGAGCAGCTCGCGGGGCCAGGTCTTGGTTCGCGCCCAACGGAGTGATCCGGGTTCGATATTGTCACCGCGCAAGAGCCGGATGCCGGCGCCCTCTTCACCAAAATGTGCACTCTTGAATGCCGGCCCTGAATCAACTGTCGCTACGTCCGCTACGGTCACAAATTTGGGGACGCTCACGCGGTCAGCTCCGCGTTGAGCTGTTCGACGAGATCGCCGGCCCGGTCACCTAAATCCCGCAACGCCCCATCGGTCCCACCCCGCTCGATGAATGGCGCGTCGTCAAGGTCTTCCACGCGGATCCCGGCGGAGTTGGCGATCACCGACACCATCCGGTCCAGCCACCAGCGCTCGGTGTCGTTGAACACCACACCAGCCTGTTCCTGTTGAGCCAACCACGCCGCGTACTTCTCATGCACTCGCTCACCGTAGGGAACAAGTTCGTCGTCGACGCCGATGGTGTACCGGATCAGTGGCACGAGATCAGTGAGGGTGTGCGTGGCACAGTTCCGCACCTTGGGCGAGTCGATCGCCGCGTAGGCGTTCCAGATGATGTCGGGCGTCCAGTTGTGCGGCGGCCGAGCGATACGGGCAGCAAGTCCCTGAATGTACGCGAAATCGATTCGATGCTCACCAGCCTCGTAAGCGAGTTGGATCGCGGTGATTTCGTCGCGATGCTCATCAAGGTAGGCCCGCCACGACTCCACGATCGACCAGGCGCGATCCGTGTCGACCACTCCCCCGGCTTCGACGAGTTCGTCACTGCTGACCTCGTCGATGACCCGGTCGTGGGCGGCGCGGAGTTCGAGTATTCGATTGCGCAGCTCCGGGTTGGCCGCGATCGGCTCGACGGCCCGCTCGATCGCATCAGCCGATCCAGTGGACGGATCGACCGCGTCCACGAGTGCCCTGACGATATCGCGGACGGATTGGCCTGCGGCCTCGTCGAGTTCGTGCCGCTCCTCATCGGTAAGCGCGAGTTCGAGTTTCGCCAGCCGTGACGCCAGGGTTGCCGCCTCGTCCTCGGTGAGAGTAAGGGCGGCGGCTTTGTCGAGGAGCTTCTTGAGGCTGACCGACTTCTGCCGATTCAGCGGGGGCTCGACGAAGGGGTGCTCGGTCACGCCGATTGCATCGACGATGACGAAGCGGGTCTTGTTTTCCGCGTCGGGCGTGACCGCCTGGAAGTCGGCCGAGGCGATCGTGCGCGCGCCACGACCCTTCATTTGCTCGAAGTACTGGGCGGAGCGCACATCACGCATGAAGAACACGCATTCCAGCGGTTTGACGTCGGTTCCGGTGGCTATCATGTCGACGGTCACCGCGATACGCAGCGACGGGCTCGTCCGCAGGGCCTGGAGCTGTTCTTTGGCGTTGCGGGCGTTGTAGGTGATCTTTGCCGCGAAATCGTTGCCCTTGCCGAACACCTCGCGGACCTGGGTGGCGATCTCCTCTGCGTGGTTGTCGTCCTTGGCGAAGATCAAAGTCTTCGGCACGGTGGAGCGTCCCGGGAAGATCTCGGTGAACAGCCGGTCGCGGAAAGTTTCCAGAACGGTACGGATCTGACCCTGATTTTTCAGCCGGCTTGTGATGATCTTGTTTTCGGTGATCTGGTTGATGGTGGCTGCGCGCTGATGG
>NZ_VMQU01000184.1 GCF_007714205.1 Mycobacterium helveticum | reverse complement strand
ATGCCATCGGGCGGCGGGGAGCGATGTGCGAGCGCGCCCAACGAGGTCGCGACGGCGAGTTGGCCGCCCGCCGAATCGCCTGTGTCGGCGGCAAGTGAATACTGACCAGTGCGCGGCCGACTCCTGATCAGTTTTCGATTGCCGTTGACAGCCTGCGATCGCTACCGTGCGGGCTGATGTCGATTCTTCAGAGCCCGCCAACCACCGGTAGGCCCTCAGTGCGTCGTCAGCAGCCGCCGGATACGGGTAACGCGGAGCCAATCGATAGCGGACCGCGAAGACCGGGCGCAGCGACGCGGCAGACAGTTCGCCCAGCAGACCGCGATGGGTTTTGGGAGAGCACATCGAAAATGCGCCGCCGTGAATGTAAAGGATCGGTGGCCCGTCCGGGTTGACGTTCGGTGCGACGACCCAATCTCCCCTCACTCGATCGCCGGCGAAGACGGTGTCGACCAGCCTTACGCGCAGTCCTGGGCGTGGGCGGGACGCGATGAGCGCCGCCCGAAGCACCCGATCCATCACAGCAAGCCCGTACTGGTTGGACGGTAGTGCTTGCGTCAATGGGCGAAGGACCCCGCGTGCGGATGTTGCGATGAGGTAGCTTGTCAGGCTCGGATCCCAATCCGAGGAAACGGATATCACGATAAGCCAGCCAGCTTTTCGTTGGTGCGGCCCCCTGTAGCATCCCAAAGCCCGCGTATAGCGGATCGAGGTCGCTGGCGCGGGGCCACGTCGTCTTTGAAGTGGTGGGTATAAGAAGGAAGCAGGCCTTGTAGGAACCACTGTTACTGATCTACCGGCAGCCTTCAAAGCGACGCGCGCCGTCGTCGCCAGAGCCGCAGAGCTACGCGATCCAGAGCGGGTCGTCCCCCGGTCGAGCTGGCGCAGGAACGTAGGCAACGATGATGCAGCGACGGCTGTCGAAGTTCTCGATTACCGCCGACCGGCCGGCAGTTGCAAGGTCGCCTCACTGGGCACGCATATGCCCTCCTCGCTGGACACTGCCAGTTCCAGGTCGACCAGGCGCATTCCGCGGTCTTGGCGCTTGGCCACCACCCGCCCGGTAAGGGTCGCGGTCTGTCCCGGGTAGATCGACTTGATCATCGATATCTTGCGCCGGCGCAGGAGCGCGTCGGGGCCCGCCCAGTCGGTGAGGCCCCGGTCGATGAAGCCGTGAAAGAACAGCGTCGACAGGTAGATCGTTCGCTGGCCCTGGCTGCGTGCGTACTCCGGATCGTGATGGCCCGGGAACCAGTCCCACGTCGCCGCGGCGTTCATGCAGACCCGCTTGTAGGTGATAGGAATCGACACCGGCGTGATCTCGTCGCCGACAATGACGTCATCGAAGGTAAGGCCTTTGATGTCTGCAGTGCTGATCTTGGTCATGAGCGCCCCCGGGTTTACTGGGCTGTGTCGTAGCGGAACAGGACGTTGGTGTTGCGGGCGATGTTCTCGCCGTGCTGGTCGGTGTAGGTGGTAAGCGATGTGATGAAGACGCCGGTTCCCAGCCGAGTCGTCTTCTCGTCGGATAGCGAGACGATCTCCTCGACTATCCAAACGTGGTCACCGACTCGGGGTCGGCGCTCCAGCTCGGTGGTGGTGGAGGCGTTGATGATGTGGTGGCCGGGCAGGGGAACGTTGAGCGCGAAAAGCCCGTCCTCGCGGTGCAGGTGCGCGGGCGCCCATTGCGGGTTCATGCCCAGGGTCATCAGCAGGCCCGGTGGGCACTCGTCGCCCTCCCAGTACCGTGGGTTGGCGTCCTCAACCAGAGAGCAGTAGTAGAGGATCATCGATCGGTCGATCGGAAACCACGCCTGCTTTGGCTCGGAGCGACGACCGACCCAGGACCGGCCCTCCTCTAGAGTGCCGAACGCCATCCCGAGCCCGGTGACATCGTTGGTGTGGGAGCTCACGGTGTTGCCTTCCCTTCGATGGCGGGTTCGGGCAGGGGCATGCGGGACAGGATCGAACACATCGACTTGCCGGTCTCGTCGAAGCGCAGTGTTGCGGTTGCGCCGCCGCCGAGGGCTCCCCGCATGACGATGTTGAACGCATGCAGGCGAGGCAGCGTGTAGATCGTCACGGTTCCGGTGACCAGACCCTTCATGAAGGAGGTGATGGCCTCCGGCCGCAGTCCGCGTTGCAGCGCGGCAAAAGCCTCGGCGTCGCGGGCGAGCACCACGACGTTGGAGATGTCACCCTTGTCGCCTGAACGCACGAACGCCAACTCGTCAATGGTGGGCATCGAGCATCTCCTTGGCGGCCTGGACACGGACGTGCTGTGGGACGAACTCACGCGGTACCAGGGTCGGCCACAGCGCTATCACCTTGCGCACCGCCAGCGGCGCGCCGAAGGCGGTACCCACCGGACCGGCCGTCGCTGGCAGCAGCATCGCGCGGCGGGCGACCTCGGCCTCGCTGCGGGTGCGGCACTTGGCCACCATCCGGAGCTCGACCTCGTTGGGCTGGGCGTCGGGTGCCGGTCGTGGGGCCACCGGGCCGGCCAGCGCGTCCCAACCGACACGGTCGAAACGCATCTCCTGCGGAATGACACCCAGGTACTTGATGCGGCCGCGCACTAGCCTCTCGCAGAAGTCGGCCTTCTCCAGAGCATCGGGCCAGGGGATCATCGTGCGCCCCTCGGCGAGGTAGCCGTCCTCGTAGCCGATCTGCACCTTGAGCGTGTCCGGCCGTCGGCGGCCGGTCATGCCCGTGAGCTGCACGCGGTCGGGGCCGAGTTCTTTGACCTCGACACCGCCCATGTCGACGACACCGTCGGGCAGCAAATAGCAGAACGGGTCGTGCACTTCGTAAAGCAAATGCTCTTTGATGGTCCACTCGTTGAGCACCCCACCCGAGCCCGGCACCTTACTGATCACAGCGGTGCCGTCAGCCGACATCTCGGCCATCGGGAACCCGAGCCGCCACGGATCACGCGACAGCCGCCACTGCGAGGACATGCCGCCGGTCGCGATGCCCGCACACTCCAGTACATGACCGACGGTAAGCGCGGCGCCGATCAGGTCGGGATTACGCTCAAATATCCACCCGAAGTGGCGCATGAGCGGCCCGCAATAAAGCGCAGAGTCGGCAAGCCTGCCGCCGATCACGACATCGGCGTCGCCGTCAAGTGCGTCAATGATCCCGTCGGAGCCGGTGTACGCCGAGACAGCGACGATCCGGTCGGCGATGCGGTCGATGTCTTCTTCGCCGGACTCAAGGTGCGCGAATTGCCAACCCGAATCCCTGATTTCGGCGATTCTCCCCGTCAAGTCGTCGCCCTCAATGGTTCCGATGCGGGTGTCGGGATATCCGGCGTCACAGGCCACTCGCGCAGCGGCCAGTGCGGCGGCACCCGGGTTCGCTCCGCCCCCATTGGTCACGATGCCGACGTCGTTACGGCGGGCAGCGGGCAGCGCCTGACGCAGAATGGGTTCGACATCGGGCACGTACCCTTTACCCGGGTCACGCATCTTGGCACGGGTAAGGAGCGCAACGGTCAACTCGGCCAGCAGGTCGAAGCAGGCAAACTCGACACCGCCCTGCTCAATGAGTTCCACCGCGGGATCCACCATGTCACCCCAATAGCCGGCACCAGCACCGATCCGCACGCTGGCACTCATGCGCACTCCTGCGCCGCCTCGGCGCTTGCCGCCGCGATGTCGGCACTAGGCGGCGGCGCGCTTGGCGGTATCCCGCCGACTGCCGGATCGACAAAGGGCACGAATGCGGCGCGCCCGGCCAGCCGTCCTTTGCCGGTGACCCCCGCAGCAATCAGCATCGTTCCGGGCATCGTGTTTTCCTCCTCTCTGTCCCCGGCCGTCGACCGCAAAGCTCTTGGCCGCGGGCCTGTTAATTGGCGTTAGCGTACGCTGTCTTGACACCGCTCGGCAGTGACCCGAGGCCCGGCGTCCGGGTCAAGCGAATCGAGCTTCCCGAAGTTGTCGACGTTGCGCCACGCCAGAGGGGCGAGATTGCCTTTCTGCTCATGGGCTGGGGATTAGAACGACTCCGGCTGCTGCCGAGAAATCACGTATCCGGCGTGGCGTAAAGCCGGTCACTGGAAGTCGACGCACTACCGACACGCGGACTTGCGCGTCAATGTTAACGGCCGATAACGTATCACCGGGCGATTACGCTGCTGTCGAGCGGTGACGGAAGCTTCCCTCGAATTCCTCGGTGTGTCGCCTGAAGTTTGTCGTGGCCGGTGCAAACCCGGACCTGCGGGTGATTCAAGGGGTTGAGCGGTATGGAGATATCAGAGAGCCAGGAACGGCGGGATCTGCGGGCGGCGGTTGCGGCCATCGGGAAGTCGTACGGCCACGATTACTACCTGACCAAATCCCTGGGGGGCGAGAAGTCTACGGAACTGTGGCAGGAGGTAGGTAAGCAAGGTTTTCTCGGGGTGAATATTGCCGAGGAGTACGGCGGTGGCGGTGGGGGTATCTACGAACTGCATGCCGTGGGAGAGGAGTTGGCGGCGGCGGGGTGCCCGTTGTTGATGACGGTGGTGTCGCCGGCCATTTGTGGCACCATCATCCAAGCGTTCGGAACCGACGAGCAGAAACGGCGTTGGCTTCCGGGCATTGCGAGCGGCGAGATCATAATGTCGTTTGCGATCACCGAGCCCGACGCGGGCTCAAACTCGCACAACATAGCGACGACCGCCAAGCGGGACGGCGCCGACTGGGTTCTGCGTGGCACCAAGTACTACATCTCGGGAGTGGACGAGGCGCAAGCCATCTTGGTGGTCACCCGAACGGGTACTGACGAGCGTGGGCGCGGCCGGCTGTCGCTGATGGTGGTTCCCACGGACGCTGCCGGCCTGCAGAAGACTCTGATTCCCGTGCAAGCCGTGACACCGGAGAAACAGTTCACCCTGTTCTTCGACGATGTACGTGTTCCCGGTGACAACTTGATCGGCGCTCGGGACGAGGGACTGCGGCAGGTATTCGTTGGTCTGAATCCGGAACGGATAATGGGGGCGGCGCTGGGCAATGGGATCGGCCGGTACGCGTTAAACAAGGCATGTACCTACGCCCGGGAGCGCAGGGTGTGGGACACCCCTATAGGGGCACATCAGGGAGTCGCTCATCCGCTGGCGCACGCCAAAATTCAGGTTGAACTCGCACGCTTGATGACCCAACGGGCGGCCGCCTTACACGATGCCGGCGAGGCAGGGGCCGGCGAGGCGGCGAATATGGCCAAGTACGCGGCAGCTGAAGCCGGAATCCTTGCGCTGGACCAAGCGATTCAGACGCATGGCGGCAACGGTCTGGCTACGGAGTACGGGTTGGCGACGTTGTGGGGACCGGCGCGGTTGATGCGGACGGCACCGATCAGCCGGGAGATGATCCTCAATTATGTTGCGCAGCATAGTCTCGCGCTTCCACGGTCATACTGAACGTCGACTAGGTTTGGGTGGCTGCTTCCATGAGGTCAACGTGAGAACTTGGGCACTTGCCAGCGAGCCGGCTATCGCCGCAGTAGAAGAACTACCGCCAGGAAAGTACGAAGGCCACGACGGCGCGGGCATGCAGGAGTTGGTGCTTCGTCGGTTTCTGCAGAGCCATTCACTTGGTCCCCGCGATGTGGACGGCCTGCTGGTTTGCCCGTCCGGCATGGCCAGCGGTGCGGGTGCCGACATCTTCGTCCACGAGCGCCTCAATGACGTGTTGGGCATCCGGCCGCGCTTTTGTGAGACTGTCAACGTCGGTGGGGCGACCTACACGATCATGCTGTCGCGGGCTGCACTTGCAATCAGCGCCGGCCTTGCAAACGCGGTGCTCTGTATCGGTGCGGGGAAATTCCCCAAGGTGGGGCGGGGAGGCGGCGCCAACGCAATGGCGCGCATGATCAGCCACCCGGACTTTGAGTACCCATACGGCAGCTTCATCCCAGCCCTTTACGCCTTAGCCGCCACGCGGCATATGGCCGAACGCGGAACGAGCCGCGATGCTCTTGCCGCCGTGGCGGTCTCGAGCCGCGAGTGGGCGTTACGGCATCCAGATGCTTTGATGCGCAACGCGGGTCCGCTCACCGTCGAGATGGTTCTGGCTTCACGACCTATCGCGTGGCCGTTCAATTTGCTGGACTGCTCAGTACCGTGTGAAGGTGGCGCCGTGTTCCTAGTGGCCCATGGTGACCGCGCGCGGGAAATCACCGACCAACCGGCCTATGTATTGGGCTTCGGTGAACACCACGATCACGGCAACATCACCCACACCAGCGACTTCGCAACAATGGGTGCCAGCGTGTCAGCGCGTGCCGCGTTCGAAATGGCCGATCTTTCGCCTTCGGACGTGCAGGTGGCCGAACTGTACGATGCCTTCACGATCAACCCGATACTGCTGTTGGAGGAAACGGGGCTGGTGGCGGCAGCTAAAGGTGGCCACTTCTTCCTGGATGGGCGGGGGGCGCCCGGCGGTGACCTTCCGGTGAACACCTACGGGGGTCTGCTGTCATTCGGACACACCGGCGACGCGTCGGGAATGTCGATGCTGATCGAAGCTGCGCGCCAAGTGATGGGGAAGGCTGCGGATCGTCAAGTGTCTGCAGAAATAGCATTGGTACACACTTACGGCGGCATGATGGCAGACCATTCGACCGTACTCTTGGGGAGGACGCCGTGACAACTGCTCCCATGCCCACCGTGACTGACAGCACGGCCGTGTACTGGCAGCAGGCAGCTGTCGGGCGGTTTGTGCTCCCGAAATGTCGGGAGTGCAAGCGATTCCATCATCATCCCCGCCCTTGGTGCCCATACTGCTGGGCTGCGGATCTGGATTGGCAAGAACCTTCGGGAAAAGCGACGATCGTCACCTACACCGTCGTCCGTCAGGCCCCGTCGCCAGCTTTCACCGCTCCTTACGTCTTGGCGATAGTGGAGCTGGAAGAAGGACCTCGAATGATGACCAACGTGATCGAATGCAACGTCGATGAAGTGCGGGTCGGTATGGCTGTCGAGGTGGTCTTCGAATCACGAGGCAACCTGGCACTTCCGCAGTTCCGACGGGTCACGTCAACTGCGTGACGAGCCGACGCGAAAACTCACTTATCCAGCACCGATTACCTGTATTTGTGGGTGGATGGCATCCACCTCAAGGTGCGCCTTGAGGTGGAGAAACTC
>NZ_VMQU01000183.1 GCF_007714205.1 Mycobacterium helveticum | reverse complement strand
CCCCCCCCCCCCCCCCCCCCCCCCCCCCCCCCCCCCCCCCCCCCCCCCCCCCCCCCCCCCCCCCCCCCCCCCGGGCGCGCGGGCGCCCCCCCCCCCCCCCCCCCGGGGGCGGTCAGCCCAGGTAGTCGGATTCCAGCACCAGGTCGGAGACCAGGGACTGATACTCGAGGTGGGTCTTGTGCTCGACGGTGTTCCACAGCGTGCCCTGCTGCCGGCGCATGTAGGCGCGGTACTTCGGCGCGCCCGGGACCCTGACGTTGTCGGCGACCACGATCGCTCCCGGCCGCAGCCAGCCCCGGTCCAGGATGCTCTTCAGGTCATCGAGGTAGGCGTCCTTGTCGTGGTCAAGGAAAACGAATCCCAGTGCGCCGGAGCTGAATCCGTGCTGATTGGCCAGCGCGTCCAAGGTGCGCCCGCCGTCGCCGACGGTGCCGACGACGCACGTCACCCGGTCTGAAACCCCGGCGTGGGCCCAGATCTGCCGGGCGTTGGCGGCGTTGGCCTCGGCGAGTTCGACGGAGAACACCCTGGCGTTCGGAGCGGCCCGGGCGATCCGCAGGGCGCCGTAGCCGCAGTACGTGCCCAGCTCGAGTGCGAGCGCGGGATCGGCGCGGCGCACGGCGGCGTCGAGAAGCTTTCCCTTCTCGTCGCCCACGTTGATCAGCAGGGACTTCTCGTAGGCGAACTTGTCGATGGCGGCCAGCACGTCGTCGATGTCGCCGGGTCGGGCGTGGTGCAGGACGTACCTCACCGCGGCCGCTTCCCGCCCGTCACCGATCTGGCCCGTCGTGGTGATGTTGCGGACCCCGGTGGCCATCCGCCAGACCGACCAGCGCAGCAGCGGTACCCGTTTTCTGAGGTCCATGAAGGCCACGATAGGCCGTCACGCCGGCGGCCGGCGCCGCGACTGACGCGGTGCTCGGCAAAAGCGACAGCGCTTCCGCGACCCACCTGGTGGCCGCTCCGCTGGTACTGGTGGGGCAGGTGTGAAGCCTGCGCACTCGAATGGGCGCCAACCCGCGGCGGTCCGGCATATTCGCAGGTAAATCGCCCTGCGGGTCGCCCGGTGTCGGCGCGCGGAGCCGTTAGACTTTCCTGCGATGTTCACTTCGCGAACACCCCCGCCATGACCGATCGGCCGGACAACGGCGCCGAGCTCGGTCTGACCGGGCGACCGCCGCGGGCGATCCCGGAGCCGCAGCCGCGCACCTCGCACGGCCCGGCCAAGGTCGTCGCGATGTGCAACCAGAAGGGTGGCGTCGGGAAGACGACGTCGACGATCAACCTGGGCGCCGCCCTCGCCGAGTACGGCAGGCGGGTGCTGCTGGTCGACATGGACCCGCAGGGCGCGCTGTCGGCAGGGCTGGGGGTGCCGCACTACGAGTTGGAAAAGACGATCCACAACGTGCTGGTCGAGTCGCGGGTGTCGATCGACGACGTGCTGGTGCACTCCCGGGTCAAGAACCTGGACCTGGTGCCCAGCAACATCGACCTGTCGGCGGCCGAGATCCAGTTGGTCAACGAGGTGGGCCGCGAACAGACCCTGGGCCGCGCGCTGCACCCGGTGCTGGACCGCTACGACTACGTCCTGATCGACTGCCAGCCGTCGCTGGGCCTGCTCACCGTGAACGGGTTGGCCTGTTCGGACGGCGTGGTGATCCCCACCGAGTGCGAGTTCTTCTCGCTGCGCGGGCTGGCGCTGCTCACCGACACCGTCGACAAGGTGCGCGACCGGCTCAACCCCAAGTTGGACATCAGCGGCATCCTGATCACCCGGTACGACCCCCGCACCGTCAACGCGCGCGAGGTGATGGCCCGTGTTGTGGAGCGGTTCGGCGACCTGGTGTTCGACACCGTCATCAGCCGGACCGTCCGGTTCCCGGAGACCAGCGTGGCCGGCGAGCCCATCACCACCTGGGCACCGAAATCGACCGGCGCCATCGCCTACCGCGCGCTGGCCCGCGAGTTCATCGACCGATTCGGCGCGTGACGGGCGGCGCTCACGGTGAGGCGGCACCCAAGAACGGCTTTCAGGTCCGGCTGACCAACTTCGAGGGGCCGTTCGATCTGCTGCTGCAGCTGATCTTCGCCCATCGCCTCGACGTCACCGAGGTGGCGCTGCACCAGGTCACCGACGATTTCATCGCCTACACCCGGGAGATCGGGCCGCGGCTCGAGCTGGAGGAGACCACCGCGTTCCTGGTGATCGCGGCGACCCTGCTGGACCTGAAGGCGGCCCGGCTGCTGCCGGCCGGGCAGGTCGACGACGAGGAGGACCTGGCGCTGTTGGAGGTGCGCGACCTGCTGTTCGCGCGGCTGCTGCAGTACCGTGCGTTCAAACACGTCGCGGAGATGTTCGCCGAACTGGAAGCCACCGCGCTGCGCAGCTATCCGCGCGCGGTGTCGTTGGAAGACCGGTTCACCGAACTGCTGCCCGAGGTGATGCTCGGTGTCGACGCCCAGCGGTTCGCCCAGATCGCCGCGATCGTGTTCACGCCGCGACCGGCGCCGACGGTGAGCACCGGGCATCTGCACGAGCTGCAGGTCTCGGTCCCCGAGCAGGCCAAAAAACTGCTGGCGATCCTGGAGGCGCGGGGCAGCGGCCAGTGGGCCTCGTTTTCGGAGTTGGTCGCCGACTGTCGGGCGCCGATGGAGGTCGTCGGGCGCTTCCTGGCGCTGCTCGAACTCTATCGGAGCCGGACGGTAGCATTCGACCAGTCGGAGCCGCTTGGCGTGCTTCAAATTTCGTGGACCGGGGAGCGTCAGACCAACGAGGCCCTGGCAGAAGTCCGGGACGAGTCGTGAGGAGCGCCGCCAATGACTGACGACGCGACCGGCGTCGATCTCGACGCGGGCATTCCCGACATCGCCGAGGCGGCGCCCATGGACGCCGACGAACTCGGCTCCGTGCTCGAGGCGCTGTTGCTGGTGGTCGACAGTCCGGTGACGGTCGAAGCGCTGGCCGCTGTCACCCAGCAGCCCGCCCACCGGATCGCCGCCAGGCTGCAGCAGATGTCGGCGGAACTCACCGAACGCGACAGCGGCATCGACCTGCGCAACACCGACGAGGGTTGGCGGATGTACACGCGGGCCAGGTTCGCCCCGTATGTCGAGAAGCTGTTGCTGGACGGCGCGCGTTCCAAGCTCACCCGGGCCGCGCTGGAGACGCTGGCCGTCGTGGCCTACCGCCAGCCGGTGACCCGGGCACGGGTGAGCGCGGTCCGGGGCGTCAACGTGGACGCCGTGATGCGCACCCTGCTGGCGCGGGGCCTGATCACCGAGGCGGGCACCGACGAGGACAGCGGCGCGGTGACGTTCGCGACCACCGCGCTGTTCCTGGAGCGGCTGGGTCTGACCTCGCTGGCCGACCTGCCCGACATCGCACCGCTGCTTCCCGACGTCGACGCGATCGAGGAGCTCAGCGAATCCCTGGACAGTGAGCCGCGTTTCGTCAAACTCGCCGGGGGCGCTCCGGCTCAGAAGGCGCTGTCGTTCGACGTGGACCACGAGTGATGCTCGAACCCGAGGGTGTGCGTCTCCAAAAGGTGTTGTCCCAGGCCGGGATTGCGTCGCGGCGCGCCGCCGAGAAGCTGATCCTCGAGGGTCGCGTCGAGGTGGACGGGAAGGTGGTGACCGAGCTGGGAACCCGCGTGGATCCCGACGCCTCGGTGATCCGCGTCGACGGGGCCAGGGTGGTCGCCGACGACTCGATGGTCTACCTGGCGCTGAACAAGCCCCGCGGCATGCACTCGACCATGTCCGACGATCGCGGCCGGCCCTGCATCGGCGATCTGGTGGAACGCAAAGTGCGCGGGACCAGGAACCTGTTTCACGTCGGGCGCCTCGACGCCGACACCGAGGGGCTGATCCTGCTGACCAACGATGGCGAACTGGCGCACCGCTTGATGCACCCCTCTCACGAGGTGCCCAAGACATACCTGGCGACCGTGACCGGTTCGGTGCCGCGCGGGCTGGGCAAGCGGCTGCGCGCGGGCATCGAGTTGGACGACGGCCCCGCGCGGGTCGATGATTTCGCCGTGATGGACGCAATTCCCGGAAAGACGCTGGTGCGCTTGACGTTGCACGAGGGGCGCAACCGGATCGTGCGCCGGCTGCTGGGGGCGGCGGGTTTCCCGGTGGAGGCGCTGGTGCGCGTCGAGCTCGGGCCGGTGTCGTTGGGGGAGCAGCGGCCCGGCAGCATCCGGGCATTGAGCCGCGGCGAGGTCGGGCAACTCTACAAAGCGGTGGGCCTGTGAACGTCGTGGTAGCCATCGACGGCCCGGCTGGGACCGGAAAGTCCTCGGTGTCAAGAGGTTTGGCGCGCGCCCTGGGAGCCCGCTACCTGGACACCGGCGCGATGTACCGGATCGTGACGCTGGCGGTGTTGCGCGCCGGGGTCGACCCGGCCGACGCCGGGGCCGTTGCCGCTCTCGCGTCGACGCTCGACTTGGCGGTCGGCCACGACCCCGACCATCTCATTTATTGCCTTGCCGGGGAGGATGTTTCGGCGGAAATCCGCGGCGAACAGGTCACCCGGGCGGTCTCGGCGGTGTCGTCGGTTCCCGCCGTTCGCGCGCGGCTCGTCGCGCTGCAGCGGGAGCTGGCCGGGGGTCCGGGCAGCGTCGTCGTCGAGGGCCGCGATATCGGGACGGTGGTGCTGCCGGACGCTCCGGTGAAGATCTTCCTGACCGCCTCGGCCGAGACGCGGGCGCGGCGGCGCAACGATCAGAACCTCGCCTCGGGTCTGGGCGACGACTACGAACGCGTGCTGGCCGATGTGCGGCGCCGCGACCATCTGGACGCCACCCGAGCGGTCTCGCCGCTGCGCGCGGCCCCCGACGCGGTGGTCGTCGACACCAGCGACATGACCGAGGAGCAGGTGATCGCGCACCTCCTCGAGTTGGTCGAGCAGCGAAGCGGAGCGGTGCGATGACGCAGGACGAGACGTGGAGCGACGAAAGTGATTGGAATTCCGTCGGTTTCGACTTAGACGAGCCAACCGACGCGGGCCCGGCGCCCGTCGTGGCGGTGGTGGGGCGGCCCAATGTCGGCAAGTCGACGCTGGTCAACCGGATCCTGGGACGGCGCGAGGCGGTGGTGCAGGACGTTCCCGGCGTGACCCGGGACCGGGTCTCCTATGACGCGCTGTGGACCGGACGGCGGTTCGTGGTGCAGGACACCGGGGGATGGGAGCCCGACGCCAAGGGCCTGCAGCAGCTGGTGGCCGAACAGGCGTCGGTGGCCATGCGCACCGCCGACGCGGTGATCCTGGTGGTCGACGCCACCGTGGGGGCGACTGCCGCCGACGAGGCCGCGGCCCGGATTCTGTTGCGCTCGGGCAAGCCGGTCTTCCTGGCCGCCAACAAGGTGGACAGCGACAAGAACGAGGCGGACGCGGCGGCGTTGTGGTCGCTGGGCCTCGGGGAGCCGCACCCGGTCAGCGCGATGCACGGTCGCGGGGTGGCCGACCTGCTCGACGCGGTGCTGGCCGTGCTGCCCGAGGTGTCCGAGGTGGCCCCGGCGCCGGGCGGTCCGCGGCGCGTGGCGCTGGTCGGCAAGCCCAACGTGGGCAAGAGCTCGTTGCTGAACAAGCTGGCCGGTGACCAGCGTTCGGTGGTGCACGACGTCGCCGGGACCACCGTGGACCCGGTGGACTCGCTGATCGACCTGGGTGGCAAGGTGTGGCGGTTCGTGGACACGGCCGGCCTGCGGCGCAAGGTCGGGCAGGCCAGTGGACACGAGTTCTATGCTTCGGTGCGCACGCATTCGGCCATCGACTCGGCCGAGGTGGTCGTCGTGCTGATCGACGCCTCGGCGCCGCTGACCGAACAGGACCAGCGGGTGCTGTCGATGGTGATCGAGGCGGGACGGGCGCTGGTGCTCGCGTTCAACAAGTGGGATCTGGTCGACGAGGATCGCCGCGAGCTGTTGGAGCGGGAGATCGACCGCGAGCTGGCGCAGTTGAGGTGGGCGCAGCGGGTCAACATCTCGGCCACGACGGGCCGCGCGGTGCAGAAGTTGGTGCCGGCGATGGAGACGGCGCTGGCGTCGTGGGATGCACGCATACCGACCGGCCCGCTGAACGCCTGGCTCAAGGAGGTGGTGGCGGCCACGCCGCCGCCGGTGCGTGGCGGCAAGCAGCCTCGCATCTTGTTCGCCACCCAGGCCGCGGCCCGGCCGCCGACGTTCGTGCTGTTCACCACCGGTTTTCTGGAGGCCGGTTATCGGCGTTTCCTGGAACGGCGGCTGCGTGAGACGTTCGGGTTCGAGGGCACCCCGATCCGCATCAACGTGCGGGTGCGCGAGAAGCGGGCCGCCAAGCGGCGCTGAGCGTCGCGTCGAGTGTGAACCGACGGCTTCCGGTGTGACGCCACGGCGGGGACACGCCGCTCGAGGCCCGCCCTCAGCTCACACCCAAGCCCGGTAGCTGCCGGCCCGGGAAGGCAATGTCGACGCCTGATCAGACAGGGGCATGATCAGACGGGGGCCTGATGAGGGAGGGCGCAGGACGAGTGAGGTCGCTTGGCGGGGGGGGCGGCTGGCTTGAGGTAGGCTTTCGACCTGCTGCCGATGATGCAGGGCGGCACGCGGGCTGTGGCGCAGTTTGGTAGCGCACTTGACTGGGGGTCAAGTGGTCGCAGGTTCAAATCCTGTCAGCCCGACCACGAGAAGTAGGCTTTGACCTGCGGTTTAGCCGGCTGAGGCCCGGTAGGTGCCGCTGGTCTGTGGGACCACATTGGGACCACATCGGGCGAGTGCCAGTATTTGCGCTGGTACTTTGGCTACCGCTCGTCCGGTTCGTAATCGGCATTCACTATCGCGACCGGGACAGTAGGGGATCGGTATGTCAGATGACCTTGCACTTGACCGTCCGCTGGGTATCGATGGGCAGGCCTGGACCGCATGTCGTTGCTCACCGCGATCGTTTGGCGGAAGCCGTGGGCGGCACCGACAGATCGTGATTCTTTGCCGCGCTAAAGGAACTTGCCGAGTCCGTCGCGCGGGTCGTGATTACTGAACGCGGGGAAGTCGCTCCAGCTTTAACAGATTTTCCAGCGCTCGTCGATTCCGCCCACGCACTGCTCAAGCGCCAGCCGGGTGCGCATCTCAGCAACGATGCTGAGCTGCGTAACCTCGTTCAGACTGATCGCGCTAAGTGGTCTCGCCCGTTAATTCGTCGGGGGTTATGCGGCATGTGTTTGGGAAGTGGCGTTGGTGTCGAGCCGC
>NZ_VMQU01000182.1 GCF_007714205.1 Mycobacterium helveticum | reverse complement strand
TGACCCCGGTTTCGCGGGCATTCCTTACGTGATGCATGGATCAACTTTCGCGGGCATCTTGACGTGATGCATTACGGTCGGCGACGTGCCTCATCAGAAGTGCCCGCGAAGCGCCCTCGGTTGGGCAGGGCACGCAGCGCGAGGCCGCGGACAAGTGGAAGGTCGACGGCTCGACGGTGGCGGTGATCTGCCGCGCCGCCGAGCAGGGTGCGTTGGCCGGGTTGTCGGCACGGCCGGACCGCCGAGGCAAGAGCGCCGAGCAGGCGGTGGCGCTGCACTGGACGAGGGGAACTCGCGTTGGGTCTGACCGCCGGCCCGGTCCTGCCGCGGGCGGACACATACGGCAAGGCAGGGATGCGCGTTCCGAAGTTCTTGTGCTGACGGGGTGCCGGAGCTAGCCTCCGATTGTGCCGGAGCGCCCGTCGTCGGTCGATTACCTGGCCCATAAGGTGGTCGAATCGGCAACCGGTGCGTGCACGTCACGTCCCGTCCGACCAAGCATGCGGCGCAGAAGCGGCCCTGGTGGTCGACAATTGTGCAGCAGCCATGTGTTTGACCTGCGAACCCGCGGTGCAAGGGCAAGTGGTGGACTGTGAGTTGGTGATGGAAGGGGGCACCCTGGCCGGCGTGACCATCCGTTCCCTGGGCGTCGCCGTCGACGGCGACGAAGTGGGGTCGCTTCGGTCGTGGCTCCCACGAGCAATCGCCGGACTCGTGAGGGGGTGCACCGTCTGCGACCCACACACGTTCCTGACTGATCAGGACCGGTTTGTGGCCGCGGCGCTGTCGGGGCGTTGAGAGTCATCGCCACCGCCGGGCACGTCGACCACGGAAAGTCGACGCTGGTCCGGGCCCTCACTGGGGTCGACCCCGACCGGCTGGCCGAGGAGCGGGCGCGGGGCATGACGATCGATCTGGGCTTCGCAGCCACGACACTCCCCGGCGGCGAGGACATCGCCTTCGTGGACGTTCCGGGCCATGCCAGGTTCGTGAAGAACATGCTGGCCGGGGTCGGGGCCGTCGATTCCTGCCTCTTCGTCGTGGACGCAACCGAGGGCTGGAAGGCTCAATCCGAGGAGCACCTGCGCATCCTTGAGCTGCTCGGAGTCTCCCACGGCGTGGTCGCGCTCACAAAGGTGGCGGGGCTCGACGACGACAGCCGTGAGCTCGCCGCCTGGGAGGTGGCCGAGCACCTGGCCGGGACGTTCCTAGCCGAAGCCGAGATGGTGGCGGTGGATGTTCCCGCCCGCGTCGGAACAGACGCCTTGGTCGCCGCGCTCGGCCGCCTGGCCGGCAGCACGCCCCCTGCCGTGGACAGCGACCGCCCACGGCTGTGGGTGGACCGCTCATTCGCCGTTCGGGGCTCGGGCACCGTCGTCACCGGCACCTTGACCGGCGGCCGGCTGGCCGTCGATAACCAGCTCGTCGTGGAGCCCGGAGGCCGCCGAGTCCGGGTGCGTGGCCTGCAGAGCCACCACGCGAGCCTCCGGGAAGCCCGTCCCGGCCGGCGCGTTGCGGTGAACCTGGCGGGGATCTCCCACAGTCAGCTCCATCGGGGTCAGGCGCTCGTGCGGCGGGGCCAGTGGCACCTCAGCGTGGTCATCGATGCCACGCTCATGGTGCTCGGGACCGTCGAGCATCCGGTGAGCCACCGCGGTGCCTACACGGCTCACATCGGCTCGGCCGAGATCCCGGTGCGTATGCGGCTGCTCGGCAGGCGGCGGGAGATTGCCCCCGGGAGCAGTGCACCGATCAGGCTGTGGCTCTCGACCCCGGGGCTGCCGCTTCTCCCGGGCGATCGTTTTGTGCTGCGAGAGGCGGGCAGGGCCGAGACCATCGGCGGCGGGGAGATCCTCGATGTTGACCCCGTGCTCCCCGTGGCCCGCGCCGACCCGTCACTTTCGGTGGACCGGGTGATCGCCGAGCGGGGCTGGGTCGAGGCCGGCCAGCTGGAGCGCCTCACCGGGGAGCGCCGGCCCCCGAACGTGGGGCGCTGGGTCGTCGGCCCGGACGCAATCGCGGCTGCCCGGGACCAGGTCGTATCTGTCTGCAAGAAGGCCGGCGAGGTAGGCATCGAACTGGCGAATTTCGACGAGCGCCGACGTGCGCTGCTGGCCGCCGAGATACCCGGAGCCGTGGTGGTGCAGGGACGCGTCTACGAGGCAGGACGCGCCCCGAGCGGGCTGAGCAGTGCCGCCCGGGAGGCCCTGTCCCAGCTCGAGACCGCACCCTGGAGCCCGCCCGATCTGCCGCTGACGTCGCGCGGTGCACTCAGGGAGCTCGAGCGCCACGGCCTGGCCGTGCAGACCGGCGGCCTGTGGTTCGCGACCTCAGCGATCGAGGCGGCCACTCAGGTGATGGCGGAGTTGCTCGGACGCGACCCGCATGGACTCACCGTGTCCGCGGCCCGCCAGGCGCTCGGCGTCACGCGGAGGCATGCCCTGCCCCTGTTGGAGCACCTTGATCGGCAGGGACTCACCCGCCGCCATGGCGATGTGCGGATCGCCGGTCCCCGCATGACCCGGCCAACCGCGGCCCCAGGACCCCCGGCGCCCGATTCCGGCTAGGGTCGGGAACATGGCCGAAGTTGTCAAGCTGACCGAGTGGACGGCATGCGGAGGCTGTGCGGCCGGCTGGGGCCCGACATCGCGCTCGTGTCGACGACCGACTTCTTCTCCCCGCTCGTCGACGACCCCGCCGACTTCGGGGCGATCGCCGCGGCCAACGCCTGCAGCGACATCTTCGCCATGGGTGGGCACGTCGTGCTGGCCCTGAGCGTGGCCGCCTTCCCCGAGCGCCTTCCGCCGGAAGTGGTTTCTTCGGTCCTGGCCGCCGCGGCCGACACGGTGACTCGGGCCGGTGGGACGCTCGCGGGCGGGCACACCATCCGCTCCGAGGAACCGATCTTCGGGCTGGCCGTCCAGGGCATCGTGCACCCCGACCGGTTCTGGAGCAAGGCGGGTTCCCGCCCCGGAGACCGGCTCGTGCTGTCGAAGCCGTTGGGCACTGGCATTGCCCTGGCGAGCGGCGACGACGAGGCGCGAGCCGCGGCCATCGCCGGCATGCGATCCCTCAACCGGGAGGCCGCTGCCCGCCTCTGGGCGCTCGACGAGCCGCCGCATGCCGTCACCGACGTCACCGGGTTCGGGCTCGCCGGACACGGATGGGAGATGGCCGAGCGGGGCGGGGTCGACATCTGCTTCGAGGGTTCGTCCCTGCCGTGTATTGCCGGCACCCGAGCCGCAGCCGAGGCCGGGCGCCGCACCGGCGGCGAGGCCCGCAACCGGGTATACCTGGCAGATCGCTTCGACTCGAGTGCGGACGCCGCATCAGAAGCGCTGGCGCTCGACCCGCAGACCTCGGGTGGGCTGCTCGCCGCTGTCGACCCGTCCGACTCCGGGTCCCTGGTCGCCGACGGATGGTGGGAGGTCGGCGAGGTCATCGAGGGGGTCCCGAGGGTGGTGCTGACATAAGAATGTAAGGGGCGTCGTGGATCGCCCGAAGCATTAGCGCATGCTGCAGCGTCTGTCTCCGGCAGCACCGACCGAAGACTTTATGCCACTAGCAGTTCCGTGGCGCATTCCACGCGTTGCACGGCATTCGTTTCCGTGTTCTCCAGGCGTGGCCGAGGTCCCCGGACTTGCGGGTCAGGTCCCGGTGACGGTTAGCCAGCCGGCAAAGGCGAGCAGGGTTACCAGCAATACCGGAACGGTGAGCACGACGCCGGTGCGGAAGTAGCGGCCCCAACCAATGTGCAGGCCCTTGCGATCGAGCACGTGCAGCCACAGCAGGGTGGCCAGGCTGCCGATCGGGGTGATCTTGGGGCCGAGGTCGCAGCCGATGACGTTGGCGTAGACCATGGCTTCGTGGGCCAGCCCGGTCGCCTGCACGGCGCCGACGGCCAGCGCGGCGACCAGCACGGTGGGCATATTGTTCATGATCGACGACAAAACTGCTGCCGCCACCCCGACCCCGAGCGCAGCGCCGACTAGGCCGTGACGCGCGAAAAACCCGAACAGTTTCGCCAGTTCGCCGGTGAGGCCCTGGTTGCGCAGGCCATACACGACGAGGTACATGCCGATGCTGAACAGCACGATCTGCCAAGGCGCTTCACGGATGACCTTGCCGACCGGGATCCGCCGCGGCGCGGTCAACCGGTCGTCGTCGGTCATCGCCCGATTTGCTACGGAATCGGCCAGGTCGGCGGTGTTCACCGGATCGCCGAATGAGCGCTCCGGCATGCTGTCGTCGGCCCCGCCTGCACCCTCCCGCGCCGAAACCCGCTGTCGCTCCGGCTCGGGGAAAGCGAACGCCGGGCGGCGCGCGGCGACCGCGATCAAGATCAGCGCGCCGGTCCCGGCCACAACCGAGAGCGGTACTCCCACCGGATCGGCACCGAAATAACCGACTAGCAGCAATGCGAGCACGACCCACCCGGCGCGGAAGGTCAACTGGTCGGTGATGGCATCCGCCGGACGACGCAGCGCGGCCACATCGTAGGTCGTCGGGATGGAGCGGCGAAAATACAGCAGCAGCACGGCAAGGCTGGCCAGCACGGACACCACGCCTACCGGGACCATGACCATAGCGAACCGGGTGAAGCCGATGCGGAAGAAGTCGGCTGAAACGATATTGACCAGGTTGGACACGACCAGGGGCAGGCTGCCGGTGTCGGCGATGAATCCGGTGGCCATGACAAAGCCGAGCGCTGCTTTCGGGGAGAACTTCAGCGCCAGCATGATCTGCATCACGATCGGGGTGAGGATCAACGCGGCGCCGTCGTTGGCGAAGACCGCGGCGATCGCGGCGCCGAGCAGCACGATCAGGACGAACAGCGCTCGCCCATGTCCGCGTCCCCACCGGGCCACATGCAAGGCGGCCCACTCGAAGAAGCCGCACTCGTCGAGAACCAGCGAAACGATGATCACGGCGACGAAGGTCAGGGTCGCGTTCCAGACGATGCCCACCACTGTCGGCACATTGGAGAAATGGACCACCGTGGTCGCCAGGGCAACGACCGCGCCGCCCAGTGCGCTCCAACCGATGCCGAGGCCCTTGGGTTGCCAGATCACCAGGGTGAGCGTGACAAGGAAGATCAGAATCGCGGCCACAGTCATTGCTGTTGTCGCCCCCTTCTCGATGCACTAATCGCGCACATTACATCGATTCAGATCGATAGATCAAGCTATTCTGATGTGACGGGAGTCTCCGCAAGGCCTCCAATTGCCGGTGATGATCGACAAAGATCAGCTCATAGACCACTTGTGTCGCCGTTTTAGCTTGTTGACATCTGGCCGGTCAAGAGCGTCTCATTGAAAAATGTTGATGTCTGCCATTGCCGTTGATGAACGCGCGCCCGGACGCGCCGCGGAGCCCCAACCAGACGTCGCCGAGGCCGCCGTGAAACTCTTCGGTGATCCGCTCCGTGCGCAGATCGTGCGCCTGCTTACCCGCGAGCAGATGTGCACCTGCCATCTGATGGAAGACACCGGAGCGCGACAGTCCACCCTCAGTCACCACTTGCGCATCCTGCGCGAAGCAGGCTTCGTCGCCGCCGAGCCGTGCGGCAGATACACCTACTACCGGCTGCGCCCCGAAGCCCTGAGCGCGCTGA
Organism: Mycobacterium helveticum; assembly: GCF_007714205.1. Classification (GTDB taxonomy): domain Bacteria; phylum Actinomycetota; class Actinomycetes; order Mycobacteriales; family Mycobacteriaceae; genus Mycobacterium; species Mycobacterium helveticum. Next base: position 1,653 of record NZ_VMQU01000182.1, on the reverse strand, counting down.
CCGCCGGCATTGCAGAACTCACCGTGCAGGCACACATGACCCAAGCGGTCCGCCGGCCCTGTTCCTGATCCGGCCGTGCCCTCGTCCACGAAGAGAGTTTGCTCACGCCGTGATCAGGAGCCGGGTCAGATAGAACGGTTCGACCGGGCCGATTTCGATCCCGGCTCCTACAGGACCCGCGGCCGCCTGAAGCCGGGTGTCCAGATGGGAGTTTTCATGATCCCAGACGGACTCCCACACGCCGTGGAACAAGTAGGCGCGCAACCCGCCGTCAGGGAAGGCGTTGCGCAGTATCTCGGTCGATAGCGCTTTGCGATAAAGTCGATTGTCCTTGGCCCCGGGCTGGCCGATACCGCTTGGGTCATCAGTTGGCTGATAGGTTTTTTGCGCCACCTCGAGAAGTGGGAAAACCAGCTTTTCCCATTCGAGATGTCCGGCGTCGGCGACCATGACATGGTTCTCGACCGTGACGGTGCCGATTTCCGGGGCTTCGACGGGATGACGCAAGAAGTCCGTCATTTCCGCTGTCGTCGTATAGATGCCCGCGCGGTTGCCGGCGGCGATGGTTTGAAACACGCCGCGGTAGACGCTCATGGGCGCGGCAGATTTGGCGATCCCGGTCGAACTTTGCCTTACCGCGTGAAGAAACGGCAGTACCGTTCGGTCGAAATCCTCGTTGATCTGCGCTGTTTGCAGTTGCGTGTAATCAGCAAAGCGGATGAACAGCGAATAAAAATATGGCTGCGAATGGTTCCTGACGCCGTCGAGATACGCTTCGGCAAGGACCCCCTTATAAGCCTCGGGGTAGTTCTTCACCATGGTCGAGTCGCCGCTCATCTGCTTGAGCATCAGGGTGAGAAAACCCGGCGCCCGGCGCCATGCCGAAGCCCGCTCCGTAAGAGCCCCCAGGGCGGCGTCATGTTCCGGGCCGGCAACGCGAAACTCGAAATAGAGCGTCGCAGGCCCCTCGGGCGTAGCCATTTGTGTCATATGCCCACGTTAGACCGATCTTGCAAGCCCCGCGTGGATGGCCCCAGTCACCCCATCGCACGGTGGCGAAACCGGGCCAATTTGCCAGTCATCCCCCCAACCGATTGCCCGGCACCATCTGGTGACCTGACGGCGACGGGCCGGGGGTCGGATGCCGTCACTTGTGGCGGGCCGCCTCTCGAACGGGCTGGACGCAGGAGGTGACGCCCGATTCTGTGCCGACGCCGGTCAGGCGATTCGGGGGCGGGCCGTAGCGGGCTGGTGTTCGCGCACCCATGCCTGGGCGGCCATTTGGGTGGCGTCCCAGGGCGATCCGAGTGGTGGGGTGTAGGACAGGTCGAGTTCGCTAAGGGCGCTGACGGTCATGTTGTGGAAGAGCGAGGTGGCGTAGGTGTCAACGCGTTTGGCGATTTCGGCGCTGCGGTGTCCGATAAGTTGGGCGCCGAGCAGGCGCCCGCTGTCTTGATCGCCGGTGATGCGGATGTGGATCGGGGTGGCGCCTGGGTAGTAGGCCTTGTGGTCGTCGGGACTCGATTGGCTGGTGACCGGGGTCCAGCCACGGTCCGCAGCGAAGGCTTCATGTTCGCTCAGACCCTGATTTTTCAGCCTGATGTGGGTGATGGCTGTGTCGTGACACGGAAATGCCCTTCGTGCAAGGGAAAA
>NZ_VMQU01000181.1 GCF_007714205.1 Mycobacterium helveticum | reverse complement strand
ATTTTCCCTTGCACGAAGGGCATTTCCGTGTCACGACACAGCCATCACCCACATCAGGCTGAAAAATCAGGGTCAGACTAACGCGCTCGCGTCGAAAACCCAGCTCACGTCCGCATTCGCGAGGTTCCCGAAGTGGTTCGGGGGAGCGAAGCCGACGAGCGTGTTCATGTCCCAATAGTCTTTCCAGACCGTGATTTTGCCGTCCTCGACCTTGTGCACCGTGACGAACCGCAGCACGCCCTGCTCTCCCGTCGCGAAAGTCCAAGTCTCCGAATGTTCGTAGAGGACGTCGGAACCGTCGGACACCAGCACGCCGTCGTGGTTCTCGTAGCCGGCCAGCGGCTCGAGCGCCATCTTGAGCCGCTTCACGATGTCGTCGGGACCGCGGGCGGCCAGCGCGGGCACCGGCATGTCGACGTAGAGGCAGTCGTCGGACAGGAAGGTCTTGACCGCATCCCAGTCCCGCCGCGAAAGTGCCTGCCATAGCCCGAGGACGACGTCGCGGACAGTGCTCGTGGATTCGATTGTCACAGCCGTCATCACACCCGCTCGCGCAGCGGCTGTCAACGATTAGTTGTCGACCCCGGCCATCGAGTGCGCCGGGCCCAGGGCCACCGGCAGCGTCGACCAGCCCCGCAGCACCCGCGTGGCACGCCGGCTTCCGGTTCCCGCGGCGCGCACGTCGGGGAAGCGTTCGAAGAACGCCCGCAACCCGACTTCGCCCTCGGCGCGCGCCAGGGCGGCGCCCAGGCAGAAGTGCCGACCCCCGGAGAACGCGAGATGCTTTCCCGCATTGGGCCGTTGGATGTCGAAGCGGTGCGGGTCGATGAAGACCTTGGGATCGCGGTTGGCCGCGGCCAGGTACACGACGACCAACTCGCCGCGGGTGATCGGCGTTCCCGCCACCTCGACGTCGTCGAGCGCCACCCGCGCGGTCAGCTGCACCGGGGACTCCAGCCGCAGGATCTCCTCGACGGCGTTGGGCCACAGCTCCGGGCGTTGCCGCAGCGTGTCCAGATGCTGCGGCGCGTCCAGCAGCATGCGGATGCCGTTGCCCAGCAGGTTGACCGTCGTCTCGAACCCGGCCGCCAACACCAGACCGGCGATCGCCTCAAGTTCCTTATCGCTCAAATAAGTTTCGGCAGCACCGCTTTCGGCCATCTGGATCAACTGGCTCATCAAGTTGTCGCTCGGCGCGCGCCGCAGCTCCTGAAGGTGGGCGGCGAGCCAGAGGTTGAATCCGGCGAGACCGTGCTGCACGCTGCGGTATTGACGCCACGGCAGTCCGATGTCCAGGCTCGGCGCCGCCAGCTCGCCGAACTCCAGGACGCGGCGCCGGTCCTGCTCGGGTACTCCCAGGATGTCGCTGATGATGGCGACCGGGAGCTGCGAGCAGTACCGTCCGACGACGTCGACCACTCCGGAGGTCCCCGACCCGCGGGCCAGCCGGTCCAGCAGGCCGGCGGCGGTCTGCTCGACGCGCTCGCGCAGGGCCGCGACCGCCCGCGACGTGAACACCGCCGACACCGTCTTGCGGTAACGCGTGTGGTCCGGCGGCTCGACGGCCAGCAGCGACGGTGCGCGCAGCGGATGCAGCAGGTCGTCGCGGGTGCGGCGTTCCAGCCGCCTCAGCGGCCGCGGCAGATTCGACCCCATGTTGACCACGCGGAAATCGTCGGACCGCAGCAACTCCTGGGCCAGCGCATGGTCGGCGGTCAGGTAGTTGATGCGGCCTTTCACCAGCGGCCCCAAAGCGCGCAGCTCCTCGTAGAGCGGAATGGGATTCGCGGCCACCGACGGGTCGGCGATCAGCCTGGCCTGCAAGTCGCCCTGCCACGCCGCGATCGTCGCGGCGCCCCGGACGAATCCGTGCATCGCGAGCCAGTGCAGTCTTTCCTTCATCGGACCAGCGTAGGACGAATCTGTTGCGGGCCTCAGCACTCGGCGGTGATCTTGAACGCCGTCGTCACCACCGTATTGGGGTTGCTGCTGCTGATGCCGTAGGCACTGCCGCTGATGGTGTACGCGTCGTTGGTGATATCGGCATGCGCCTCTCCCACGCCGTCTTTCCAGTAGCTGCCCGTGAAGCCGTCGATGTCGCGGATCTTCACCCACTCGGGGATGGCCCGGTAACCGCTGAGCAGCACCACCGCCTCGACGCGGCCGCCCCGGTCGCGGATGTCGAGAGTCCGGTAGAACTGCTCCTGGCTGCACGCCGCGGGACGCGTCGCATGCGTGGCGCCGTCGATCGTCAGATGGGCGGCCTTGCGCGGCAGGGTCTGGGGCGCGGCGCACCCCGCCATACTGGCCGCCGTCAGCACACCAGCGACCACGAGCAACCGGTTCCGCACGCCTTGACCTCCGTTACCGCCGCTCGGGCATCAGCGCGGGCAGGGACTTGAGAATACGACCCCGCATGAATTCCGGGCTCAGCCCCTTGATCAGGTCGATCATCCGGATGCTCTTGGGCACGTACCAGTGCAACCGTGTCGGGTGCTGATAAGCCTGCCAGGCCACCCGCGCGACGCTGCTCGCGGGCATCAGCCGGAACATCCCCTTCTTGGGCGCGCGGGCGCGCACGTCCCCGGCCGACGTCGCGCCGGCGCCGGCGGAGTGATCGGTGGTCGTGGTCAGGATGGCCGTGTCGATCAGGCCGGGCAGCACGTCGGCGACCCGCACCCCGTGCCGCTGCCATTCGACGCTCAGCGCCTCGGTCAGCCCCTTGACCGCGTGCTTGGTCGACGAGTACACGGCAAGGCGCGGCATGCCGTAGGTGGCCGAGGACGACGACGTGGAGAACATCAGGCTGCCCGGCGTCTTCTTCAAATAGGGCAGTGCGGCGTAGGCGCCGGTCAGCACGGCCTTGAAGTTCACGTCCACGACGCGCATCGCCGCGTCATAGGGCACGTCCTCGAACCAGCCGGTCTCGCCGATTCCGGCGTTGTTCCACATCATGTCCAGGCCGCTGTCCGTGTTGCCGGCGCAGAAGCCGGCCAGCGCCCCCTCCAGGGCGGCCCTGTCCGTCACGTCGACGGCGCGCGTCCACAGCCGATCGCCGCCCAGTTCCCGCCCCAGTGTCGCCAGGCCGTCGTCGTGGCGGTCCACGGCACCGACGCGCCAGCCTTCGGCGTGGAACAGCCTGGCCCCCTCGCGGCCCATGCCGCTGCCCGCGCCGGTGATGAACACCGATCTCATGGTGCCGGGCATGCGAGCCTTCCGGTGCTGCGTCGTGATCAGCCTGCCTCGACCACGTCTTTGATGCGGTGCAGCGTCTTGGTCATATCACGGATGTTGCGCCGCTTGCGCAGGAAGCCACCGAACAGCCAATAGACGGCAAGCAGCGGAGAGGAGTTCAGCCGAAAGGACTCGGTGACGTCGGTGCCGCCTTCGCTGGGCGCCAGCCGGTAGTGCCAGTTGTTCACCGCCCTGTCGCCGACGAGCACCGCGAATCCGAACTCGCGGCCCGGTTCGCAGGCGGTGACCTTGCACGTCGTCCAATACACCGGCCCGATCTCGTTGCGCCGGACGTGGCCGCGGAATTTCGCGCCGAGCGCCGGGCCGGTGGCACCGCCCAGCCATTCGGCCTCGAAGACCTCCGGGGAGAACCTCCCGATGTTGCGCACGTCCGCGATCACGTCCCAGATCTTGTTCGCGGGCGCACTCATGTGAACGGTCGCAGAACCTTCCATGGCCCGATCCAAACACAGCTTGGCGTTTGCTCCTAGGCCCCGATCGCGGAGCGTCGCGAGCTAGTGCGGCGCGGCGAGCTGGATCAGCCCGTTGATGATCTGCTTGATGCCCTGGGCCGGGTGCGAATACCACCCGATCGGCAGGCCCGACTCGGCGCCACACTTCGGCCAGGGTTCCAGGCCTTCCTCGGCGAAAAGCCGGTCGGCCACCGCGATCTGCTCCTCCCGCGAGGCGGCTGCCGGGTTGCCCACCCCGCCGTAGCGCGCCCAGGTGCCCGGCTTGAACTGCAGTCCGCCGTATTCGCCGTTTCCGGTGTTGGCGTGCCAGTTGCCGCCGGACTCGCACTGCGCGATCGCGTCCCAGTTGGGTGCCGGGGGTGCGGCGTCGGCCACACCGGGGGGAGAAGTCAGCGACGCTGCAACCAGCCCGCCGACCACCAAGGTCTTGGCGAGAGGCGTGCAGGGTTTTTTCATGCCCAGCATTTCGGCGGGCGTGTCCGGAGCGTTACCTATTTGAAAATGGCGCGAGATATGCCGTCTATCTGCGGAAATCGCCCTACCGACCGGCCAAATCGGAATTTTAGAATTCGGTGAGAAAAATTTAAATTATCGCTGGCAATATCGCCGTGCGGCTAACGCCGGGCTCTGAACGTACCGGACCGGCCCGAGTTGATTAGCCTGGCCCCAGACGAACTCACACAACACCCATGCGCAAGACCGCCCACGACCGTCACCCCACGAGTCAGGGGACACCAACGCGATGGCTGCGCCCGGCGCAGGTTCGCGCGCTGACCGCTGCCATGCTCACGGTCTCACTGCTGTTGGGCGGGGCCTTCCTGGCGGTCGATCGGCTGCATGCCACGCCCGCCGATGTGCTCGACCATCCGGCTGATCCGATCGGCGACGACCAGACCCGGGCCCAGGTCATCGACGCCGCAAGACAGGTCGTCACCGTCGCCCGGCTGAACACTTCGTCGGCCGGCTACGCACTGATGTCCTGCAAGGACCGCTTCGACCCGCCGTATCAGGGCGCCGTCTACCTGACCTTCGCGCTGCCGGCCGGCGCGCGGGCTTTCAGCTACTTCCCGGCGATCGTGCGCGCACTCCGCGCCCGCGGCTGGACCCAGGGTCTGCCGGCCAACGATCACGCCTTCGGCACGACACTGTCCAAGGATGACGCCACGGCGGTCATCTATCGCCAGAACGAGGATCCGGGGCTGGGCATCGTCCGCGTCTACGGTCAATGCCGGGACATGCACGATCACACCGACGACGCGACGGCATGGACCGACGTCACCGACGAGTTCGCGAAGACGGGCTGACGGGAACGGCGGGCGCAGTAGCGCGTCGGCAGAGCAGAGGGTTAGGCACCGCCGCCGGGGGTGGCGCCCAGGGTGCTCTGGAGGTCGGGCTTCATCGCGTTGAGCTGGGCGCCCCAGTACTCCCAGCTGTGGGTGCCGTTCTGGTCGAAGTTGAACACGGCGTTGTGCCCGCCGGCCGCGTTGTAGGCGTCCTGGAATTTCAAGTTGCTGCTGCGCACGAAGTTCTCCAGGAACTCGGCGGGCATGTTGGCCCCGCCCAGCTCCGACGGCGTGCCGTTACCGCAGTAGACCCACAGGCGGGTGTTGTTGGCGACCAGCGTCGGGATCTGCACGGTGGGGTCGTTGCGCTGCCAGGCCGGGTCACTCGACGGCCCCCACATGGCGTCGGGCTTGTACCCGCCGGCGTCACCCATGGCCAAACCGATCAGACTCGGCCCCATCCCGCTGGACGGATCCAGCAGCGCCGAGAGCGAGCCGGCGTAGATGAACTGCTGCGGGTGGTAGGCCGCCAGGATCATCGCGGAGCTGCCGGACATCGAGATGCCGACCGCGGCGCTGCCGGTGGACTTGACGCTCCGGTTGGACGCCAGCCATTGCGGCAGTTCGCTGGTCAGGAAGGTCTCCCACTTGTAGGTCTTGCAGCCGTCGTTACCGCAGGCGGGCTGGTACCAGTTGGTGTAGAAGCTGGACTGCCCACCGACGGGCATGATCACCGACAGACCCGACTTGTAGTACCACTCGAACGCCGGGGTGTTGATGTCCCAGCCGTTGTAGTCGTCCTGGGCCCGCAGCCCGTCGAGCAGGTATACGGCCGGGGAACCGTTCCCACCGCTCTGGAACTGGACCTTGATGTCGCGGCCCATCGACGGCGAGGGCACCTGGAGGTACTCGACGGGCAGGCCCGGGCGCGAGAACGCACCCGCAGTGGCCGCGTCCCCGGCAAGACCGATCAGGCCGGGCAGCGCGGTGGCCGCCGCCGCACCGACCAGTAGCCGGCGTCCCCAAGCCCGAATCTTGTCGCTCACGTCTGTCATACCTGCCCCTTAGTCGTATGTCGTCGCGTGTCTTCGCTGGAATTTACCGTGGTTGGAGGCCGAATGTCGATGAGGACGCGGCCTCGTCTCGATTGTGTTGCGCTGTTCGCGCCGGATCGCGAGTGTCCGGGAAGACCCCGCACGGGCCACGCCCGGCTCCCATACGGCACACGGCACGGCAACAACGCAGGTAGGCGCCCCGCGCTCGCCAGATCCGCCCGACCAGGGCCCGGCGCGGTGGCGGCATCCGCTTTGATGTCCGCGTCGGCCGTACGGAGACGCCGGGAACGATCACCCGGCCGCGTTCCCGCGAGCGACGCGGTCCGGGTGCAGCTCCGCCGCCCCGGATGTGGCGCGGTTCGGCGGCATGCTGGCTGTCGTCTGTGAGTTAGGCGCGGATTGCGGGCCGGAGCACCCAGGCGTGCGTCGACCGCGTAGGCTCTCTCGCAGCACGCCGATGGAGACCACGCTGTCCCGGTCCGTTCCGGCTCTCACGAACTGCCGCACCGACGGTTGCATGGTGCGCGACGGTGAGGCTGAGGGCATCGGCGGTCGAACGATTGAGGTGCAAATTTGGACACGGTACTGGGACTGTCGGTGACGTCGACCGCCGTCGGGTGGGTACTCGCGGAAGGGCATGACGCCGACGGCACCATCCTTGACCACCGCGAGATGCCGCTGTACGACGGCGGCGGGGTGCGCGCTGTGAGCACGGCCGAGCAGGTGACCGACGAAGTACTGCGGGTGGAGGCCGTGGCATCCGCAAACGACCAGCGGGTGCGGGTCATCGGCGTGACGTGGACCGACGATGCCGCCGCGCAGGCCGCGCTGCTGATGGAGGCGCTGACCGACGCGGGTTTCGACAACATCGTGCCGGTTCGGTTGCTCGAGGCCGTCGAGACGCTGGCTCGGGCCATCGCACCGGTCATCGGCTTCGAGCAGACGGCGGTCTGCATCCTCGATCGCGCGTTCGCCACCGTCGTCATGGTGCACACGCACAACGGCGCGACGCAGACGGCCGTCAAGCACGTCAGCGGCGGCTTCGAGGGGCTGACGTCGTGGCTGACCGGGATGTTCGAGCGCAACGGCTGGCGTCCCGGCGGAGTGGTCGTCGCCGGCGCGGACAGCGACATCCACGATTTCTCGTGGGAGCTGGAAAAGGCTTTGCCGGTGCCGGTTTTCGCGCAAAACATGGTTCAGGTGACGGTCGCCCGGGGCGCGGCGCTGACCGCCGCGAGGAGCACCGAGTTCACCGACGAGCAGTTGGTGGTGCGCGCGCCCGAACCGGCGCCGGAGCCCCCGCGCCCCCGGCGGTTGTCGTATGCCGGCGCGCTGACGGCGCTGGCCGCCGGCGCGGTCACGTTCGTCGCGTCGCTGTCGCTGGCCGTGGGCATCGAGATCGCCCCGAAGGACCAAGCCGCCTCGGCAAAACACGCGGTGCACTCCCCGGCACCCCAGCTGGCCCGGGCCGTCGCGCCGGCGGTTGCCCCGCCCGGGGAGGTCGCGCC
>NZ_VMQU01000180.1 GCF_007714205.1 Mycobacterium helveticum | reverse complement strand
ACCCAAAGCACCGTCGACGCCTTCGAGATTCGCAATTACGCAGGCCCACAACACTTCTGCCATTATCGCGGCTATGACTCCGCGTGGGTGCCGAGAACCGTGCTGGGCGCCCGGGTCGGGAGATCGAGCCTTCTCTTCCGGATCGATCCAGGCCTTGCCGGGCTTCCGTGGTTTCCTTTGTACTACTAGACCCCTGGCGCGGCAAGGCCCGAATCCGCAAAGATCGCGAAGGCGTACCGGACGTCCGGGACCGAGGGTTTGCTGCGCTCAGACGCCGAAGCGGCGCAGCAGCGAGTAGGTGACCGCTCCGGCGGCCAGCGCGCTGAGGCCCACCGCGGCGGTGGTGGCGATCGCGGCGCCCGACGGGGCAGGAATCCGGTCGCGCAGCGACACCGGCCGGGAGAACGCCAGCACCGGCCACCCGTGCTCGACGGCCTCCTTGCGCAGGCTGCGGTCGGGATTGACCACACTGGGATGGCCGACGGCCTCCAGCATGGGCAGGTCGGTGATGGAGTCGGAGTAGGCGTAGCAGTGTTCCAGCGGGTAGCCCTCGCGGGCGGCCAACTCCTTGATCGCGTGCACCTTGCCCTCGCCGTAGCAGTAGAACGCGATCTCGCCGGTGTACCTGCCGTCCTCGACGACCATGCGGGTCGCCATCGCGTGGGTGGCGCCCAGCGCCCGGGCGATCGGTGCGACGATCTCCTCCCCGGACGCCGAGACCAGCACGACGTCCCGGCCGCACAATTTGTGCGCCGCGATCAGGTCCGCGGCTTCGGCGAACACCAGCGGGGTCACGATCTCGTGCAGCGTCTCGTTGACGATCGCCCGGACCTGTTCCACGTCCCAGCCGGTGCACATGTTCGTCATGTGGGCCCGCATCCGGTCCATCTGGTCATGATCGGCACCGGAGAGCAGGAAGATGAACTGGGCGTAGCTGGACTTGAGCACCGCGCGGCGGTTCAGCAGGCCCTGGTCGAAGAAGGGTTTGCTGAAGGCCAGCGTGCTGGACTTGGCGATGATCGTCTTGTCCAGGTCGAAGAAAGCGGCGGTGCGGGCCTGCGGAGCGCCGCCCGCACGTGCTGTCGGTGGTGCCTGCTGCCGTGCGGCCGGGTCGGAGACGGTCACCGACCCAGCATAGGTCCGGGATCGGGCGGTGCCGCGGTGTTGCCCCCAAAACAGCAGCCGAAAATACTGCCACGCACGGATGAGCTGTGTTTTTGCGCCTCAGCGTTTGATTTGGCTGGAACGACCACTTGCGTTAGTCCGCACTGTCATGTGTATAGTAAGCATTACTCGGCCTGAGCCGAGGGTGTATCAGCCCGACCCCCCGGGGCTGATGCACGACGACCCTCGCCTCCTCCCCCCCTGGCGGGGGTCGTCCCTTTTCTGGGGTGACAAATCTTCTCGCCGGCCTGTCTGGCCGATCCGTCTGCGCGTTGCGGGCGTGCGCGCGTTCCGCTTTCGTGTGCACGCACGACGGGCACGGTTGTGCACAGTTGCGTCTCTATCCACAGATGTGGCTTTGGGACTGGTGTCCCATGATCGCCGCCCCGCAAGGTGGCCGGGTGACCAGTACTGCACGCACCGCGGCGGGGTCGTCGGCCGTGTTGGCGGTGTTGACCGAGCCGTCGTTGCGCGACGAACTGGACCGGATGGCCGCGGCCGTCGGAGTCCGGATCGTGCACGCGGGTGGTGCGCCGGCGGTGAGCCGCAAGAACTGGGCGGCCGCCGCGGCGGTGCTGCTCGACGAGGCGTCGGCGCGGCGGTGCGGGCAGGCGGCGCTGCCCCGGCGCGCCCGCGTCTTCGTGGTGACCGCCGCCGAACCCGCCGCGGCGACGTGGTCGGCGGCCATCGCGGCCGGCGCCGAACGGGTGCTGAGACTGCCCGGGCAGGAGCACGAGCTCATCCGCGGACTCGGCGACGCCGTGGAAGCGGTGCGCGACGACGGGTTGCGCGGTGACGTGGTCGCCGTCGTCGGGGGGTGCGGCGGGGCGGGCGCCTCGTTGTTCGCGACCGCCCTGGCGCAGGCGTCGGCCGGCGCGCTGCTGGTGGATCTCGATCCGTGGGGCGGTGGCCTGGATCTGCTGGTGGGGTGCGAGACCACGCCCGGCCTGCGTTGGCCCGACCTGGCATTGCAGGGCGGCCGGCTGACCTGGCCGGCCGTGCGCGATGCCCTGCCCCGGCATCGCGGCGTCAGCGTGCTGTCCGGCACCCGGCGCGCTTACGAACTCGAGCCCGGGCCGGTCGACGCCGTGATCGATGCGGGCCGGCGCGGGGGAGTCACCGTGGTGTGCGACCTGCCCCGCCGTCCGGCCGACGCGGCGCAGGCCGCGCTCGATGCGGCCGATCTCGTCGTGGTGGTCAGCCCGTGTGACGTGCGCGCGTGCGCCGCCACGGCGGCGATGGCTGCGCCGTTGACGGCGATCAACCCCAACGTCGGGTTGGTGGTGCGGGGCCCGGCGCCGGGCGGCTTGCGGGCCGCCGAGGTCGCCGAGGTCACCGGCCTGCCGCTGCTGGCGGCGATGAAGGCGCAGCCGCAACTCGCCGACCAGCTCGAGCGCGGTGGCCTGCGGCCCCGGCGGCGATCGGCGCTCACGGCGGCGGCGCGCCGGGTCCTTGCCGTGTTACCGCGGGCCGGGTCGCCCCAGATCGGCGCGGCGGCGTGAGCGGCTCCCTGATCGAACGCGTACGCGAGCGGCTGGCCACGGAGTCCGCCCCGCTGGGGTCCCCGCTGCGGCCCGAGGTGGTCGCCGCGGCGATCCGCGCCGAATCCGGCGGGATGCTGGGGGACACCGAGGTGCTCGCCCATCTCCGGGTGCTCGAGACCGAACTGACCGGTGCCGGCATCCTCGAGCCCCTGCTGTGCGCGGAGGGCACCACCGACGTCTTGGTGACCGCGCCCGATGCGGTATGGGTTGACGACGGAAACGGCCTGCGCCGCACCGGGGTCCGGTTCTCCGACGAGGCCGCGGTACGGCGCTTGGCGCAGCGCCTGGCGCTGGCCGCCGGCCGGCGTCTCGACGACGCTCAGCCGTGGGTGGACGGCCAGCTCACCGGAGTCGGCGGCGCACGGTTCGCGGTGCGCCTGCACGCGGTGCTGCCACCGGTGGCGCCCGCGGGGACCTGCCTGTCGCTGCGGGTGTTGCGGCCGGCCACCCAGGACCTGGCGGCCCTGGCCGCGGCGGGCACGCTTGAACCCGAGGCCGCCGCGCTGGTCACCGGCATCATCGCGGCCCGGCTGGCCTTCCTGGTGTGCGGGGGGACCGGGGCGGGCAAGACGACGTTGCTGGCCGCGATGCTGGGTGCGGTCGCGCCCACCGAGCGGATCGTCTGCGTCGAGGACGCCGCCGAGTTGGCACCCCGGCACCCCCATCTGGTCAAGCTGGTCGCGCGCTGCGCCAACGTCGAAGGTGTCGGCGAGGTCCCGGTGCGCCAACTCGTCCGGCAGGCGCTGCGCATGCGGCCCGACCGGATCGTCGTCGGGGAGGTGCGGGGCGCCGAGGTCGTCGATCTGCTGGCCGCGCTGAACACCGGCCACGACGGTGGGGCGGGCACCGTGCACGCCAACAACCCGGCCGAGGTTCCGGCCCGGCTGGAGGCACTGGCGGTGCTCGGCGGTCTCGACCGGGCAGCGCTGCACAGCCAGCTCGCCGCCGCGCTCCAGGTGCTGCTGCACGTGGCCCGCGACGGCGCCGGCACCCGCAGGCTGACCGAGATCGCCGTGCTGCGCCCCGCGGACGGCCGGGTCCGGGCGGTCACGGCGTGGCGCGCGGGCCGGGGACTGACGGACGGTGCCGCCGAGCTGCGCCGTCTGCTGCGCGACCGGATGTCGGCATGAGTGGCCCCGCCGCCGGTGCCCTGCTGCTGGCGCTGGCGCTGCTGGCGCTGCCCGGGTCGTCGCGCCGCCTCACCCCGGGCGCTGCCGGCCGCCGGCGGGCCGGGCCGCCCGGGGCGGGCGCGGCCGGGTGCATCGTCGCGGGCACCGCCATCGCGGCCGCCGCGGCGCTGCCGTCGACGACCATCCTGGCCGGCGCGGTCCTGGGTGCGACGGCGGTCCTGCGCCAGCGCCGCCGTCGCCGCATCCGGCAGGCCATGGACGAGGGCCGAATGTTGGAAGCCGCCCTCGACGTCGTGGTCGGCGAACTGCGGGTGGGCTCTCATCCGGTGCGCGCGTTCGGCGTCGCCGCCGAAGAGACCGGCGGCCCGGTCGCGGTGTCGCTGCGCTCGGTCGCGGCGCGGGCCCGGCTGGGCGCCGACGTCGCCGGCGGCCTGCGCGCCGCAGCGGGTTCGTCGTCGCTGCCCGCGCACTGGGATCGACTCGCGGTGTGCTGGCAGCTCGCCGGTGACCACGGGCTGGCGATAGCCACCCTGATGCGCGCCGCGCAGCGCGATATTGCCGAGCGGCAACGGTTCTCGGTGCGCGTGGCGGTGGGTCTGGCCGGAGCGCGCGCCACCGCCGCCATCCTGGCCGGGCTGCCGGTCCCGGGCGTGCTGCTCGGTCAGCTGATCGGCGCGCGGCCGTTGAGCTTCCTGCTGGGCGGGCACGGCGGCGGATGGCTGTTGGTCGTCGGCTCGGCGCTGGCGTGCGGGGGGCTGCTGTGGTCGGATCGCATCACCGATCGGCTGTTCGCATGAGCGCCGCGGCCGTGCTGCTGGCCATGGCGCTGTGGGTGAGCCCCGGCCCGGCGCTGGTGCGGGCGCGCGCCGGGTTGCCCGGGCGGGCACGGGGGCCGCGGCGGAGGCCGCCGCGGGGCCGGGCACACGGCCCGGACCCGCTGGCCGTCGCCTCCAGCCTCGACGTGCTGTCGGTGTGCCTGGCGGCGGGCATGGCGGTGCCGGCCGCCGCGGCCGCCACCGCCGGGTCCGCCCCGCCCACGCTGGCCGGGGTGTTGCGCCGCGCCGCCGATCTGCTGGCGCTGGGCGCCGATCCCGTTGTGGCGTGGTCGGTTCCGGCTGATCCGCCGGCCGGGGCACCCGACGCGCAGACCGATGCGCTGCTGCGACTGGCGCGGCGGTCGGCGTCCTCCGGCGCGGCGCTGGCCGGTGGCGTCGCCGAGCTGGCCGACCAATCCCGTCATGACGCCGTGCATGCGGCCGCCGCGGCCGCCGAGCGCGCCGGGGTCCTGATCGCCGGACCGCTCGGGCTGTGTTTTCTGCCGGCGTTCTTCTGCCTGGGCATCGTGCCGGTGGTGGCCGGGCTGGCTCGCAACGTCCTGCAGTCGGGTCTGCTGTGAGAAGTGAACGAGGAGGAAAAGACATTGCTGGCCAACATGTTCCGTGCATTCCTGGCGCGCATGACCGCCCTGGCTGTCGACGAGTCGGGCATGTCGACGGTCGAATACGCGATAGGTACGATAGCCGCCGCCGCCTTCGGCGCGATCCTCTACGCCGTCGTCACCGGCGATTCCATCGTGTCGGCGCTGACCACCATCATCGGTCGTGCGCTCAACACCAAGGTGTAGCGGGCTGCGCGGGTGCGAGCACCGTCGAGGCGGCACTGGCGATCGCCGCGCTGGTCGTGGTGCTCGCGCTGTGCCTGGGCGGTGTCACGGCGGTGTCGATGCAGGTGCGCTGCGTCGATGCCGCCCGCGAGGCGGCGCGCCTCGCCGCGCGCGGAGACCAGCGCTCGGCGCTGGACACCGCGCGCCGCATCGCACCCGCGGGGGCGCGCATCCAGGTGCGTCGGGACGGGGATCTCGTCGTGGCCACGGTCGTCGCGCGTTCGCCGCTGTTGCCCGCCCTCGACATCGGTGCCAGGACCGTCTCGGCGGCCGAGGAGCCGGGATGACCGGGGGTCGGCCACCGTGGTGGCGGCCGCCATGGTCGTGGTGGTGCTGTGCGTCACGGTCGCGGGCGCCTATCTCGGCGCGGCGGTGGTCGCCCGGCACCGGGCGCAGGCGGCGGCAGACCTGGCCGCGCTGGCCGCCGCGGCCCGGGTGCCGGCGGGAGCGACGGGGGCCTGCGCACGCGCGACGGCGGTGGCCCGCCGGATGGGGGCCGCCGCGGCGCGGTGCGAGGTGGACGGCCTCGACGTGGTCGTCACGGTCGACGTGGCCGTCGGCTGGGCGGGGCTGTCCGGCGCCGCCAGGGCCGCCGCGCGGGCGGGACCCGCCGGCGCCGGA
Source organism: Mycobacterium helveticum (assembly GCF_007714205.1). GTDB lineage: Bacteria > Actinomycetota > Actinomycetes > Mycobacteriales > Mycobacteriaceae > Mycobacterium > Mycobacterium helveticum. The sequence goes on along the minus strand of NZ_VMQU01000180.1, from coordinate 1,546 downwards.
CAGTCAGGTCGCCTCGCTCGGCGCCAGTCCCGCCTCGGCGAGTTCGGCGTCGCTGGGTAATCGCAGCGAGACAAGCCCGGCGTAGGTCCCCGGTTCCAGTTCCACCCGGCCGACGGTGACGTGCACGGGCACCCAGTCCGCGTCGTGCCCGGGCATCCGCAACACCCGGCTGGCCGCAGCGGCGGCGAATCCCGTTGTCATCGAAGCCAGGAGGTGCTCGTCGTCGGGATGAACGTTCGGTTTGCCCACCCAGCCGGCGCGCCAGTCATAGAACGGGCACGGCTCGTCGAGCCACTTCAGCAGGGTCCAGTTCTCGGGGTCCACGAGCGCCCGGTGAACTCCGGCCCGCGCGAGTCCCTCCAGAATCCGCTGCGCCAGGTCGTCGGTGGACACGACGGGGCCCGTGAGATTGGTGCGCCAGTTCATCGCCCGGGCGACGAGGTGTTCGCGGCCGTCGGGACCCCGCTCCAGCGCGGTGCGGGCGACGAAGCCGACCCGGATGGGCGTGCCCTGCCAGTCGGTGAGATCCCAGGTGCTGCAAAACGTCCGGTCCGGCTCGGCCTTGACCGCCATGGCCAGCACCCTGGCTTCGTTCGGGTTGAGCTCGCGGGACGGGAAGTCTTCGGCGAAGGCCCTGCTCAGGGTGACCGCGACTGCGGGGTTCTTGCCGCTGTTGGCGAGCGACTCCCGCGTGTCGGTGGCCACGCCCAGCGTCAGGTCCCACTTCAGCGGGCCGGGGATCGGGCGCGCGGGCGGTTCGGCGTCGGCGGGGCCGGTCCAGACGTGCACGCCGTGCATCCGGCCGTCAGACATCACCACAGGTTCGGTGCGGATGACGCGGTCCCGTTTGGGGGTGATGCTGTTCAGGCTCTGGCCGGTCTGCATCGACTCGGTGATCGCCGTCCGCACCGCGGCGCGGTGGGGGCTGCGGCGCAGGAAGGTTGCGACGGGAACGAGGTTTATCAGCTGCCGATCCTGCGCCACCACGGCGGGCTCGTCGCCCAGCGTCTCCACGAGCAGCCAGTCGTGGGCCATGCGAGCAGTTTACCGACCGTGCCACGCCGGACCCGACGGGCGGCCCGCCGGACCGGCCTGGCGGTTTGCCGGAATGGTCGGCGCCTTGATCGCTCGCCGCTGTGCCCGCATCGTCGCGAATGCGGACCGGTCGTGCAGTCCGACCGTTCGCCGCGCCGCGCGATGGAACGCCGACATTCCTTGCTCCGCGGACGTCGACCGTTCGAGGGGTCGGTCGTCATCCGCCGGATCGTTTTCGCTGCACGGCACCGTCGTAAGGACCGCACGTGACGGCCCGGTGATCGCGATGTCCGTGTCTTCGTGTGAAGACGGCGTACCCGGAAGCCGGCTACGTCGTCGACCCGTCGTTCCCGGGCGCGCCCACCAGCAATCCGGGCGCACCGCCGGCGCCGTCCGTGCTGCCGAGTCCGCCGTTGCCGCCGGCGCCACCGTTGCCGCCGGCGCCACCGTCGCCGTTGAGGGCCTGTGTCTTTTACACATCACCCCGCCCACGACACAGGCAGAAATAACG
>NZ_VMQU01000017.1 GCF_007714205.1 Mycobacterium helveticum | reverse complement strand
GGGCTGGCCCGGGCCGCGGTGGTCCGCCGACCGTTGGGGGACGGGCGGATTGTGGTTGCCGGGCGCGGCGCCCGCGTTCTTGTCGGATGCCGGCAGCCGGGTCGTCTCGGCGTCGCCGTCCGGCCGGGCCGGGCCGGGCGGACGGGGCCGCGCCGGCTCGAGCGCGCCCGGGTGAGTCGGGTCGTGCGGTGCCCGCGGGGCGGCGGCGACCAGGGCGCCCGCCGAGACCGGGGGCCGCGCGGGCCGGCCGTTGATGGTGGGCCGCCTGCGCTCGTCGGGCAGGTCGATCTCGCCCAGGCCGATGCGGTTCTGCAGGCGCCTCGCCCAGCGCGGCGCCCACCAGCAGTCGTCGCCGAGCAGCTTCATCACCGACGGCACCAGGAACATCCGCACCACGGTCGCGTCCAGCAGCAACGCCGCCATCAGCCCGAACGCCAGATACTTCATCAGCACGAGGTCGGAGAACACGAACGACCCGGCGACCACGGCAAGGACCAAAGCGGCGGCCGTGATCAGGCGTCCCGTCGTCGCGGTGCCGATCCGGATGGCCTCCGCGGTGGACATTCCGCGTTCCCGCGCCTCGACCATTCGCGATACCAAGAAAACCTCGTAGTCGGTGGCCAGGCCGAAACCTACGGCGACGACCAGCGCGATGAGCACCACCATCAGCGGTGTCGGCGTGAAATTCAGCCACGTCGAAAGGTGCCCGTCGACAAAGATCCACGTCAGGATGCCGAGCGTCGAGCCCAGCGTCAGCGCGCTCATCACCGCGGCCTTGATCGGCAGCACCACCGAGCCGAACGCCAGGAACATCAGCAACAGGGTGGCGCCGAGCAGCAACACCAGCATCAACGGGCCCCTGTCGAACAGGCTGTGAATCGAATCCTGTTCGAGGGCGGGTGTGCCGCCGACCAGAAGGGTCAGCCCCTTGGGCGGGGCGATCGCCCGTAGCTCGTTGATCTTCTTAGCGGCATCGCTCTTGTTGACCAAGCCGTTCTGGATCACGCGCACCGTGTCGTTTTTGGGGTGCGTTGTTCCGTTCGGTCCCGGGACGCAGGGGTTGTCGGCGATTGTCGGGCACGGCCGCTCCTCCCAGGTCTTGTCGGTGAACCCGTTGATCGAGGAGATCCGGTTGCGGATTTCGGCGACCTGCTGGTCGGTGACCTTGGTGTGGTTGTCGCTCTCGATCACCACGGTCAGCTGCTCGGTGCGGTAGCCGGGGAAGAGCTTGTCGAAGTGCTGCTGCGCCAGGCGCACCGGGTTGTCCGGCGGCAGGTATTTCTCGCTCATACCACCGAGCGACAGGTTCCCCAGCGGGATGACCAGCAGGATCATGCCGACGGCGATCGGGATGGCGAAGGCCAGCGGCCGTTTCATCACCCAGTTGACCAGCTTGCCCCAGAAGCCGGCCTCGACCTCTTCGCGCGTCTTGGTCTTCTGCAGCCGGTCCGCAAGCCAGTTGAGGTAGGCGCGTGAATACTTCCAGTTCCGCAGGAACGGCACCCGGAACGCGGTCCGCACGCCCAGCGCGTCCACGTGGCGGCCGAGGATGCCCAGGCACGCCGGCAGGAACGTGATCGACAGCAGGGCCGCCAGCCCCACCGCGGCGAAGATCGCGTAGGTCAGCGAATGGACGAATCCCTGTGGCAGCACGAGCAGGCTGGCGCTCGACGCGATGATCAGCACCGCCGAGAACGTCACGGTGCGACCGGCCGTCATCACGGTGCGTCGCACCGCGGCCTCGGTGTCGTAACCCTCGGCGATCTCCTCCCGGAACCGGCTCACCACGAAAAGCCCATAGTCGATGGCGATACCCAACCCGATCAGCGAGACCACCGGCTGGGCGAAGAAGTGCACCGGACCGAACATGGCCACCAGCCGCAGGATGCCCAACGCGCCCGCGATACTCAGGCCGCCCACGATGGCCGGCAGGCCGGCGGCGACCGCGCCGCCGAACACCAGGAACAACACGACCGTCACCAACGGCAGCGCCAGCACCTCCATGCGGCGTTGGTCGGTGGCGATGGTGCCGGTCAGGGCATTGGCGATCGGCTCGAGGCCGGCGAGCTGCACGGTGCCGCCGTCGAGCTTCTGCAGGTCGGGGGCGACGGCCTTGTAGTTGTTGAGGATGGTGTCGTCGTCATTGCCCTTCAACGGGATGGTGACGAAGGTGTGCTTCTTGTCCTCGGTCGCCATGCCCTTGATCTGGGCGTTGGGGGGCTCGGCGCCGGGGGCCAACGCGAGGTAGCCGGCCCAGCCGAGCACCTGGTCGGGATGGTCCTTGACGAACTTGTTGAGCTCGGCGACGATCTTGCTCCGCCAGGCCGGGTCGTCGACCGTCTTTCCCTTGGGCGCGGTGAACGTAGCCACAATCTGGCTGGTGCGGTCCCGGCCGTAGACGTTGTCGCCGATGATCGAGGCCGTCACCGACTGGCTGCCCTCGTCGTAGAAACCGCTCTGCGTGACGTGCTTGCCCAGGCTGATCCCGAAAGCGCCGCCGATCAGGCACAGAGCTACCGTGACCCCGATAACGATGTACCGGTAGCGGTACACCGTTCGACCCCACCAGGCGAACACGCAAGCTCCTTACTGGATCGTTATCGACCCGCGCATAGGTTTTCCAGTGTCACACACGGGTGGTCAACAGCGCTGACAGCGGCCGGAACGGCTGCAGCCACGCCCCCTGATCGGGCAGCGAATCCAGGCCGATCCGCGGCAACGGTTCCCGGAAGACACCGGCGATGTCCTCCAGGTCGACGAAGTCCAAGGTATCCGACGCTAGCGCCCAACTCGCGTGTTCGCGAAATCCGAGCACCTGGACGGGCACCCCGGTGTGAGCGATCTCCTCCAGCGGCTCCCGGAACGCCTGACCGTCGGCGGACGCGACGACCAGCCCCGCGAGCCCCTCGGAGCGCCGCTGTTCGATGTGGCTGAGCATGTCGCGATCGACGTCGCTGTCCTCGTCGATCTTCGGCTTGGCGAAGACTGCGAACCCCACGTTGCGCAGGGCGTCGACCCAGGGCCGCACCACGTCGGCGCTGCCCGGCGCGATGTTGGTGAAGACGGTGGCCTCGGGTTCGATCACGACGCCGGGCCGGCCGGCGCTGATCTCGGCCGTCCGCGCCAGCAGCCAGCGGCCCAGCGCGTCGAAGCGGGGACGTTCCAGGGCGGTGGGCCGGCGGCCCAGGATGGAGCCCAGGCCCATGTCGAGGTTGGGCGCGTCCCACACCAGCAGGACGCGCCCGCCCGACGGCTGGAAGCCCGACAGGCCGCCACCGGAGAGTTCCCCCGGGGATTCCGCGGGTTCGGATGCCGCCGCGGTCTCTTCTGCGAGGCTCATGTGCATTGCCTCATTCCGGGCCTCATTCCGGGCCTCATTCCGGCCTCACCCAGATCAACTCGGTCACGGTGCTGCCCGCCTCGTGGGCCTTCGTCTCGTACTTGGTGGTGGGGCGGGCGACCGAGATCGGCAACGGCGCGCCGGGATCCGCTCGGCGCAGCCGCGGTTCGCCGTCGCCGGCCTCGGCGATGTGCCCGGCGTACCCGGGGTGGTCCGTCGCCGCGTGCAGGACACCGCCGGGGAGTAGCCGGTCGGCGATCATGCCCATCGTGGCGGGCTGCAGGAAGCGGCGCTTGTGGTGGCGGGCCTTGGGCCACGGATCCGGGAAGAACACGCGGACCCCGATCAGCGAGCCCGGGGCGATCAGGCGTTGCAGCACCTCGATCCCGTTGCCGCGGATCATCCGGATGTTGGCGACCCGGTCGCGGTCGACCGCGCACAGCAACTGGGCCAGGCCCCGCCGGTAGACCTCGACCGCGATCACGTCGATGCCCGGCTCCTGCTTGGCCATCGCCAGGGTCGACGACCCGCTGCCGCAGCCGACCTCGAGCACCAGCGGTGCCGCGCGGCCGAACCAGCCGCGGGTGTCCAGCGGTTCGCCGCCAACCGAATCCCGGTCACCCAGCGACAGCCCGAGCTCGGGCCAGCGGCGCTCCCAGGTGTCACGCTGGGCCCCCGACAGCGCGGAACGCCGCGAGCGGAAACTCGTGGCCGGCAGGTGGCGCTGATCAGGGCCGGCCATGGGCGGGTCCGGCGCGGACCGCATCGCGGGTGCCCCCGCATCCACCGGTGTGTCGGGACGTATCCCCACGCCGGGTTGCGCATGCATCTGCTCATGGTGGCCCATAAATGTCCCTCGATGTCCGATGTAGCCGCCTCTGGTCCGGATTGATACCCAACGGTTGCCTTCAGCTGGTAACAGATAAACGGTGGCTCGCATCTCCCTCATTCAGGTGCCACCATTCGGTGGGACCGCTCAGCGACGGCGCGGGCCGCGGCGGGCCGCCGGGGTGGGCTGGGAGCGGGCCCGCACACCGGCCGCCCGGCAAATGCACCCGGCCTCGGAAACGACCCTACAGCGGTCGATGCCGCCGCCGGGCCGACCGAGGCCGGCGGGCCGACCGGATGGGGGCAGGACATGAAGGGGCAGGGCCACCGGATCTTCGTCGACGGGCTGACGCGGTTCGCCGCCGGGCTCGCCGAGCCCCGTGTGACGGCGATCGCCGAGCGCACCGCCGAACCGCTGCGCGTGGCGGTCCGTGGACGCCGCGGGGCGGGGCGCGGCACGGTGGCGCGCGGGCTGCGGGCGGCGGCCGGCGAGCGGGCCGCCATCGGCTCGGCGGCGTTGTGCGAGATCTCCCCGGCGGGTGAGGTTGCGCCCGACGTCGAGGTGATCGTCCACGTCGTCACCGAGGTGATCAAACCCGAGGACGCGGCCGCGATCGCGAGCGCCCGACAGCCGGTTCTGGCGGTGCTGAACAAGGCCGACCTGGTCGGCTCGCTGTCGGGCCGCACCGGTGACGGACCGATCGCGGCGGCGCGCACCCGGGCCGCCGAACTGTCCGCGCTCGTCGGGGTCCCCGTCGAACCGATGATCGGATCGCTGGCCGTCGCCGCGCTCGGCGGCCTGGACGGCGGCCTGTGGGCCGCGCTGCGGCTGCTGGCCGACCATCCCGGTCACGCCGACCTTTTCGATCTCTCCTGCGACGGGTTCCTCGCGGCGCAGTCCGCGGTGCCCGCCGACGTGCGGCGGCGCCTGCTGGACACGCTGGACCTGTTCGGCACCGCGCTTGCGGTGGCCGCGGTGCGCCAGGGCCGGACACAGGCCCAGGTCCGGGTCCTGCTGCGGCGCATGAGCGGCGTCGATGCCGTCCTGGGCGCGCTGGCCGCCGTCGGCGCCGAGGCGCGCTACCGGCGCGTGCTCGACGCCGTCGCGGAACTGGAGGCCCTCGCCGTCGGTGACGAGCGGATCGGCGGCTTCCTCACCCGGGACGACACCGTGCTGGCGCGGATGGCCGCCGCGGTCGACGTGGCGGAGGCGGCCGGGCTCGAGGCCGGCCCCGTGTGGGCCGACGGCCGCGACGCGGCCGCGCACTTGCCGCGCGCCGTGCGGTGGCAGCGTTACAGCCTCGGTCGGATGGGCCCCGTCAGCGACCTGCACCGCGCCTGCGGCGCGGACATCGCCAGGGGTTCGCTGCGGTTGTGGTCGCAGGCCTGCGGGTCGTTGCCCGAACAGTCGGGGCACGCGTGGTGAGCGGCGACGGCGATGCCGGCGATCCGGCCGACCGGGTCGATGCCCGGGTCGCGGCGGTGGCGCCGCGGCTGGGTCTGCCCGCCGTCACCCGCCGCGACGTGGTGCTGGTCGCCGGGCCCTGGTTGGCCGGCGTGAGCGCGGTAGCCGAGGCGCTGCGCGAGCGGTTGCCGCAGCACAAGTTCGTCGAGTCGGCGGACCTGGCTCCCGGTGACGCGCCGGCCGCCGTGGTGTTCGTCGTCTCCGCGGCGGCCCCCCTGACCCCGTCCGACTGCGCGCTGCTGGACGCCGCGGCCGGCAGCACCGACGTGGTGGTGGGTGTCGTGTCCAAGGTCGACGTCCATCACGCCTGGCGCGACGTGCTCGAGGCCAACCGCGAGACGCTGGCCGCGCATGCGCCGCGCTACGCCCGGGTGCCCTGGGTGGGCGCGGCGGCCCGGCCCGACCTCGGCGAGCCCCGGGTGGACGACGTGGTCGGCTGCGTCGCCGCCGGGCTCGCCGATCCCGACATCGCGCGGCGCAACCGGTTACGGGCGTGGGAGGCGCGGCTGTGGCACGCCGCGCAACGGTTCGACCGCGACGCCGAGGGATCCGGCCGCCGGGCCCGGGTCGATGCGTTGCGCGACGAGCGCAGCACCGCGTTGCGGGAGCGGCGCCAGGCCAGATCCGAGCGCACCATCACGCTGCGCGGCCAGATCCAGCAAGCCCGGGTCCAGTTGTCCCACTTCGCGCGCAACCGGTGCGCGTCGGTGCGCGGCGAGTTGCAGGCGGACGCCGCGAACCTGTCGCGGCGGGACATGCCCGGCTTCGAGGCCGGGGCGCGCAGCCGGGCGGACGAGGTGGTCGCCGAGGTCAGCGAGGGCACCGCCACCCACCTGGCGGACGTGGCGCAGGCGGTGGGCGTGCCGGTGGACCTGCCGGGCTTGAGGGACCTGGATGCCGGCTCGGGGGCGTTGCCGTCGGTCGACGCCGCCGCCCCGCCCCTCAGGTCGCGGCGGCAGGAGACCTGGCTGATGACGCTGCTGGGCGCCGGATTCGGGTTGGGCGTGGCGCTGACCCTGAGCCGGCTGGTGTCCGGTCTGGCCCCGCGGCCCAATGCCGCGGTGGAAATGGCCGGTGCCGCGGCCTGCGTGGCGGTCGGACTGGCCGTCACGTTCGTGGTGGTCCACCTGCGCGGCCTGCTGCATGACCGCGCGATGCTGGACCGCTGGGCCGGCGATCTGACGGCATCGCTGCGCTCGGTCGTGGAGGAGTTGGTCGCGACGCGGGTGCTGGCCGCCGAGGCGGCGCTGAGCACCGCACTGGTCGCCCGTGACGAGGCCGAGAACGTTGCCGTCGGCGAGCGGGTCGACGCCATCGACACCGAGCTGCGCGAGCACGCCGTCGCGGCCGCGCGGGCCGCCGCGGCGCGCGACAAGGAGATGCCGGCGCTGCGCGCCGCGCTCGAGTTCGTGCGTGAGGAACTGGGCGAACCGGGTATCCGGCAGAACGAGGGCCGTGCCGAGGATGCCGACACCGGCTGACCGCAGTCAAGGAGCGCAACGGCAGTGATTGTCGATTCCGGGATTGCCGACTTCGGGATTGCCGACTTTCGGCACTGGTTTCTGAATCGTTGTTGTGAGCAGGCTTATACCTGCCCGAGCCTCACTCGACAAGTTGCTCACGATAACCTGTAGTCAACGCCACCATGTCAATCGTTGTGTGGGCGCGGCGATAGGTACAGACGCCCGTAAGCACGCAGGAGAATTCAGGAGAGTCCGATGACCTCAGCGACCATTCCCGGTCTGGATAACGCGCCGACGAAGCATCAGGGTCTGCTGTCGTGGGTCCGGGCGGTCGCCGAGCTCACCGAGCCGGACCGGGTGATGTTCGCCGACGGTTCCGACGAGGAGTGGCAACGGCTCTGCGAGCAGTTGGTCGAGGCGGGCACGTTCCAACGGGTCAACGAGAAGAATTTCCCCAATTCGTTCGTGGCGCGGTCGGACCCCTCCGACGTGGCGCGGGTGGAGTCCCGGACGTTCATCTGCTCGGAGCGCGAGGAAGACGCCGGCCCGACGAACAACTGGAAAGACCCCGCCGAGATGCGCTCCCTCCTGACCGACCTCTACCGCGGCTGCATGCGCGGCCGCACGATGTGGGTGGTGCCGTTCTGCATGGGGCCGCTGGGCGCCGAGGACCCCAAGCTGGGCGTGGAGATCACCGACTCCGAATACGTCGTCGTCTCGATGAAGTTGATGACCCGGATGGGCACGGCCGCCCTGGAGAAGATCGGCGACGACGGGTTCTTCGTCAAGGCGATTCACTCGGTCGGGGCGCCGCTGGAACCGGGCCGGCAGGACGTGCCCTGGCCCTGCAACGACACCAAATACATCACCCACTTCCCGGAAACCCGGGAGATCTGGAGCTACGGCTCCGGCTACGGCGGCAACGCGCTGCTGGGCAAGAAGTGCTACGCGCTGCGCATCGCGTCGGTCATGGCCCGCGACGAGGGCTGGCTCGCCGAGCACATGCTGATCCTCAAGTTGATCTCCCCGGAGAACAAGGCCTACTACATCGCGGCGGCGTTCCCGTCGGCGTGCGGTAAGACCAACCTGGCCATGCTGCAGCCGACCATCCCGGGCTGGCGCGCCGAAACCCTCGGCGACGACATCGCCTGGATGCGTTTCGGTAAGGACGGCCGACTGTACGCGGTCAACCCCGAGGCGGGGTTCTTCGGCGTGGCGCCGGGCACGAACTGGAAGTCCAACCCCAACGCCATGCGGACCATCGCCGCGGGCAACACGATCTTCACCAATGTGGCGGTCGACGACGACGGCGACGTGTGGTGGGAGGACTTGGAGGGCGAGCCGCCGCACCTCATCGACTGGAAGGGCAACGACTGGTACTTCCGGGATACCGAAACCGCGGCGGCCCACCCGAATTCGCGCTACTGCACCCCGATGTCGCAATGCCCGATCCTGGCGCCGGAGTGGGACGACCCGCAGGGCGTGCCGATCTCGGCGATCCTGTTCGGAGCCCGCCGCAAGACGACCGTGCCGCTGGTGACGCAGGCCCGCGACTGGCAGCACGGGGTGTTCATGGGCGCCACCATGGCCTCCGAGCGCACCGCGGCCGCCGAGGGCACGGTGGGCTCCGTGCGGCGCGACCCGATGGCGATGCTGCCGTTCATGGGCTACCACGTCGGCGACTACATGCAGCACTGGATCGACATCGGCAAGAACTCCGACGAGTCCAAGCTGCCCCAGGTGTTCTTCGTCAACTGGTTCCGCCGCGGCGAGGGCGGCAAGTTCCTGTGGCCCGGGTTCGGGGAGAACAGCCGGGTGCTCAAGTGGATCGTCGACCGCATCGAGCACAAGGCCGGCGGCCAGGACAGCCCGATCGGGATGGTGCCCTCGGTCGAGGACATGGACCTCGACGGCCTCGACGCCAGCCCGGCGGACGTGGCGGCCGCGCTGGCGGTCAAGCCCGCCGAATGGCGTGCGGAACTGCCGCTGATCGAGGAGTGGTTCGAGTTCATCGGCGACAAGCTGCCCACCGGCGTCAAGGACGAGTTCGAGGCGCTCAAGCAGCGGCTGGCCGAGGCCGAGTAACCCGCGCGCCTGCCCGGCGGACAGTTGACACCCGTCAATTTCCGTGGCGGTACAGTCGGCGCATGCAGATTCGGGAGCACCTCGGCGCGGGCAAGCCGGCCGTCATCCTCCACCCTTCCGGCACGGTGGTCACCTTCGACGAACTGGAGGCGCGGGCCAACCGGCTGGCGCACTACTTCCGCAAGGCCGGCCTGGTCGAGGGCGACGCCGTGGCGATCCTCATGGAGAACAACGAGCACATCCATGCGGTGATGTGGGCGGCGCGCCGCAGCGGCCTGTACTACGTGCCGATCAACACCCACCTGACCGCGGCCGAGGCGGCCTACATCGTCGACAACAGCGGCGCCAAGGCGATCGTCGGCTCGGCGGCGCTGCGCAAAATCTGCGAGAACCTGGGCGAGCACTCCCCCGCAAGCGGGAGGGGCCCCCGGCCCGGTGGCCTGCCCGAACTGCGGCTGATCGCGTGCGAAGAAGGGGAGGCCGAGCTACGCGGCTGGCAGCGTTACCCCGAATGCGTTGCCGACCAACCCGATACGCCGATCGACGACGAACTCGAGGGTGACCTGCTGCAGTACTCCTCGGGCACCACGGGCCGCCCCAAGGGCATCAAACGCGAACTCCCGCACGTCGCGCCGGCCGAGGCGCCCGGCATGATGTCGGCGCTGGTGAGCTTCTGGATGAACCCGGACTCGATCTACCTGAGCCCGGCGCCGCTCTACCACACCGCCCCGTCGGTGTGGTCGATGAGCGCGCAGGCCGGGGGCATCACCACGGTGGTGATGGAGAAATTCGACCCGGAGGGCTGCCTGGACGCCATCGCGCGCCACCACGTCACGCACGGCCAGTTCGTGCCGGCGATGTTCACCCGCATGCTGAAACTTCCTGAGGCGGTGCGTAATTCATACGACCTGTCCAGCCTGCAAAGGGTGATGCACGCGGCGGCGCCGTGCCCGGTGGAGATCAAGAAACAGATGATCGACTGGTGGGGGCCCATCATCGACGAGTACTACGCCTCCTCGGAGGCGATCGGGTCGACGCTGATCAGCGCCGAGGAGTGGCTGGCCCACCCCGGCTCGGTCGGCAAGCCGATGTCCTGCCAGATCCACATCCTCGACGAGGACGGCAACGAGCTGCCCCCGGGGCGGGCCGGCGAGATCTACTTCGAGGGCGGCCTTTCCTTCGAGTACCTCAACGACGAGGCGAAAACCGCCGCCTCACGCGACAGGCGCGGGTGGGTCACCGTCGGCGACGTCGGCTACGTCGACGACGAGGGCTACCTCTACCTGACCGACCGGCGTCACCACATGATCATCTCCGGCGGGGTGAACATCTACCCGCAGGAAACCGAGAACCTTCTGGTCACCCACCCGAAGGTGCTGGACGCGGCGGTGTTCGGCATTCCCGACGACGAGATGGGCCAGCGCGTCAAGGCGGTGGTGCAGACCGTGGACCCGGCCGACGCCACCGAGGCGTTCGCCGGCGAGTTGCTGGTATGGCTGCGGGATCGGTTGTCGCACTACAAGTGTCCCCGGTCGATCTCGTTCGAGGCGCAGCTGCCGCGCACCGACACCGGCAAGCTCTACAAGGGGGAGCTGGTCAAGAAGTACTCGATGTGACGCTGCGCGTCGTCGATCTGGCCGAGCCGGCGCAGGCCGACGAGCTGATGCCGGCAGGGCAGCCGCCCGGGGTGGTGGTGGCCGTCGGGCCGGTCGCCGGTGCGCCCGAATACTGGCTCGAGCGAGCAACTTTCACCCTCACCGAACAGCGCTGCGAGGACCGGCGGGTCGTCACCGTCGACTCGGTGCCCGACACCCTGGCCGAGCTCGGCGAACGTTGCCGGCGCTGGCCGCACGCCAGCAGCGTCTGCGACGACGTGCTGCGCTCGGTCGATCCCGCCGGCCCGGCGCTGGCCGGCGTGCTGACCGAGTCGCTGGCCTACTCGACCCTGCAGGCGGGTCCGGAGTTCGCGCGCTGGCTCGCCGGCCGCGGCCCGACAAGCATGCCCGAGATCGCCGACCCGGTGCGACTGCAGCGCGACGGCGACACCCTGCGTATCGAGTTCAACCGGCCGCAGCGGCACAACGCGTTCTCCACCGACGCGCGCGCGGCGCTGCTCGACGCGCTGACCGTCGCTCAACTGGACCCCTCGGTGACGGGAATCGTGTTGCGCGGCAATGGTCCCTCGTTCTGCAGCGGCGGAGACCTGGCCGAATTCGGCACGCTCGCCGACCCGGCGAGCGCACACCTGGCCCGCACCCGGCACAGCCCCGCCCTGGCACTCGACGCGCTCACCGCCCGGCTGGGCCGGGACTGCCGGGCGCAGGTGCACGGCCGGGTGATGGGCAGCGGCCTGGAGATGGCGGCCTTCTGCGGGTGGGTCGACGCCGCAGCCGACACGGTGTTCGGGCTGCCCGAGCTGGCGCTGGGCCTGATCCCGGGCGCCGGCGGGACCGTCAGCGTGACGCGCCGCATCGGGCGCTGGCGCACGGCATATCTGGTGTTGTCGGGGCGTACGGTCGGCACCGCGACCGCACTTGCCTGGGGGCTGGTGGACGCGGCGCATGCGGGGGCCCCGGGTGGTGGCCGGTAGCCGGGAAAACATCGTCGCGGCGGTGGGGCGGATGGACGGTCATCTCAGATGCCGCCGCGGGCCACCAGCTGCGCGGCGATCACGTTGCGCTGGATCTCGTTGGTGCCCTCGCCGACGATCATCAAAGGCGCGTCGCGGAAGTACCGTTCGACGTCGTATTCGGTCGAGTAGCCGTAGCCGCCGTGGATGCGCACGGCGTTCAGGGCGATCTCCATCGCCACCTCGGAGGCGAACAGTTTGGCCATCCCGGCCTCCATGTCGGCGCGTTCACCGCTGTCGTAGCGCTCGGCGGCATACCGGGTGAGCTGGCGCGCGGCGGTGAGCTTGGTGGCCATGTCGGCCAGGTAGTTGCCGATGGACTGGTGCTGCCAGATCGGCCGGCCGAAGGTTTCCCGCTGCCGGGCATAGGCGAGCGCGTCCTCGAGCGCGGCCGTCGCCACGCCCAGCGCCCGCGCGGCCACCTGAATACGGCCCGTCTCAAGGCCTTTCATCATCTGGGCGAAGCCCTGGCCCGGCTCGCCGCCCAGGATGGCCGAGCGCGGAGCGCGGTAGCCGTCGAACGACAGCTCGCAGGCTTCGACGCCCTTGTAGCCCAGCTTCGGCAGGTCCCGCGACACCGTCAGGCCGGGGCCCGGTTCGACGAGGACGACGGAGATGCCCGCGTGACGCGGCGTGGCGAGCGGGTCGGTCTTGCACAGCAGCGCAATCAGCCCGGAGCGGCGCGCGTTGCTGATCCAGGTCTTGGATCCGTTGACCCGCAGGGTGTCCGGGCCGTCCGGCAGTGCGGTCGTCGCCATGTTCTGCAGGTCCGAGCCGCCGCCCGGCTCGGTCAGTGCCATGGTGGCGCGCAGCTCCCCGGTGGCCATCGGGGGCAGGTAGGTCCGCTTCTGGTCCTCGGTGCCGAACAGCGTCAGCAGTTTGGCCACCACGGTGTGACCGCCCATGGCGCCGGCCAGGCTCATCCAGCCGCGCGCCAACTCCTGGGTGACCTGCACATAACAGGGCGTCGACACCGGCGATCCGCCGTACTGCTCACCGATGGCCAGGCCGTAGATGCCGATGCGCTTCATCTGCTCGATCCACGCCTCGGGGTAGGCGTTGGCGTGCTCCATCTCGCGGACGGCCGGCTTGACGTCACGGTCGACGAACGCCCGGACCGTGGCGACCAGCATCTCTTCCTCGTCGTTCACGCGCGAACCACCCTCCGTGTTGACCCTCGGTCGGACAGCCTGCCAGCATGTGGCGTTGTGAGTGCGAACGGGTACGCGGGCCGGCGCGAGGGCGGGCCGTACTTCGACGACCTCTCGGTGGGCCAGGTGTTCGACTGGGCGCCGCCGGTGACGCTGTCGTCGGGGTTGGCCGCCGCCCACCAGGCGATCGTCGGCGACCGGCTGCGGCTGGCGCTGGACGCCGTTTTGTGCACCGCGGTGACCGGCGTGGCGGGGCCGCTGGTGCACCCGGCGCTGGTCTGCGATGTGGCGATCGGCCAGTCGACGCTGGCCACCCAGCGTGTCAAGGCGAACCTGTTCTACCGCGGTCTTGTCTTCCACGGCTTCCCGGTGATCGGCGACACCATCTACACCCGCACGGAAGTGGTTGGCCTGCGCGCGAATTCGGTGAAGCCGGGCCGTGCGCCGACGGGCATGGCGGTGCTGCGGATGACCACGATCGACCAGGCCGACCGGCTGGTGCTCGACTTCTACCGGTGTGCCATGCTGCCGGCCGGCCCGGAATGGCGGCCCCGCGAAGACAGGCCGGGCGACGACCTGTCCACGATCGGCGACGACGCGGTGCCACCGGCCTCGGATCCGACGGCCCGGTGGGACGGCGCGGTGTTCCGCGCCCGGGTGCCCGGCCCGCATTTCGACGCCGGGCTCACCGGTGCGGTGCTGCACAGCACCGGTGACGTGGTCAGCAGCGCGCCGGAACTGGCCCGGCTGACGCTGAACATCGCCGCCGCGCATCATGATTCGCGTGCCGGTGGGCGCAGGCTGGTCTACGGGGGGCACACGATCGGTGTGGC
Organism: Mycobacterium helveticum; assembly: GCF_007714205.1. Classification (GTDB taxonomy): domain Bacteria; phylum Actinomycetota; class Actinomycetes; order Mycobacteriales; family Mycobacteriaceae; genus Mycobacterium; species Mycobacterium helveticum. The sequence continues at coordinate 44,911 of NZ_VMQU01000017.1, read as the reverse complement.
GCTCGCGCAGGCGAGCAGGTTGCTGCCCAACCTGGCGACGGTGCTGGGCTGGCAGTCCTGCGACCACACCGGGCCGGTGTATGAGGGCGACACCCTCCACAGCCAGCTGCACGTCGAATCCGCCGAGCCCACCGGCGACGGGGGCGTACTCGGGCTTCGCTCGCTGGTCTACGCACGCGGTGAAGCCGGGGGCGAGCCCGACCGGCCGGTGCTGGACTGGCGCTTCAGCGCGCTGCAGTTCTGAACGGCGTTGGCGCCGTGCGGTGTCGCCGCGGGGCCGGTCGGCCGTCAGGTACGGACCGCAACCAAGGACTTGATCAATCCGGCAAATCGTTCGTACCAGATGACCGAGGTGGGAAAGTAGCGGCGCATCTGCGAAATTCCGATCAGGTCGATCTCATCGACCTGCTCCTGTGCGTCCTCACGGGTGTACGTCCGAACGTGACCGCGGTTCCAGCGCATCGACACCTGCACGCGGGCTTCGTAGGGCAACCACTGCATGCCCGGAAAGAGCCAGTGCGGTTCGATCGGAAAATACCGGTACGGCGTCTGCACCCAATGGCGGTCGGCCAGGGCGTGGACGTTGTCCGCGAAGCGTCGGCGCTGAGTGTGTCCGCCGACATGTTCGAGCACGGAATTGGAATACACGAGGTCGAAGCGGTCGTGGGCAACAGCCCTCGGCGGGTCGCACGCGTCGCCCTGGATCGCGATGACGCCCTCGGTCACCGAGTCCGTTGCCAGCAGGTTCACCGTGGTGACAGACGCGGGCCGCACCGGCGCGAGTCGCCACGATTCGGGTGTGCCCCCCAAGTCCAGCACCCGCATCTCCGCGAAAGCCGGGAAGAACTCGAGAAGATGCCGCCATCGCCGTGCGCGGGCGCGCCCCGACAATGACCGCCTCGAATTGACGTCCGTGACCGCGTCGCGCAACCAGTTTGACATCCATCCCCGGTCTGTGAAGTCGGCTCCGCGAGAGAAAAGCGAAGAGCGGCGCGGCGTGTCATCTGTGGGAGGCAACTGCCGCGAAAAGAGTAATCCCTCCCGCCGCCAGACGCAAGCACACAACCTCGTGCCCTGCCAGCCGGAAGTGCCCCTCCGGGTCGCCCAAAACCCTCCGGCCCCAGTCCTTTACGCGGGCCCTTTACGGATCGCGACGTCGAGGTAGGGCAGGAACAGCCCGATCGGCAGGTCGGGGCGCTGTCGGCGCAACAAACCGGCGTAGCGGCGGGTGTCGGAGAGGCGATAGCGAAGCCGGCGAAGTGCGTTGTGCTCGATCTGGAAACTGTGCCGGTCGGCCAGGAATTCCAGGCCGCCGATGGGCCCCAGTGCCAGCTCGATGTCGTGAAAGCTGACACCGCGGCCGCGGCGGGTGAGTTCGAGCCCGGCCCCCGCCGCACTCGTGTCGAACGGTGACGCCCGGTACCGGGGTGTCTGCCGGAAATACTCCAGTGCCATCTCGTCGGGCAGCCAATGGAAGAACGGCAAGTCCGCGGTGTGGTCGTCGAAAAGCCAGAGGCGGTTCGGTGCTTCGACGATACACAGAATGCCGTTATCTGCCAGGAGCTTCCATGCTGCCCGCAAACTACGCAGACGCTCTTCGAGCGTCATGTGCTCAAGCGAAGCGAAAAAGATCACGAAGTCGAAGCTTTGGTGATCGAAGTGGGAGTCCATCTCGGTGGCGTTCATCGCATGAAGCGACTGCGCCCCGAGCCGGAGTAACCGCAATCTCGCCTTGGCCACCGCCACCGACTCCGGTGCGACGTCGATGGCGACGACGTCGCTGCCCTGCTCGGCCAAGGCGCAGAGTGACGAGCCGGTTCCACAGCCGATCTCGAAAACCCTTGCCCCATCGAGGCGATGCAACGAGTTGAGCCATGGGACGTATTCGTGTCGGTCATAGGTCAGGCGCCCGATGGTGTGGGCTTCGAGCTGCTCGCGACCGATTTCTGAATTCCAATAATCCTTTGTCGACCAGTTCTCCCGAAGGTGACTGCGGAACCTGTCCAGTTCGGCCGGCCCGAGGGCGACGAATCGTCGACGGAGATCGGGGGTGACGGTCTTGTCGGTGCGCCACACCAGGGCGCGGGCCAGCTCTTTCGCGCCATCCTTGGAGAGCCAAAGCCGCGCACCCCGTGCGCCCCGCCGGCAGTTGTTCACGACGTGTCTCCCGGGTCGGTAGTGAGCCCGCAAAGGCCGGTACGCCATGCTAGCGCCGGCTCCCGGCGAAATGGGAGGCCCTCGCGGCCGGCCGCACCGTTGCGGCGAGCACGCGCGTTGCGCCGGCGAGCACGGCACACGCCGGGGAAGTCGGTCCGGCGCCAGATGCCAACCCCGCCTTGGCCTGGAGGCTTTGGGGTCACCACGTAGCCGGGTGCCGGTCTCGCATTTCGCTGGGCACGAAGACGAAGTTGTTGACGTAGGCGCCATGCGCCGACCACCCGTCCTGCGGGCCGCCGATGTTCGCCGGATTCTGATGTTCGGCTGCGTCGAACTCCTCGACCGGCAGCCGGGCCTCGCCGATCTGGAAGTGGCCCGCGTAACCGAGTCCGGTCAAGAACTCGGTGATCTCGGCGAGGGCGTTGGGGTGATGGCGTTCCTCGGCTTCCACGAGAACCGCCGGCCGGTTACGGGTGAGGGTGTCCGCGGCCCCCCGTAACACGGCGAATTCGTGGCCTTCCACGTCGATCTTCATCAGGCCGATATCACCCAGGTGCAGATCGTCGAGGCGCGTGACCGGCACGTCGACGTGGGTGACCCGGCTGCCGTTCACGTTGCCCAGGACGTTGTCGGTGTCGATGGTGCTTCGGCCCGGTTCGGACTCGACCAACCGCATGGTGGCCACACCGGATGTGTCCGACAACGCCACCGCTTCCACCCGCACCGCCGCTCCGACCGCGTGGAACATCGATGCCAGGTCGCGGGCCTGGGCGGGTCTGGGCTCGAACGCAATGACCGATCGCGATGACGCGGACATTGCGATCGTGTACTCGCCGACGTCGGCGCCGATGTCGAGCGAAATCCGGTTCGGGTCGCACAGGGAGGCCGCCAACTGGACGTCCGGGCGGGATTGTCCGAGACGGCGGAGAATGTGGTACTTGCGTCGCCAGAACAGGCGCGGCGCGACAGATCGTGCCGCGGGGGCGAGCCAGTGTCTGGCTGAGTGTGCGACGGGCATCTGTCGTCTCTCCGGCAGCGGTGTGCTGAGCGTCAGCATAGTCGACCGGTGTGGCCGGCTGGCGCGGCCGCAGCGAAACCTTGCTCTGGCCCCGGATCTTGACCGACCGCGGGTCGTGACCGTCGGCGTGCGACCTGCATACTTATCGGCGATGGTGCGTTTGTCGAGGAAATGGGTGCCGGCGATGTGCATGGCGCTGGTGCTGGCCGGATGTGGTGGCGGGCATGTCAACCCCGGGCCACTGTCCGCGGTAGTCAGCCCGGCCATTCCGGCCGTCGTTCAGGACGTTCCCGGTCCGCTGCGCGGCCAGTACGAGGACCTGTTGGAACCGCTCTTCCCGCAGGGAAATTCGGCGGACAAGCAGTATCCGGCGTGGCCCGCGTCCTATGACGCGGGCATCCGTGTCTCGTGGCGGCAGTTGCAGCCCACCGATCCACGCACCCTGCCCGCCGACGCCCCCGACGATCGCAAGTTCGATTTCAGCGTGATCGACGATGCGCTGGCCGGTCTGGGCGACCGCAACATGCGGCTGATGCTTCGGGTGCATTCCTACAACTCCTGTTGCGACGCGTCCTATCCGGACAACACCAACATTGCGATTCCGGACTGGATGCGCCCTGCCGCGACCGTTTACACCGGGCCGGAACGAGTGTGGTGGACACCCGGGGTGAGGAATGTGGTCCCGAACTGGAACGCCCCCGAGTACCTGAACGCGTTCAGCGGGCTGCTCGCCGCGCTCGGACGGCGCTACGACGGCGACGAGCGGCTGAGCGTTTTCGAGTTCTCCGGCTATGGCGACTTCAGCGAAGATCACATCGCGTACTTGCGAGACGTGCTGGGCGCCCCCGGCCCGTCGCCCGACGACAGCGTCGCCAAGCTCGGCTATTACAGCCAGTTTCGCGATCAGAGCATCACCATCGACTCCATTCGCCGGCTGGTCGCGGCCAACGTGAGCGCCTTCCCTCACACTCAATTGCTGGTCAACACGCCGAACCCGGAAATCGTGCGCCAACTGCTCGCCGAGGACGTCACCAAGAAACTGTCCGCGCCGGTGGGGATCCGCTCGGATTGCCTCGGTGTGTACGCGCCATTGCCCGTGTGGGCAGACGCAGAGGGGTCGTACTACGTCCAGTCGAAAGACCCGCTCGTCGACGAGTTGAAAAACCGGCTTGCCACCGCGCCCGTGGTCACCGAGTGGTGCCAGTTACCCGATGGAACCGACCCGCGGTCCTACTACGACAAGGCGTTGCGCGACGTGGTGCGCTACCACGTGTCGATGACGGCGAGTTACAACTTTCCGGACCGGGATTCGGACGCACCGATGGCCCCCGATTTGTATGTGTTGTGGGCGCGAGCCAACGTGTTCGCCGGGTATCGGTACTCGGTGGAAGCCCGTCCGGGTTCGCAGTCGCTGCGTGACGGGAACGCGCAAATCGACGTCACCTGGACCAACGACGGCGCCGCCGCGGCCACCGAGAAATGGGTACCCGGTTACCGGCTGGTGGATTTCTCGGGAGCGGTGGTCCGTACGATTCCGGCAACCGTTGTCCTACGTAATCTGCTCGCTTCCGGGGGTAAAGATTCCGGTGCGCAACCGGCGCCGGCGTCGTTCACCGAATCCGTGACTGTGGCCCTGAAGGGTTTGTCACCGGGGCATTACACGCTGCGCGCGGTGGTGGACTGGCAGCAGCACAAACCCGACGCTTCCCGGGTGGTGAACTATCCGCCGATGCAATTGGCGCGCGACGGACGCGACGGCTCCGGCAGCTATCCCCTTGCGACGCTGGACATCCCGAGCGATGCGTCGCACTTCACCCGGCGATGAGCGGAGCCCGACCACCATCCGGGCGGCGGTAAGCCCACGTGGTCCGGCGCGGGAGCCGTCGCGGCGCTCGGGGCATCAAGCCGGAATCCCTTTGCTGTTTGCCCATCCAGCAGTCCTCTGAAGGCTACTGAAAATACCTCTCGAACGGGTTTACAAGCCGCGCCGCGGGAGTTAAATAAGAAGTCCGACGCCGCGTCCCGCTGCGCGGTTCATGACGGGTAACGAGGTGGGCAATGAGCGTAGCCGGTCGCCCGAGGATTAACCTCGTGATTCGCCGCGCGGGCCACCCGAGCTGTGCGGCCACCGCGAGGCCATCCCGTTCCTTGCAGAAGATCGCGCCGGTCGTGGCCGCATGCTCGACATTGTTGTTGGGCGGATGTGCGTTGTTGGGCGGATGTGCGTTGTTGAGCGGATGTGCCGCGCACATCAACTACGGACCGTTGTCCGGGGCGCTCGGCGCCCGGTTGAGGTCGTCCGCGCCGGCGAGCCGCCAACTACCGAATACCGTTCGCGAGATATCCAATCCGTTGCGTGGCCAATACGAGGATCTCTTGCAGCCGCTTTTCCCGCAGAGCAATCCGGCCGACGAGCAGTATCCGGCATCGCCCGGCTCCTACGACGCCAGCCTGCGCGTCTCATGGCGTCAGCTGCAACCCGTCGACCCGCGAACATTACCGGCCGATTCTCCCGACGACCGTCTGTTCGACTTCAGGATGATCGACGACGCGTTGACGAAGCTGGAAAAACGCAACATGAGGCTGACCCTTCGCGTGTTCGCGTACAACTCCTGTTGCGACGAGTTCTATCCGAACCATACGAATATCGCGGTTCCCGATTGGGTCGCCGCCAGTCCGGGCGCCACCACCAGCTATCCGGGACCGCAGAACAGTCCCGAGGCCTGGGTGACGCAGGTGGTGCCCAACTGGAACAACCCCGATTACCTGAATGCTTTTTCGCATCTGCTCGCCGCGCTCGGGCGCCGCTATGACCGGGATGAGCGGCTCAGTGTGTTCGAGTTCTCCGGGTACGGGGACTTCAGCGAGAACCACGTCGCTTATCTGCGCAGTGCGCTGGGTGCGCCGGGTCCGGCTCCCGACCGCAGCATCGCTGAACTGGGGTATTACAGCCAATTCCGCGATCAGAGCATCACCGTCGGCGCCATTCGGCAACTGGTGGCCGCCAATGTGAGCGCCTTTCCGCACAAACAGTTGGTGGTCAACCCGCCGAATCCGGAGATCGTGCGCCAAATGCTCTCCGGCGAGGTGACCGCGAAACTGTCCGCGCCGGTCGGGATTCGCTCGGACTGCCTCGGTGTCTACCCGGTGCTGCCGGAGTGGGCTGAGTCCGCCCAGTCTCACTACGTGCAGACCCACGATCCGGTCGTCGCTGAGATCAAACAGCGGCTGGCTTCGGCGCTGGTGATGACCGAGTGGTGCCAGCTGCCCCACGGATCCGACCCCCACTCGTACTATCGGAGAGGCCTCGACGACGTGGTCCGCTATCACGTGGGCATGCTGTCGAGCTTCAATTTCCCGGACCGGGATTCGGCATCGACGATGGACCCGGCGTTGTATGCGCTCTGGGCGCAGGCCAACGCTTCTTCCGGCTATCGGTATGCGGTCGAGGCCCGGCCCGGATCGCAGGCGATACGTGTCTCGAAGCCGTACCCGGTGGCGGGCAGGGTGGTGACCGTGCCGGTGGTGTGGACCAACTACGGTGCCGCGGCCGCCTTCGAGCGGTGGGCACCGGTCTACAAGCTGGTGGATTCCTCCGGGGAACGGGTGTGGGCCTTACCGGCAAAGGTCCAGCTCGACAAACTCGTTCGCGACGAACCCGGCTCGTTGCGGGGGGCGGTGGTCCCGGCTTCCAGCACCGAGGCGGTGCGCATCGACCTGTCGGGCTTGTCGCCGGGACGCTACACGCTGCGGGCATCGGTCGACTGGCAACAGCACGTACCCGGCGCCTCACACGTGGTGAACTATCCGCCCATGCAGTTGGCGCGCGACGGGCGGGATGCCTCCGGGTCGTATCCGATTGCGACGCTGGACGTGGGGAGCACCGGTACGCCCCTTCCGCAAGGATGATCGGTCGGCGGGCACAAGGCGGCACAATGGCTGCAGGATGCGTTGCCCGCTCAGGCGCAGGGACTGCTTTGGGATGCCACCCGCCGGCGATGCGGCATAATTCCACTGGAATTTGCGCCGCGGTATTCAGTGCAGAGGACCGACGCCATTCGCGTGACCCGCATCGAGGAAGGTTAATGGATGGATTTCCGCACCTTTGTCCGGACCCTCCTCGTGCGCTGGAAACTCGTCGTCAGCGCGTTGCTGGCGTGTCTGGTCGGTGCGGCGGTCGTCACGGTCTTTCAGAACAAGGCGTATCAGTCCTCGGCAACAATTCTCATCTCCTTTTCCGGGGCGACCGACCTCACTGACGTTTACTACGGAGGGCAGGCCGCTCTGGACCGATTGTCGTCGTATGCCGAGATCGCCGGCGGCCGAGCCGTGGCAGAACGCGCGGTCAACCAATTCCAGCTCCAGGTCAGCCCCGACACTCTGGTGAGCGAAACCGAGGTGAAGTACGCGGCGAAATCGATGCTGTTCACCATTACCGTCACCGACACCGGTGCCAAGCGCGCCGCATTGTTCGCGGCGGCGATGGCCGATTCTTTCGCCGGGATGGTCGCGACGCTCGATTCGAACCTTGTCCCGCTGGACGCGGGTGAGCGGCGGGCGAATGAATCCGGACCGGTCGCCAAGGCGACGGTGGTCAAACAGGCCGAGATACCCGATCGGCCGAGCAGGCCGGTGCCGGTGCGCAACATGGCGATCGGGCTTATCGCCGGAGTGCTTTTGGGTATCGCGGTGGCGCTGACCCGCGACGCCAGCGATCGCAGCGTGCGTGACCGGGCGAAGGTGGAACAAGTCACGGGTCTGCCGACTTTGGCGGAGCTGCCCGGAAAGCGCGGCACCGCGCCGCGGTTCGGCACCGACGTCACCTTCGACGACGCTGTGCGCGGCTTGCGCACCCGATTGCTCCGGGCAATGGGGCCCGACGTTCGCCGGTTGCTGATAGCGGCGCCGTTCGGCGGTGAAGGAACCACGACGACGGCGCTGAATCTGTCGATGGCCTTCGCCGAACTCGGCGAAGATGTGGTGCTGGTCGAGGGCGATATTCGTCGACCCGTGATCGCCAGTCTGCTGAAGGTCGCATCGGGGGAAGGGTTGGCGAGCGCGCTGGCCAACCCCGACATCGCCGCGGAAGCCACCAAGCCGACGGCGACGTCGAAGCTGTTCGTCCTCGCGTCGCGATCCATCCGCCGCGACGCTTTGCCCTGCAGCGCCTACCTTCCGGACGTCATCGACACGGTACTGGCGGAGCTGTCGTCACACTTTGACCGGACGGTGGTCGACGGCCCACCGGTGCTGGCGACGGCCGATACCGGACTTTTGGCCGGAGCCACGCAGGCCACGGTATTGGTCGTGCGGGCGGGGCGGACCACGATCGACGAACTCACCGAGGCGTTGAGCGCTCTGCGTTTGGCCGGCGCGAAGGTCGTCGGGGTCGTGCTGACCGACACCCGCGTGCCCGCACACATCAGGGCTGCGGCCCAGACCTATCGGGTAAAGGCCAGGAGATCCGCGTGATCCTCTACATGGGGGGTCGCTACCGCTTCGCGGTGGCCGCAGTGGCGCTGGGGTTTTTCCTGTTCGGCTGCTTCCTGGTCGGGGTGTTCTCGGTGCGCGACAGCGTCCACGGCGCGCTGCTGATCGCGGCGATGTTCAGTCTGGTCGTCTACTGGGCCAAACGGGAGGCGATGGTGGGGGTCGCATTGTTCTGGGCCTTCGCGGCGCTGCCGGCGGGCTTGCACGTCGGCAAAGTCGTGGGCCCGGGCGTGATCAACGCCTACCAGGTGGCGCTGCTGCTGGCGATCTGCTATTTGCTTCCGGTCGTGAAACTGCGGTTCGCCGACTACCTGTTGCCCGGGCTGCTCACGTTGGCCGTGCTGTTCTTCACCGTCGTCGGAGTAGTCGCCGGACATGCCGCCGACGTCGTCATGCTCGAATCGACGACCCTGCTCGAAATGATCGGCGGGTACATCTTGGCGTTGTTGGTCGTGTACGGCGGGTACGTCAAGGGGGTGGTGCGCGCCATGGTTCTGATCCTGTGGTTCTCCGCGGGCATGGCAGTCGTGAGTTCGTTGCATGCCGTCCGGCTGGCCGGCCGGGCGGAAAACCTGACGGGGACCGACTCCGGCGATGCCCTCCGCATCATCGTCTCCACCCAATCTCCGGCCGTCGCCGTATTGGCGGGCTTGGCCGCCGCCGCGGTCGTCGGGCAGATCAGGCCCGCGGTGTTTCTCGCGCTGGGTCCTCCCGCGCTGATCATCACGCTGCTGTCGGTCAGCCGAAACACGTTGATCGCATTGGCGGTGGCCACCATCGTGGCCTTGCTCGCCAGCTTCCGGTGGTCGAGCCTGAGCCGGGTGGTCGCCCTTGCGGTGATCACCGCGTTGGTGGCAGCGGTGACGGTCGCAGGAACCTTGTTCGTGCTGCGCGATTCGTCGAGCGGACTATGGCTGGCAAAGCAGTTCGCCGCATTCAACCACCGGGTGCTCGGCGGGGTTTCGACGGGGGCGCTCGCCGTCGACACGTCGACTCTGGACAGGCTGCAGGAAATCAGGAACCTCAACCGCGCGATCGCCCGGGCACCCGTCTTCGGCCACGGCGTGGGTTACGCCTACCAGTTGCCGTCGGGGGACGACGAGTTCAGCACGAAGTACCAACCCACCTACTCGCACAATTTCTACCTGTGGTGGTTCGTCAAAGCCGGGGCGGTGGGCATGGTGGTGTTCGCCCTGTTCGCGCTCACTCCGCTGATCCGTGCGCTGCGCCGGGCGTCGGTGCCGGCGAAGATCAGCGCCGCGGTCAGCGCCGCGCTCCTGGCGATATCGGCCGTGTGGCCGCTGCCGGAGATGCCGATCGACGCCTTGGCGCTGGGCCTTGCTCTCGGTGCGACGATGGCGTTCGCCGGCATGGCAGGCACGGACCGGGACGGGGCCCGGATCGGTGTCAACCCGGCGCCGGCGTATGCGGCTGCGCGCGTCTGACTTCGGCGGTGTGCGAAATCGGCGCCGGTGCGGCCCCGAAGGCCCTCACGTTCGGCCCTGGTAGTAGCCGATGATCTGGGTCGGCGTGATCGGGGCGGCGCTCTTGCGGCCGAGGAAGAAAACACTGCTGGCCGCGTCCAGCGAATGCCCCCGGTCGAGCATTCGGTCGACGAAGCTGAGCCAGAAAAAGCACAGCGACGTGACTCTGCCGAGCCGAACCGATCGGGTCAGCGCCCGCACGAAATAGTCGAGCGACCACCGCAACGCCGTGCCGGCTCCGGCCACACAGCCGGAGTCGACGCACTCGAAGCTGCGGAACAGGTACCGGTGGCCGCTATCGGTGAAACGGGTGAAGTCGTAGGGCCCTTCGCACACCTGCTGGAGAAAAGGCGAGTCGGCGTAGACGATTCCGCCGCTGCGCAGAACGCGGTGGATCTCGTTCACCACAACCGTGGGCTCCAGCATGTGCTGGAGCACGGCCTGGATGACCACGCCGTCGACGGAGCCGTCGGTCAGCGGGATCGCGTGTCCGTCTCCGACGAATTGCACCGCGGGGCTGAAGTAGATGTCGAAGGCGATGAGATCGACCGCCGGCTCGGCGTACAGTGCCGCCAGGCCGTCGCCCCGGGTACCGCCCCCGATCACGAGAATTCGGGGTCTTCGCCGCGCCGCGTCATCATCGGCCCCGAGCAGACGCAGCATGCGGGCGACGCTGGCGGACGCGGTGGTGTTGGCCGGATGGAGCAGTCGATTCAGCACGCGGTGGAACCTGGTCCGGCGGATCGGCGATGCGCCCCCCGAACCCCGCAACTTGTCGGCGTCGAGCACGCTGCGGTCGAAGTCGACAAGTGCCGGTACGCCCGAAACCACGGGAAAGGGCTCCTCGGCGTATCGGCAGGACGCGTTCGAGCAACGCCATGATCCGTCGGCGGGGCGCACCGGGCCGGCGCAGCGTGGGCAGATGATGAGGCCCTCGGCGACCATCGTCTCGAGGCTGAGCACCAGGTCACTGTAGCGTTCCGGTGCGCGCGGCGCCCCGATCGTGGCGACCGTAGAGCTCTGCGCGGCATCAACTGCCGGGGCGCCACTCCAGCCGGTTTGCTAACTCGGCGCCGCCGACCTCACCCATTTTTGTCCGCGCTGTTTCAGGCGTGCCATGTTGTACTCCGCCCACCAGCGCGCTCTTTTGCCTCGTAGGGAACTCTTGCAGCTTTTCAGATAACGTTGCGCGCCGCCTGCCGGCACCGCGTTTCTGTCCTCCAGCAATCGCAGACAGCGAAACGCCAAGTCGTAGGACCCGTAGCAGTGGTGCCCTATCAGAGCCAAATGCCTCAATTGCTCGTCGGTCATCCCGTCCGGACGGAAGAAATCACGCACATAGACGATATCGGCTTCCAGGATCTGATTCAGCGCCCGCTCGGGATTTCCGCCGACAGCGAAGTCGCCGATCATCCACTTCTTCACGTCCCCGGCAATGCAGTGCGGTAGGAACCCCTGACGCCGCAACTCCACATCAACCTCGCCGAATGAGGGCTGGTTTTGATACAGCGTGATGAATGACACCTCGGTCTGAATTGCCACCGCCCCGGCCAGCTTGTTCCGGCCATTTTCGAAGACGGAAAGCTCGCTTCCCTGGATGTCGATCTTCAGCAGATCGAGATGCTCGATTTCATCGATGTCGTCAAGCCGGTGCGTGTCGACCGGGACGCGATCGACCACCACGCCGAACGGATCGAAGAGCGTGAAAAGTCCTTGCGCTGTCAGATCGGGTTCGAGCAAGCTGGTCATCCCGCCCGGAGCCGGACAAACCTTCAGGGTCTGCGTGGTGCCGTCACCCAGAGCGTAAGGCAGGTAGGACTCGTTGGGCCCGCACGCTTTTTGCAGGGCGAGCAACGCCTCGCGCGCCGGCTCGAAGCCTGTCACATGACACAAACCCGCTTCGAGCATCGGCGTGTAGGGCCAGTCGCCGCAGCTCCGGCTCGCCCCGACATCCACGATGTGTGTCAGACGCGCCGGGCACAGGATGTCCCGCAGTGGCCCGCTCACCCGATCACCGTCAGGTGCTCGCACCGGCCGGCCGCAACCTCGGCCCGAAATCCGTGGTAGCAGTGGCGGCCACGCGTCGCGGTCCCGTCGAACGATCGACGGGTCTCGGGGAGCCGTTCATCGCTCGGCTTGGCCACGTCGCCACCTTAGCTCCCGGTCAGGAGCTTCCGGTCAGGAGCTTCAGGTCAGGGGTCTTCAGGTCAGGCCCGGCGTCGCATTAGGGTCTCACAGATGATGGCAGGGCTCAGGGAGTTTGCGCCGGCCGCGATCCGCACGTGGACGAAAAACGGCGCGGCCGGACTGCTGTGCGCCCTCGGGGTTCCGGCATTCGCGCGGCGGCGCCACCGCGACCGGCTCCTGATCGTGATGTTCCACGGTGTCGAACACGAACCACTGTCGCCGCCCTGCTGGCATGTGCTCGGCTCGGCGCTTTTTCGCCGTCAACTGCATTATCTCCGCGCGCATTTCACCGTCCTGCAGCTCGTTGAGGCCCTGGATCGGCTAGCGGCGGGGACGTTGCCGCCGCGCGCCCTGGCCATCACGTTCGACGACGGCACCCGCAATCTGGCGACAAACGCGGTCCCGGTGTTACGGGATTTGGCGCTTCCCGCGGCGGTGTTCCTGGCGACGGGTCCGATGGGCAGCGACCAGACCCTGTGGCCCGACCGGCTCTGGCTGGCCATCGCCCGCACCACCGAAACCGAGGTCGACCTGAGCGCGCTGGGGCTGGGCACACGTTCCCTCGGCGGTACCGCGGCCCGCGGCGGGGTCTACGCGGCCGCGGTTGATCGGCTCAAAGACCTGGCCGACGCGCGACGTATCGCGGTGCTGCAGCAGATTCTCGCGGTGCTGGGCTACCGCGACGGTGAACCGGGCTCGTTCGAGATGCTCTCCTGGGGCGAAGCGCACGAGATCATCAGCGACGGCCTGGTGACGCTGCATCCCCATACCGTGACCCATCCGATTCTGGCGCGCTGCAGCGACGAAGACGTCCAGCGCGAAATCATCGATTCGTGCTCGGTGCTCGAACATGAGACCGGCTCGAAGCCCACAATTTTCGCGTATCCCAACGGCCGCCCGCATGATTTCGACGAGCGCGCCAAGGATGTCCTGCGTGGCCGCGGCGTGCGTTGGGCGTTGTCGACCGCCCCCGGATTCGCCGATGCGCACTGTGACCCGCTGGCGCTGCCGCGGTTGGCAGTGGGCAGCGATTCGTCGTTCGCTTACTTCCGGCTCATGGTCTCCGGGGGGCTGCCGCGCCGCTACGGCGGCGGCCGCGGGATCACCGCCGCGCGCTGGGCCCCCCGGCCCCCTGGCGTGCGGCGGTGAGCCACAAGTCGTGCAGCGCCTCCCGCCAGTGGGCGACGTCGAACTCGCCGGCACGCGCGTGCGCGGCGGCGGCCAGGCGGTTGCGCAGGTCGGCATCGGCGACGAGCGACTGCAGCGCGGCCGCGAGTTGGACGGGATCGCCGGGCCTGACCAGCAAGCCGTTCACCCCGTCGGTGACCACCTCGGGTATCGCGCCCACCGCGGTGGTCACCGGCGCCACCCCGTTGGCCATGGCCTCCAGCACCGCCATCGGCAGTCCCTCGCTGTAGCTGGGCAGGACGAAGATCGCCGACTCGGCCAGCAACCGGTCCCGCTCGGCGGAGTCGACCCAGCCGACGACGGCGAGAATGTCCTCCAGCCCGCTGGCGTGGACCAATGTACGCACCTGGTCCACATCCCCGTCACCGGCCAACGTGATCCGCACGTTGGCCCGGATGTCGTCGCGCAGCATGCCGACCGCGCGGACAAGGTCGTAGGTTCCCTTGTTGGTGCCCAGTCTGCCCAGCGATACCACTCGCAACGGCTGACCCGAACGCGGCGACGGCGTGGCGGCAGGCATGACCACCGGGTTGTAGAGCAGCCGGGTGTGGGATTCGTCGAATCCCAGCCGCGTGCAGGACTTCTCGATGTGGGATCTGGCGAGCACGACCGAGTAGTCGGCGCGCAGCGCCGCCCGCACGGCGCGTCGCAGCGGCGGCGGCAGGCCGTCGAGCCACGGGAAGAAATGCGAGGTGTGGCCGTGGACGATCGACGGGACGCCCCGCAGCCGCGCGACGAACAACGGGACGGACTTGCGCACGATGCTGCCGCGCCACGAGTAGTGGACGTGTACGACGTCGACGGACCCGAACAACAGCAGCGCCGATGCCTTCAGCATGCCCGAGATACCCGTCCGCAGCCGCGTCGCGGCGGAGGCGTCGACATAGGTGGTCACGTGGCGGATATGGAACCGCGGGTCGGTGTCCTCGATGATCAATCGCATCACGGTCGCCATGCCGCCGCGGCTGTCGGGCCCGGCCGGTGCGTTGCCGATCGTGAGCACCCGGATCGGCTGCCGTGTCGCCGCCGGTGCCTTCACCCGCGAGCCGACCCACGCGCGCGACGGCGCTCTCTCGGCGGCCGTGCTTCGCGCACCCGACGGCGTCCTTCCTGGCGACCTGCTGCATCCCGCTGGGGAATCCCCGGCCGCGGCGCCGGAGTCAGTCGCGACCCTAGCAAACACATGCCACGGCCGCCTCCAGGACCTTCAGGGCCCGCAGGGCGCGGGCCGATCCGGCCGACGGCATGGTCACCACGACCGGATTGGACCCCGCCGGGAATATCGCCGATCCGCAGTCATGACTGATAGCTGCGTCCAGCCGGTTGCCGCCTCCCCCGCGCGTTGAATTCGCCGAATGCACGTCGACGTTTCGGCGGTGAGGCGCGCTCGCGGGAACCTCGGCCGGATCGGCTTTCGCGCCCCCGGGCAGAGTGAATGATCAAGGAATTGGGTTGAAATGCAATGAGCAATGCATACTGATCGGGTGATGATGCCGAAGTCACTGGGCAGAGCCATTGCACTGGCCGGTGTGATCGGATTACTGGCCCTGAGTGCGCCGCCATCATGGGCCGAACCCGACGAACCGGGTACGACGACCGAGCCTGCCGAAACCGACACGACCGCCAGGTTGACTCTGCCGTTGAAGGACCTGGGGTTCGACTCAGACATGGTCTTCTACGGATTAGACGGCATAGTGCAGTTGAGCGTGCCGGTCCCGCACGGATTGACGCCGTCCGCATTGAATGCGACCGTCGAGCCGGCGATCAATTCTCGCGCGGGAATCATCTCCGTCGCCCAGGACGATCGCGAAATCGTGAGGATGAATCTGCCCACCGCCGATCAGGCGCCGATCGTCATACCGCTGACCGGGGCAGAAGTGGTGGACGACTGGGTGACGTTTTCAGTGCGCGCATATCTCGTCCCCGAAGAAGGGTTTTGCGTCTACCCGTGGAGCCCGTTGCGGCTTGTCCGCGCATCGATCAGCTACACCGGGGTCGAGCAACCGCCCATCACCGTAGCCCAATTCTTGCCCCCGGTGCTGCGCAAACTCACCATCTTCGTGCCGCAGTCGCCTTCACCCGCGGAGTCCGACACGGCGATTCAACTCGCCACATCCTTGGCCGCGCACTACGGCCAGCAGGATCCCGAGATCGTCATGGCCCCGCTGGGCGACGGACAGGCGGCACCGCCGACGCCGCCGCGACCGCAGGAGCGGCAGATTGTCGTCAAAGAGGGACCCGACAACGGACTTTCCCTGCAGGGTGCGACCGGTATGCCGTGGCTGTTGATCTCGGGCACTCTGGGGCCGACCGAGGAATCAAACGCGGCGTTGCTGTTCAGCGATCTGTCCGGACTCGCCCTTGCTTCGCGGGCTTCTGTGCAATCGCTGAAGCCCAGCGTCCGGCTGCCCGGCGACAGCACCACGCTGCGGGAATTGGGCATGCCCTTCGCCACGTCCACGGCGCTGCGGCCACAGGTGTCGATCCCGTTGGACCAGACCCGATTTGGCAGGTCCATCCACGCGGTCCGGGTACACCTGCAGGGTTCCTACTCGCCGACGCCGGCCGACATGGGCGGCCAGATCGCCGTGACGATCGGACAGGAGACCATCGACCATTGGCCCACCGACGGTCATGGTGTGATCGACCGCTGGGTCGATGTCCCGGATCGGCTGCTGCAGCGATGGACCGCCCTTGACGTGACATTGGATCTTGCGGCCAACGCCGGACGTTGCGGTGACTTCTCCATCGTCGGCGCCGGAGACCGGGCCCTCACATTGACCATCGACGGCGACACCGTCGTGCAGAGCAGACCGGCCAAGCCGCCGGTGCCCGACGGCCTGCGTTCTGTGCCGCAGGCGCTCATGCCCAAGGTGCAGGTGGGTGTCGAGCCACGCTCCTTCGGTGACACTGCGCGTGCCGCCGACATCATGGTGGGCCTGCAGCGCATCAGCTCGATCCCGATCGGCACCGTCGTGACGACGCCGAAAAAAGCGCTCGAATCCTCCGATCCCGCCGTGGTGGTCGCCGCGGACGGATGGAACCATCCCGACGTCGTGCTTCCGGTGTCCGCGGGGTCCAGCGGGCCGATCACCCTCAACGCCTTCGGGACCGACGGCAAGCCGACCACGCTCTCACTGGACCCGACAATCCAGTTCGGTTCCCTGCAAGCGCTGTTCGACCGCGGCCGGTCGTTGCTGGTCGCGACGTCCAACGGCGCGCCCGCTCAGCTCGACGAACTCCTCCGGTGGTTCGGCAGCGACAGGAAGCACTGGTCGGGCATCAGGGGTGTCGCGGTGGTGTCCGTGCCCGGGCATGACCCTGTGACCGTCGATCCCAGGAACGTGGTCGCTGCGGGCGCAACACCGGGAAGCAACTCCGGCCTGGGCTGGCTGTGGTGGTTCGGCGGAGCGTGGCTTGCCGTGGCCGTCGTCGGTGCCGCGGTCATCGTGGTGCGCAGCGGGCGCATTTCACTGCGACGCTGAAATATCGACGCCGGGGTGTTCACGCAGTACCGTGTCCCGCGCCGTTGGCCGCTCATCGCGAAGCAAGGGATAGAAGCTTGATGGAACCCAGGGAAAAAAAGTTGATCGCCCGCTACAAGAAGATCTACAGCATCCCGGCCGAGGTCGATATTACCCGGCAGATGATTTTGCATCATTGGCAGCTTGAAAGACAACTGACGGCAGAATTGCTGCAATCCGCCCCCGGCGAAAGATGGGGCGTCTTCGATCGTTGTTACACGCGGCTGTACGACGAGTTGGACTGGCTCAACAAGTTCTCAGGCGATGCCGACACCGCACCGCCCGCTGAAAGATTCGCGAGATGGTTGCAATTAGTCGGTCCACCGCCGAAGTCGGTCTATGAAATCGGATCCGGGCACGGGGACCTGATTGTGTTCCTGGCCCGCAACGGTCACCACTGCAAGGGGAGCGAGATCACCGGCAAACGCGGAGAAGCGCTGGTGGCCGACGCGCACCCGAACCTTTCCTGGGGAAGGTCGGACGGTGTGCACCTGGGCACCTTCGAGCCCGCCGGGACTTACGATGCCGTGGTCTCCGATCAAGTGATCGAACATCTTCATCCCGACGATCTGGATTGTCATTTGCGGGGCGTCCACTCCATCCTGAAGAAGGGTGGGCGATATGTATTCAACACGCCGAACAGATATACCGGACCACACGACGTTTCTCGTGTTTTCAAAATCGCCGAACCACAAGGGATGCACCTCAAGGAATATACGAACCGCGAACTGGCCGAGGCGGTGCGGCGGGCCGGTTTCGTCTCCGTCCACTGTGGTTTCGTGCCCCGGAGATTTCGTGTGCTCGTGACGATCCTGGGCGCCGGAAATTTCGCTGACTCTGACAAGTTGGGATTCTTTTTCCTGCGGATCGAGTCGTCAGTCGAAAAGATTTTGGGGCTGTTGCCCGCGTCTGCGTTGCGCCGCTGGTGTGGCACCTTGCTGTGCAAGCTCGGTCTTTTCTCGGACAATGTCGCGCTGGTCGCCCAGAAGGGGTGAACGGGTATGCCGATGTTGCCGTCACACCGCACCGGCCAGCACCTCGGCGATGACGTCCAGCAAGCGATCCACGACGCGGTCGACGGCGAATCGGCGCGCGTAGTGGCGCGCCGCCGCGGCGCCCTGGTTCGCCGCGGTGAACGGGTCTGCCAGGGCATCGAAGGTGGCGGCGAGCCCGGCCACGTCGTCCACACCGACAGGCGGGCAGCCAGGAGGCTGGTATTCGGGCAGGCCGCCGGCGGGGGAGACGATCGGCATCACGCCCAGCTGCATCGAGAGCACCTGAACGCCGCTTTGTGAGGCACGCCGGTAGTGGGTGACCGACCCTTTCGCGGCGGCCAGTAGCGCCACGACGTCGCGATAGCGGTACCAGCCGGAGAGCCGGTGCGTGTGTTCGGGCAGGGCGCCCTCGTACCCAGGTCCGTCACCGATGAGCGCGAGGTCGTCGCCGCGCCAGCCGCCGCCGTCGACGTGTCGTTGCCAGGCGGCCAGCACGACATCGACGTTCTTGTACGGGTAGAGCCGGCCGACCATGGCGAAGCCGTGCCGTCCTTGCGGCCCCACCAGCGGCGGAACCAGCGTGGGGTCGAGGTCGCTGGTGAGCGGCGACACATACACACGCGTGCCGGCTACGTCGCGGCGAGTGGCGACGGCGGCTGCGACGTACTCGCTGTAGCTGAGGGTGGCGGCCGAGCGGGCGCCCCATCGGTCGAATATCACCGGTTCGTAGGCCCGCCGCTGTTCTATGGCGTCGTGCGGGCCGGCGTCGTGCACCAGCTGAATCCGCGGTGTCCGGCCGGCCAGCGCGATCCAGCGGGGATCGCGCACCAGTTCGGTGATCACCACGTCGGGTCGAAATGCGCGAACGCACCGCCGGGCCGAGAAGATAGCGGGCCACGACGCGGCGGCTCGTAAACCCGGGTCGAGCACCAGTTCGTAGTCGCGCGCGGCGTCGGACTCCGGATGCTGGTCGGTGGTCACCAACAGTACGTCGGTTCCCCGGCGGCGCAGAGCTTCGGCCTGCACCCGCGCCAGCGACCGCATCCACGGCGAAAGCCACAGCACTCGAGACGCGTTCACAGTACGGCGTTGACGGCGTCGAGGTAGGCGTCGGTCATCGCCCCCACCGTGTAGTGCTTGCGCATGCGTTCGAAGCCGCGAAGGCCAACGGACGGCAGAATGGCGGGGTCTGCCAGGATCCGGGCCAGGTGTTCGCGCCATCCCGACACCGACACGGGCTCCACGACAAAGCCGGCTGCTCCGAAATCCAGCATCTCCGGAACGGCGCAGACCGCCGACGCGGCAACCGGAACGGCCCGAGCCATGGCCTCGAGAATCACCAGCGGGAATGCCTCGGAGCGGCTCGGGACGCAGAGCAGATCGGCGTCGTCCAGTGCGGGTCCCGGGCCCGTTGACCATCCGCACCACCGCACCCGCTCTCGCAGCCCGGCGGGGGTGAGGGCCTGCAACCGCTCCCGATCAGGGCCGTCACCGAAGATCGAAAGCCTCCACCGCGCATCGGTGAGGCCGCCCAGCGCGTCGATCAACAGATGCGGGTTTTTGTGCTCGACGATCCGGGAGAGCATCACCAGGTGTGGCGGCTCGCCGGCCGCCCGGACATGGGGGGTCGGCGAGCCGGTCCCGGCGACACCGTTGGGCGCGGTGAAGCACCGTCCGCTGAGCCGGTGAGTAGCCGTAAGCATCTCCCAATGACGTTGTGCCAGTGCGACGAAACCGTCCGCACGGCACATCGCACCGGCGAGCGGCCTCGAGTAGATCGGCCGGTCCTCCTCGGGAGGGACATGCGGAGCGACCAACCAGCGCCGATCGCGGGATACCGCGCGCCACAACGTCGCGAATCCCGTCTCGGTGTTGGTGTCGCCACTGATGAGCACCGCCGGACCCGTGGGCAGGTCGACGAACGGCGCCCACCAGGGCTGGCGCACCACGCGCACGCCCCGGGGAATTTCCTTGATCAAAGGGCCGAAGCGTTGCATGCACACGATGGTGACCGGGTAGCCGCGGCGGTCCAATTCCGCGGCCAGCAGGGCTTTTTGCCGCTCGGCGCCCCCGTAGACGAGGCGGTTGGTGGTGATCACGATCGCCGGCAGGTCTGTGCGGCGGCGATCACGAACCCGCACAGCTGTTTTCGGGCGCTGCAGTCGTTCCAACAGCGTCGTGCCGACCAGAAACAGGTCCGCGGCGTGCACGCCGGCCTGGTGTTCGAGTAGCAGGGCGGTGTTGGTGCGTTCCACGTCCCGGTCGCGGCGCTGACCAGCCGCTAGGCGACCGACCGTGGAATCGTTTCCGCGCCCGACCACGCCGGGCGCCGGCTGAGCGCGGACTGCCCCGAGTTCGTCGGCGAGCAGAATGCGCCAACCGGCCCTGCGGGCACGGTCCTGCCAATCGGCTTCCTCACCGTGGCCGAGGAATTCCTCGTCGAAGCCGCCGATCGCGTCCCACGCCGCCCGACTGATCGCCAGGCAGTTGGCGCTCAGAGAGCCTTCTATGCTTTCGGATTCGGGAGGCTGCCGGGCATGAAGGTGTGACACGGGGGTGCCGCGGAGCGATTCGGCGTAGCCCGCGGCCGCGACCAGCGAGCGAATCAGTGTCCGGCGACGTGTCGCGCAGTCCCACGGCTCCCGACCGGGTGCGGCGTCGTCACGAACCATCGGCGAAACGGCGGCCACGCCGGGCCGGCGCAGCAACTCACGGGTGCGGTCCAACGGGCTCTGCAGACGGTAGTCGGCATGGAGCAACAACAGGTCGGTGCCGCCCGGCGTCTGTTCCACCAACGCGTTGAACGCTGCGGAGGAGCCGAGGTTTGCCGGTTGCGGCACCCAGTGGACCGTGGGGAACAGGATGGCGAGTTGCGCGCGACGGGGATCTGCGTCGGCGCCGCTGTGGTGGACGTAAACCGGCAGTTCGGGCACCTGCTCGGCGACGCTGCTCAGGCACATCTCGAGCAGTTCGTGGGGCGCGTGGGACACGATAAGGACGGCGAGCGGGCGCTCGGAATGCGGCGCGACGCCGCTGCGGGCCGGTTGGCGCAGATAGGCGCGGTCCATCCGGCGTTTCATCTGTGCCCGTTCCCGACGGGTCATGTAGGCCCGCTCCCGACGGGTCATGGCGTCGCCTGCATCCGGCGCAGGGAGGACATCGTCGACCAGGTGAGCGGGCCGACGGCCGCACTGGTGGCGAGGTAGACGATGGCGGCGGCGGCCAGAACCAGTACCACGTGCTGACCCGAAAGGAGCTCCGTCACAACGACACTCGCTCCCGTCGGTATCAACACCCGCAGCAAGAACAGCACCGGCGTACGGTAACCGCACTGGCGGCGCAGCCACCAGCTGGCGACGGTCATGTTGAACGCTTCCGTGCACACCAATGCGACACCCGCCCCCACGGCGCCCAACCTGCCGTCGAGAGCCAGGTTGAGCACGACGTTGATCGCCAAAGTGGCGGCGGACAAACCGAACCAGAACCGCTGGTGGTGGCTGGCGAACAGACCCTCGCCGAGGGTGGTGGTAACGAAGCGCAGAGCCACTGCGGTCAACAGCAACGTCAGCGTCGGCGCGCCGCGCTCCACGAACGCCTGGCTGCCAAACAATGCGATCAGAGGTCCGGCGACCAACGCGCCGACTACGGCGATCGGGACCGCCGGAAAATACATCAACTCGACACTGCGGCGGATGAACCCGGCAAATGCCACGACATCACGCGAAAACAACTCCGTGGCAGTCGAAAGTGTGGATTTGAGGAAGAACACCGACACGATCAGGGTGTTGATCGCGATCGAGAAGGCCAGCCCGTAGACGCCGACCTCCGTATGCGTGTTCACCAAAGACAAGATCACCCCGTCGACGCGCCAGTACAGGACGGTGATTACCGTCACCCCCATCAGAAAAAAGCTGTCCCGCAACAGATCAGCAGCCTCCCGCGGCGCGAAGACCGGTCGCAACGACACGTGCCGTCCGGCCGCATGGCTCTGGATGAGAACTTGCAACGCTGTCGGAATCAGCTGCACGACCGCGAACCAGATGACGTCCTCGCGTTCGAACACCAGAAAAGTCACCGCGGCCAGCGTGGCCAGTCGGCTGACGAGGTCGGAGATGGCCACCGCGGAAAACCGCACGGTGACCAGAAAAACCGGCTCCAGCCGGGTCGTCATCGTCAACATGAGCAGCTGTGCCGACAACACCACAAGCATCACGCGCACGTCGTGATCGTGATAGAGAAGCAACCCGGAGCCCGCTGCCAATGCCGCCAGCGGCACGCAGTACACCAGGGACAGTCCGTTGTAGACCCGCACGAGTCGTTCGAGGTCGGCGCCCCCGGCGGCGACGCGGCGCACGATCACGCGACCGATACCGAGGTCGACCAGGCTGATCCACATGCCGACGAACGCGACCGCCACGGTCAGCTGGCCGTAGCGTCCGGGACCCAGAAACCGCGCGGTCATCGCCACCGACACCGCCGAGGCCAGCATCCCGAGTACCCGGCAGACCAGCTGGACCGAGAACGCATGGGCCAGCCGCGCGACGGGTATCGCCGGCGCGCCCGTTCCGGGTGCGGTCGGCTCAGTCATGACCGGGGCCCACCTCGCGTTCTGGATGCCTGCACAGACGGCTTGCACCTCTAATAAACCAGAAGGTGCTCGCGCGTTGCACGAATTCGTGGCGGTCGCCGACATACGGTGATGACCGGCGGTGCGGCCGGCATGGCCTGGACGCCGGACTCTGCGCGGGCGCCGCCGAGATGCCTACATCGAAGCCGGCCCACACCTCGCGGCCAGGCCGCCGTCGCCGGCAGTGCGCGTGCTCGCAGAGCGGTGGTAGGGGCAGCGGCGTGGCACGAAGGCTGCGTAGGTGGCAGAAACCGTCACGGCTTCCCCGTGAGCTCGGTCGCCGCAGCGAGGTCGGGGCTCTCGCCGGCGGGCGCAATCACGTTCGGGCAATAGACATTGCGCGCGGCGACCTCCTCCACCCCAACTTGCAAATCGAAGAAAGCGGGATGGCGTGCCGCGATCAAGCTGCCGCCGGTCCGGATCTTCTCCTCCCGCTGGGCACCGGCCTCCGCCGCGCAGACGTCGTTTGCATCCTTGACCAGTGTTCTGTCATCCGGCCAGCGCCAACGCTGCTGGCCCCAACTGCTGCAACGAGTCGTGTCCAGGACCTCGCCGTGTTCGCAGGGATTGCGGATCACCGCCAGATAGTGCCTGTCCTGGGAACTGAAGTCGCTGCTCTGCAGGCGCGAGAACAGGGCAAGCATCGCGATCCCGGCGCCCAGAAAGGCGGCTCCGACGATTGCGCCGACGCGGCCGCGGTACCTGCGCGGGGGTTGGGGACACGGTGGCGGCGCGAGAAACGGCGACCGGCAAACCGGACGGTGAATCGGTTGCTGCGCTGAGCTGTTCCGGTTATAGGTCGGCATGTTTCACTCCACCTAGTATGCCCCGTGGCCTGCCAATACCGCTTTCACCGTTTTGGTGATGATCATGAGGTCGCCCGCCATCGACCAGTTGTCGATATAGGACAGATCCAGCCGGACCGACTCGTCCCAGGAAAGTTCCGAACGGCCGCTTACCTGCCAGATTCCGGTGACGCCCGGCTTCACCAGCAGCCGCCGATTGACATGACGGTCGTAGTTCTCGACTTCGCGGCGCAATGGCGGCCGTGGCCCGACCACACTCATCTCCTGTTTCAGCACGTTGATGAACTGGGGCAGTTCGTCGAGGCTGAACCGGCGCAGAACTCTGCCGACGGGTGTGATGCGCGGGTCTTCACGCATTTTGAACAGGACCCCGCCGGCTCCCTCATTGAGGTGCAGCAGACGGTCGACTTGGGCGTCGGCGCCTGTCGCCATCGTGCGCAACTTCAGCATCGTGAAGGGCTGACCGTTGAGACCAATGCGTTCGGAACGGTAGAAGACAGGTCCTCTGCTGGTCAGCTTGATGGCGATCGCACAGGCGACCAGAAGCGGCGACGCTACACAGAGCGCTGCCAGCGCGAAGAAGAAGTCGAACGCGCGCTTTTGAAACCGCTGGGTCCCTTCGTATCGCGGCTTCTCGACATGCAGGAGCGGGAATCCGGCGATGGGCCGCAGGGTCAACCGTGCGCCGGCGACGTCGACGACCCCCGGCGACACCGTGAGGTCCACATCCGTCGTTTCCAACTGCCACATCAGGTTTCTGATCGCGTGGAACCCTAACTTCTCCGTCTGGGTCACCACCACGGCGTCCGCACCGCAGCAGGTGATCGCATCCAGCGCGTGGGATTCGTCACCGAGGATGGGTACTTCGCGGTCTCCGGCGGTCAGGGATTCGCCGCGGGGGGGACCGTATCCCGGTATGCACACCCCGACGACGACGTAACCGTCGCCTGGATTGCACTGCATTTCATGGACCATGCGTGAAACTTCGCGCCGGTGTCCGATCGCCAATACCGCCGTCTGGTACTCGCCGTGCTCACGCCTGCCGCAGATGTATCTGCGCCACATGCTGCGACTGCTCAGCAGTCCGATGGTGCCGACGGGAAGTGCGACGGCCAGATAGCCGCGGGCCAGCTCGATCCTGGCGAGGAGCGTCACCATCGCGATGATTCCGAACGTCCAGAACGACGCGCTGCAGATGCGTCGATACTCGTCGATCCCCGCTCCGATGACGTGCGTCGACCTGGTTCTGAATATCGTCAGACACGACAGCCACAGACCGATGAAAACCAAGGAGAACAGCGTCATCAGCGGGCCCGGGTAACCCGAAAGTTCCGGGTAGGCGCCGAACCGCAGGTATTGGGCGAGCATCACCGACCCGCAGACGATCAGCGAATCGGTGGCACGTATCCGGTGCGAATACCGGATCTGCCAGCGCTGCCCGGTATTTCGACCCTGCGGCGGTGTCGGATAAGAGTTGACCGGTGAACCATTCGTCGGCCGCTGGATTACTGAGGTCATCACCGTCAACCTGTGTCTACACACTCGTCGTTTCGGACTGCATCCAGAATTGGCCGGTGTCGGACGGGTCGGCGCAGGCGCCGACCGGCGTGACCGCGTGATGCGCGCCCGGGTGGCGGATGAGCTGCGCCCGTGTCACGCGAAGTAAGGCGATGGGACCATGCAGCAGATAGCGACGCGCCAGCCGGCGGGGCTCGTTGATCAACCTGAACAGCCATTCGAGTCCGCAGTCCTGCATCCAGCCGGGAGCCCGCTTGACGTCGCCCGCCAAGTGGCCGATCGCGGCGCCGCACGGCAGGAATATCCGGGCACCCGACGCGCAGCCGTGCTGGTCGATCCACTGCTCCTGCCGTGGCTTGCCGAGGCTGACGATCAGAATGTCGGTGCGTGCACTGCGGATCGCCGCAGCCCACTCGGCGGAGGACGACGCGATGCTGCGTGCGTCCGGCGCCCACATTCCTGAAATAGCAAGCGCCGGAAAACGTTCACGCAGAACACCGGACAGCAGGCGGTGGGTCTCGACGCTGCCGCCGAAGAAGCCGACCCGCTGACCGGTCCTTTCGGCCAACAGCAGCACGCTGGGGAGCAGGTCTGTGCCGGTGATTCGAGGCCACCGTTTGCCGGTGAGCAGCCGGCCTCGCCAGGCGATCG
The DNA here is from genome assembly GCF_007714205.1 of Mycobacterium helveticum. Classification (GTDB taxonomy): domain Bacteria; phylum Actinomycetota; class Actinomycetes; order Mycobacteriales; family Mycobacteriaceae; genus Mycobacterium; species Mycobacterium helveticum. The sequence continues at coordinate 19,266 of NZ_VMQU01000017.1, read as the reverse complement.
GCATGCCGTCGGCCAGAAACAGCCATTCCAGCGCGCCGACGGGCGCCGCGCTGGCGTTGTGGAAATGGCCCAGGTGGTCGAGATTGACCGACCCCACCGCCAAGCCGACACTTGATGCCGATAGCAGCCGGGAGGCGATGACCGACAACACCTCGTCGAATTCGCGACGCTCAACGATGCTGCCGCTGAGGGCCATTCGCACAACTGCGGCGGGCCGCGTGTCGGGGATCATGTCGATGCTTTCCCGCGGTTGGCGATGCGATGACACCTCAAAGCGGCGCCGGGCTCCGGTGGGGGCGATCAGCATGATGCCGCCTTCTTTACCGCCGCCAATCGGCTCGTCGCCAGGGGCCATTCGACGCCGAAGTCCTCTCCATGCCAGCGGATCCCGTACTCCCCCGCCGGCACCTGCCCGCCGCTGGCGTGACAGCTGACTACGCACGATTGCTTGCCTTGGCGCCGCGACCACGAGTAGCGGGGGGAACCGCCGCCGTCGACGAAGCCGCCGGCTGTGGCCACTGCTGAATGTGCTCGGGGAAAGAGCCGGTCCGTGGTCATCGCCCGGCCTACACGTATCCGCCGGAGGGAGGGCGTGCCATGATCGTGGGGATGTTGCCGTACCGGGGCCCGACCGATCTCGCGGCACCAGCCATGGCGGCGCGCGGCGCCGCGCCCAGCACGCTTGGCGACATGCCGGCTCCGTGCAGGCCGGCGTCCGACAAAGGGGTGACGGAGCCGATCATCTGGGCCGAGGGAATGACGCTCGTCCAGCTCGCCGGCACCGACAAGGGGCCCAGCGAGGTCGCGGTGCCCAGGCTCCCCAACAGTCCGGGGCCGAGCGATCCGAGCGCCTCGGCTCCCGAGGCGGCCGCCCCGGCTGCCTCGGCGGCCGCACCTTCCGCAGCTCCTTCCACAGCGGTGAAGGCCCCCGCCAAACCCTGTCCGCTCTGGGCGATTCCGAGGATGGAGGACAGTGCGTAGACCGGGGTTGCCGCCGCCATGGACCAGGAGGGCAAGGCGTAGGCCGCCACCTCGAAACCCGGCGACGAGCCGGTAAGGCCCGCCAGGGTCGAAGCGGGCGACGAAAGTGCCGACAGCATGGAAGGAATCGAGGAAACCAGGTTGGCCAGCGACAGCTGCTGTGCCGGCGATGCCGCCGCGGAGTTGGCAACCGCCGTCGCCTGAGTGGCCGCCCCTGCCGGGTTCACCACCTGCGGCGGCTGGACCAGTTGCGTCAATTCGCAAGCGATGGCCGAATGTGCGGCGTATTCGTAGAGGGCCGCGGCATCCTGCGCCCACATCTCGCCGTATTCGGCTTCGGTGGCGGCGATCGCCGCCGAGTTCTGGCCGAAAAAATTGGTGGCAACTAATGTCGCGAGTCGGACCCGGTTGGCGGCGACCGCGGTCGGCGGCACCGTCATCGTGAACGCGGCCTCGTAGGCCTCCACGGCGAGTCTGGCTTGGCCGGCAGACTCCGCCGCGCGGGCGGCAAGGCCGACCGTCCATGCCACATAGGGTCCGAATGCGGATGCCATCGACAGCGACGCGGGGCCCAGCCATCGTCCCGCGGTCAAACCGGCGACCACTGATCTGTAGTGGCCCGCCGCGAAGTTCAATTCGGCGGCCAAGTTGTCCCAGGCCACCGCGGCGGCAGACAGCGACCCGGCGCCGGGGCCGGCATACATTCTTGCGGAGTTGACCTCCGGCGGCAGGCCACCGAAATCGATCATGTCAAGCTCCGAGCGGCGGTGCACTCCTGCGTCGTGCGGGCCGTGATCGCGCGACAACCGCACCAGAGATTGTCCCGCCCAGGCGCATGCGAGTCACCGAGCCGACCCGGTGAACGCGTCCACCGAGGCCCGCAACTCACCTGCCTGCGTGGCTGCATCCGAAACCGCCTGCCTGGTTGGTGACACGTGGTACGTCGCACAGCACTGGAGGTTGTGCGATTGCCTTCCCGAGGCCCCATGTGTCAGCGATGACGACGACACGTGTCCACTGAGAGTACAAGGAGCCGGTCCAATTAAAACTTATTATCTGTAAAACACAAGTAAAATATGCTCCAAGTCACAATTCCGCCCCATGGTGCACCGTTCCGCCTCAAGGTTTGGGCACGCGCCGATGTGAGCTGCGTCAACGGCATCTGATGTCGACCGCTGCGCTGCCCGCCGCTGCGCGCTCGCTCGGTCGCGCCGCACGCAGTCCGAGGTCCGGCCGGGTCCGGCGGGTCCGGCGGGTCCAACGGGTCTGCCGGTCACGCCGCCCGGTCCGTTTCCCCCGTCGGCCGCCTGCATGTCATGGGACACCCCAGCGACCTCGCGGCGCAGGGCGTCGGAAGCGTCCCGGGCCCTGCTGCACACGAGTCGGCGCTGAGGAAAAGGCCATTACAATGGGCGCGGACGCACCGCGTCGCGGGCGTTGAGGACCCGATACACGCGGGCCCGGGCTCGGCCAGCGGGCAAACGCGCGGTTGGCTTCGTCAGGGCGGTGGCCGGAGCGGCCGCGACTGCGTCAGCCGTCTCGACGACCGGGCCCACGGCGGTCGGATCGGGCGAGCCGACGGGCGCAAGGGATCCCGCCCCACGACTCCGCCGGGCCCGGTCATCGTCAAGAGCGACGAATGCGTTGGAGGCGGTTTGCGTACCAGAAGTATTTTACTAGCACCAAAACAATTCGTTTAGTCTTATTAGAAGAGAAGCAATCCCCCGGTCCCTGGGACCGGGACGTGAGCACTCGGTGGCGCATCGCCGTCGTGACCGACTCGCCCCTTGCGCCGCGGGCCCGGCACCCTGCGAGCACCATGGTGGGGTGAGTTCGGCACCGGACGTGTGGCCCAGAAGTTGGGGGAGCAGCGGGCTGGCCTACCTGACCGGGCGACCCGACGGCCCCCCCGACTTCTCCCGGGCGAACGTGTTGGGCCGCGCCGGGCGGGTGGCCGCCGCGGTCACCGCGCGCACGGGGGTGGCCGTCGATGCGGCCGGACTGCTGACCGGGCGCGCCGCGCTGCTCGGACTGTCCCGCGGGGGCCGAGTGTCGGCCGGCGGCGCCACGCGGTTGCTGGCGGCCCGCGACGACTGGTGTGCGCTCACGCTGTCTCGGCCCGACGACCTCGCGGCCGTCCCGGCGCTGCTGCGGGCCGACGACGTGCCCGAGGACCCGTGGCCGGCGCTCGCGCATTGGGCCGCAACGCGTCCGGCGTCGGAGATCACCGAACGTGCCACCCTGCTGGACATTCCGGCAGCCCGACTTGGTGAGGCCGCGCCCACGGCGCCCCGGATCCGCCGAACGGGCCCGCGCGCGCCCGCCCGCGGAGTGCCGGGCCTGCTGGTGGCCGACCTGTCCTCGATGTGGGCCGGCCCGCTGTGCGGGCAGTTGCTGGCACGCGCCGGGGCGACCGTCGTGAAGGTCGAGAGCCCGCGCCGCCCGGACGGCACCCGGGCGGGCGGCCGCGCCTTCTTCGACTGGATCAACGGCGGAAAGCTCTCCTATGCCGTGGATTTCGACCGCGCGGCCGACGAGCTGCGCGAACTGCTCGCGGCCGCTGACGTCGTCATCGAGGGCTCACGCCCGGCGGCCCTGGCGCGGCGCGGGCTCGGGCCCGGGCACGTGGCGCCCAGAGCGGGCCGAATCTGGTTGCAGGTCAGCGGATATGACGATCAGCCCGGACGGCCCGCGTTCGGGGACGATGCCGCGGTCGGCGGCGGCCTGGTCGGCGCCGGGCCGGAGGGGCCGGTCTTCTGCGCGGACGCGGTCGCCGATCCGTTGACCGGTCTGGAGGCGGCCTCGGCGGTGACCGAAGCGCTGGGCCGGGGCGGCGGCGAACTGATCCGGGTGTCGATGGCCGGCATCGCCGCGACCTATGCCGCGCTGCCGGCGGAGCCGTCGGTGTCGCCCTGCGCGGCGCCGCCACCGCGGCCGCCGGCCGCGTGCCTGCCCGCGGCCGCACTCGGCGCCGACAACGGCGAGGTACGCCGTCTGGTCGCCGAAAGACGTTGCCCGGCATGCTGATCAAGCAAGCGGCATTGCTCGACGGCAGGATCGTCGACATCAGGGTGGACGAGCTCGTGCGGGAGGTCGGCGCGCCGCCGGGCGACCTGGCCGCCCGGCACGGGGAAGGCGTCCTCTACGCCAACGGCGGCACGGTCCTGCCCGGACTCCACGACCACCACGTGCACGTCCGCTCGGCCGCCGCCGCGCTGGACTCGTTTCTCGTCGGGCCGCCCGGCGTGCGCACCGACACCGAGCTGAGGCGACTGCTCTCCAATGCCCCGCCGGGTCCCGACGGATGGATTCGCGCCATCGGATACCACGAATCGGTCGCCGGGGAGTTGGACCGCAGCTTCCTGGACGCCGTGGTGCCCACGGTCCCGGTGCGCATCCAGCACCGCAGCGGCGCGCTGTGGATCCTCAACTCCGCGGCGCTGGGCCGGGTCGGGCTGGCCGAGCACCCCGACGGGCGCCTGCGCAGCGGCGAGCGCGGCTGGTCGGACGCCGTGCTGCGGCGCGAAAGCGACCTGGCCGAGCTCAGCCGCCGCATCACCGCCTACGGCGTCACCGGCGTCACCGACGCCACCCCCGACCTCGATCCGGCCGAGATGGAGTCGCTGTCGTCGGCGCAGCGCCGCGGCGAGTTCCGGCCGCGCCTGGGCTTCCTGTCGCCGGGCAAGAGAATCCTGCGGGAAGATCGCCTCGACCTCGACGACCTCGCCCGCTGGATCGGCGAACGCCACGCCGCCGGCGGGCCGGTCGCCGTCCACTGCGTCACCGCCGCCCAGCTGGTGGTGGCGATCGCGGCCCTGCGCGCCGCCGGGAGCCATCCGCTGGACCGGATCGAGCATGCCGCCATGGTGCCCGACGACACCTTGGCCGACCTCGCCGATCTCGGGGTCACCGTGGTGACGCAGCCCAACTTCGTCGCCGAGCGCGGCGACCAGTACCTCGCCGACGTCCCCGTCGCCGAGCACGGGCAGCTCTGGCGCGTCGCGTCGTTGCTCGAGGCGAGGGTGCCGGTGGCGCTGTCCACCGACCTGCCGTTCGGCCACGGCGACCCGTGGACCGCGATGCGCGCCGCCGTGTACCGCACCACGCCGAGCGGCGTCGTTCTCAACGCCGGCGAACGTGTGTCGGCGCGCCGGGCCGTGACGATGTTCCTCGGCCGGCCGGAGCGGCCGGGCCGGTCCCGGAGCATCGAAACCGGGCAGCCGGGCGACCTCTGCGTGCTCAGTGAGCCGCCGGCCACGGTGCTGGCCGAGCTGGACGCCGGCATGGTCGCGGCCACCGTCATCGGCGGCGAGCTCGCCTACTTCGCGATGTGAGCGGCGGTCAGGCCACCGCGGTCAGCGCCGCACGCAAGCTGTCGCATTGGCTGTCGAAAAAGCGTTGTGACACTGCGGCTTTGGGCGCCCACATGTCGAAGCCGTGGAACGCCCCGGGGATGACCTCGACCTGGCACGCCACCCCGGCGGCCCGCAGCCGTTCGGCGTACGCGAGGTCTTCGTCATGGAACAGGTCGTGGGTGCCGACCCCGATCCACGCCGGCGGCAGCCCCCGCAGGTCGGTGCGCCGGCCCGGGACGGCGACCTGCGGGTCGGCACCGCCCAGATACGCCGCCCACCCGAACCGGTTGCTGCGCGCACTCCACAGCCGGTGGTTCGGATTATGGCCGGACGCCGAGCTGCGATCGTCGAGCATGGGATACGCCAGCAGCTGGAACAGGGGGCTGACTTCCGCGCGGTCGCGGGCCAGCAGCGCCAGGGCCGCGGCGAGCCCGCCGCCGGCGCTGGCGCCCCCGATGGCCACCCGCCGCGCATCCACGGACGGCAGCTCGGCCAGCCAGGTCAACGCCGCGTAGCAGTCCTCCAGCGGTGCCGGATAGGGATGTTCGGGCGCCAGACGGTATTCCACCGACGCGACGGTGATGCCCAGGCGGGTGCTGAACCGGCGGCACACCGGGTCGTCCTGTTCGGCGCTGCCGAGCACGTAGCCGCCGCCGTGAATCCACAGCAGCGCGGGCGTCGTCCCGGAAACGCCGACGGGCCGGAACAACCGCACGCCGCTGCCCGGGCCCAGGTCGATCACCTCGACGTCGCCGGCGCCGCCGCGTCCGCGCAGCCGCGCCACCGCCCGCATGATCCGCAGAGTCCGCGGGCCGATCATGTGCCGAGGCGTGAGACGGGCGACTTTGCGCAGGTCGGGGTGAACGTCGCTGTTGGGCATGGGTCGAGTATCGCTCACGCGGCGGGCCGCCCGAGCCGGCGGATCCGGTGACCCCGCGCGCCGAACCACCGCGCGCCGCCGGCGTGCGGCTGTGGCAGGCTCAGGGTTGGTCGGGCAAAGATCGGGGTATCGGTGGGAGTGCCGACGGCCGCGTACAGGCCGGCATGTCGGCGGTGCGGGTTGGTCGTAACCTCTCCCGACGGGCGCCCCATGCGCCCGGGCCGGCGGTTCGGGCAGGATGCGAGGGACAGAAGTGTTGGGGCATCTCTACGATCGGGCGCTGGGCGGCGAACGGTGCTGGATCCGCCACGAGGACGGCGAGGTGCGCCCGCTGCCGGTTCACCGCTGGCTGGGTGTCCGGTCCCCGCCGGGTGAGTCGGCCGCACCCGATCAGGCCCTCGACGAAGACTTCGACGAAGCCGTCACGCAGCTGTGCAACGGGCCGACCATCGAACTCGGTTGCGGTCCGGGGCGATTGGTGGCCCGACTGATTCAGCGGGGGGTCCCCGCGCTGGGTATCGACCGATCCGCGACCGCGATCCGCCTGGCGGGTCGCGGCGGTGCGCCGGCCCTGCTGGGCGATGTCTTCGAGCCGCTGCCCGGAACGGGGCAATGGCAGACGGTTCTGCTTGTCGACGGCAACATCGGCCTGGGCGGAGACCCGCTGCGCATCCTGGGCCGCGCCGCCGAGTTGCTGGGCCGCGGCGGGCGCTGCGTCGCCGAGTTCGACGCCGAGGCGATCGGGATCCGGGTGCGCTGGGTGCGCCTGGAGTCGGCCGGCGACATCGGGCCCTGGTTCCGCTGGGCATCCGTCGGTGTCGACAGCGCCGAGACGCTGGCCGCGCAGGTGGGGCTGACGCTGACCGACGTCCGCCTGGTGGGCGCCCGGGTCGTCGCGAGCCTCGCGGCCCGGTAGCCCGGCCGGACGCCCTCGACGCAAACGTCAGTTTCCGTGGAGTGCGCGAGGGTACCCTCGCGTGATGACGGCGAGGGTCCCGAGCACGACATCGTGCGTGAAATGGTTGCTACGGGCCCGCCCGGGCGATTACGCGCTGGCCTTGAGCGTCGCGGGGGCATCGCTCCCGATCGTCGGCAAGCACCTGGAACCCCTGGGCGGCGTCGCCGCGATGGGCGTCTGGGGTGTGCGGCAGGCACCGGAAGCCCTCGCCGCGATGGCGAAAGACCTCCTGACGCCCGGGATCCGGGACACGCGGCGGCGCGACCGGCAGTACATGCGCGACGTCTCCGTCGCGGCATTGCGCGAAGTCGTGCCCACGGCGGACCTCGACGGCGAATGGCCGGCCGCGGACCGGACCCCGCCGATCTGGGACGCGCTGCGCCAGCACCGCTACCTCTATCGCCGTGCGGTGCACTACGGCGACCACCCCGCGCAGGTCCTCGACGTCTGGCGGCGCAAGGACCTGCCGGCGCGGCCCGCGCCCGTCCTGGTGTTCCTGCCCGGCGGCGCCTGGGTGCACGGCAGGTGCGTGGGGCAGGGGTCGGCGCTGATGTCGCGGCTGGCCGAGCAGGGCTGGGTGTGCCTGGCCGTCGACTATCGCGTTGCGCCGCATCACCGGTGGCCGCGCCACATCATCGACGCCAAGACCGCCATCGCCTGGGCGCGCGCCAACGTCGACAAGTTCGGCGGCGACCGCGATTTCGTTGCGGTGGCGGGTTGTTCGGCCGGCGGGCACCTGGCCGCGCTGGCCGGCCTGACCCCCGGCGACCCGCAACACCAGGAGAAGCTGCCGGAGGGGGCGGACACCTCCGTGGACGCGGTGGTCGGAATCTACGGCCGCTACGACTGGGAGGACCGCTCCACACCCGAGCGCGCCCGCTTCGTCGACTTCCTGGAGCGGGTGGTGGTCAAACGCTCGATCGGCCGCCACCCCGAGTTGTACCGCGACGCGTCGCCCATCGCGCGGGTGCACCGCAACGCCCCGCCGTTCCTGGTGATTCACGGGAGCAAGGACTCCGTGATCCCCGTGGCGCAGGCGCGCAGCTTCGTCGAAAGGCTGCGCGCGGCGTCGCACTCGAAGGTCGGCTACGTCGAATTGCCCGGTGCCGGCCACGGCTTCGACCTCATCGACGGCGAACGGGCAGGCGAGATGGCGCACGCGACGGCGCTGTTCCTCAACCAGGTCCATCGCACCACGACCCGGATCGGCGCAAAAGAGGTCATCTGAGGCCGCCGCTGAGTATCGTCGCCGTATGGGCAAGGGGCAGCGGTGAAACGGCTCAGCGGCTGGGACGCGGTCCTGCTGTACAGCGAAACGCCGAACGTGCACATGCACACGATCAAGGTCGCCGTCATCGAATTGAGCGCGGACAGAAGCGACTTCGGCATCGACGCCTTTCGCCAGGTCATCGGCGGCCGGCTGAACAAGCTCGAACCGTTCTGCTATCAGCTCGTCGACATCCCGTTCAAGTTCCACCACCCGATGTGGCGCGAGCACTGCGAGGTCGACCTCGACCACCACATCCGTCCCTGGCGGCTGCCGGCGCCGGGTGGCCGTCGCGAGTTGGACGAGGCGATCGGCCGCATCGCCGGCACCCCGCTGGACCGCGAACGGCCTTTGTGGGAAATGTATTTCGTCGAGGGCCTGGCCGACAACCGGATCGCGGTGGTGGGCAAGATCCACCACGCGCTCGCCGACGGCGTCGCCTCGGCCAACCTGATGGCCCGCGGCATGGACCTGCAGCCCGGGCCCGAAGGCGGCCCCTACGTGCCGGACCCGGCGCCCACCACGGGCCGGTTGGTGGGTTCGGCGTTCGCCGATCACCTGCGTCACATCGGGAGGCTGCCGCGGACCATCCGCTACACCGCTGAGGGGCTGGGCCGGGTGCGCCGCAGCTCGCGCAAGCTGTCACCGGAGCTGACCCGGCCGTTCGAGCCGCCGCCGACCTTCATGAACCACAAGATCACCCCGGAGCGGCGGTTCGCCACCGCCACGCTGGCGCTCGCCGACGTCAAAGAGACCGGCAAGCGGCTCGGGGGCACCATCAACGACATGGTGCTGGCCATGTCGACCGGTGCGTTGCGCACCATGCTGCTGCGCTACGACGGCAAGGCCGATCCGCTTTTGGCGTCGGTGCCGGTCAGCTTCGACTTCTCCCCGGACCGCATTTCCGGCAACTACTTCACCGGAATGCTGGTGGCGCTGCCCGTGGACATCGACGATCCGCTGGGGCGGGTCCAGGCCTGCCACGAGAACGCGATCTCGGCCAAGGAGGGCCACCAGCTCATGGGCCCCGAACTGGTCAGCCGGTGGGCCTCCTACCTGCCGCCGGCGGCGACGGAATCCTTCTTCCGGTGGGCGTCCGGCCGGGAGGGACACAACAAGGTGCTCAACCTGAACATCTCGAACGTCCCCGGTCCCCGCGAGCGCGGCCGGGTCGGCGGGGCCCTGGTCACCGAGATCTATTCGGTGGGTCCGTTGACCGCCGGCAGCGGCCTCAACATCACGGTGTGGAGCTACGTCGACCAGCTCAACATCTCGGTGCTGTCCGACGGCGCCACCCTCGAAGATCCCCACGAGGTGACCGATGCCATGGTCGCCGACTTCATCGAAATCCGCCGCGCCGCAGGGATTGCCGAGGAGCTGACGGTCGTCGGGACCGCGATGGCCCAAGCGTGAACACGGCCTGATCCCGCGGGCACCCCGGGGAGTGGTAACGGGGCTCTCGGCGGATGCCAATGCCATTTCCGGGTGACGCTCGGGGACGGTTACCATCAGTCGGGAACAGTCACCGACTTGGTAAGGAGCTTCGGCGCACCGTGAGCACAGGGAACGAACAGGCCGGCACTGAAGAACCCGAAGTCCTCGTCGAGCAACGGGACCGGATCCTGATCATCACGATCAACCGGCCCAGGGCCAAAAACGCGGTCAACGCCGCGGTCGCCCGGGGCCTGGCGGACGCGATGGACCGGCTCGACGCCGAGGCCGGTCTGTCGGTGGGGATCATCACCGGCGCGGGCGGATCGTTCTGCGCCGGAATGGATCTCAAGGCTTTCGCGCGGGGCGAACTTCCCGTCGTTCAAGGCCGCGGCATGGGTTTCACCGAGCGTCCGCCGGACAAGCCGCTGATCGCCGCGGTGGAGGGATACGCCCTGGCCGGGGGCACCGAGCTGGCGCTGGCCACCGACCTGATCGTGGCGTCGAGGGACTCGGCGTTCGGGATCCCCGAGGTCAAGCGCGGTCTGGTCGCCGGCGGCGGGGGATTGCTGCGGCTGCCCGAGCGCATCCCCTACGCGGTCGCGATGGAGCTGGCGCTGACCGGGGACAATCTGCCCGCCGAGCGCGCCCACGAACTCGGGCTCGTCAACGCGCTGGCGGAGCCGGGCCAGGCGCTGGAGACAGCGATCGCGCTGGCCGAGCGGATCGCCGCCAACGGGCCGCTCGCCGTGGCGGCCACCAAGCGGATCATCATCGAGTCTCGCGGCTGGAGCCCGGACGCCATGTTCGCCGAACAGATGAAGATCCTGGGCCCGGTGTTCGCGTCCAACGATGCCAAGGAGGGCGCCATCGCGTTCGCCGAGAAGCGTCCTCCGCGCTGGACGGGCTCCTGATCCCCGATACACTATGTTCGTAGAGTCTCGGTGTGATCCGAAAACGCCCGGTGATCAGAAAGATCGAGGATGAGCATTTCGTTGCTGCTCGAGATGGCCGTGTCGGGCAACCCCGATCGCACGGCCGTCGTCTGTGACGACGTGCGGTTGACGACGCAGCAGCTCAGCGATCTCGCCGACGTCGGCGCGGGCGTCATCGCGGCCTCGGGCGCCGAGCACGTGGCGTACGTCGGCACCGGCGGCGCCATGCTGCCCGTGCTGATCTTCGCGGCGGCACGCGCCGGGGTGGCGTTCACCCCGGTCAACTACCGGCTGTCGGCCGACGGCATCCAGACCCTGATCCGGCGGCTCCCCGCACCGCTGGTCATCGTCGACGGCCGCTACCGCGACATGATCGGGGACGCGTCGCAGCGGGTGCTGGTCTCCGACGACTTCCTGGCCGCCGCGCGCGGCGCCGAGCCCCCGGAAAACCCGGCGGAGTTCGCCGACCCGGACTCGGTTGCGGTCGTGCTGTTCACATCCGGCACCACGTCGCAACCCAAGGCCGTCGAGCTCACGCACAACAACCTCACCAGCTACGTGACCGGCAGCGTCGAGTTCGAGTCGGCCGCCGCCACCGATGCCGCGCTGATCTGTGTGCCGCCGTATCACATCGCCGGCGTGAGCGCCGCGCTGTCCAATCTGTACGCCGGGCGCACGATGGTCTACCTGCCCAATTTCGACGCGCGCGAGTGGGTGCGGCTGGTCAACGCCGAGCGGGTGACCACGGCGACGGTGGTGCCCACGATGCTGGACCGCATCGTCACCGCGCTTGAGACCGACGGCCACCGCCTGCCGTCGCTGCGCAACCTGGCCTACGGCGGCTCCAAAGTCGGACTGCCGCTGGTGCGCCGGGCGCTGGAACTGCTGCCGGGGGTGGGGTTCGTCAACGCCTACGGACTGACCGAGACCAGCTCGACGATCGCGGTGCTCACCCCCGACGACCACCGCGCTGCGCAGTCCGCGCCGGACGCCGCCGGGTCCCGGCGACTGGGCTCGGTCGGGCGGCCCGTGCCCGGCGTCGAGGTGCAGATCCGCGACGAGCAGGGCACGGTGCTCGGTCCCGGGGAGACCGGCGAGCTGTTCGTGCGCGGCGAGCAGGTCTCGGGACGCTACACCGGGATCGGTTCCGTGCTGGACGAGAACGGCTGGTTCCCGACGAAAGACATCGCCATGGTCGATGAGGACGGCTACCTGTTCATCGGCGGGCGCAGCGACGACACCATCATCCGCGGCGGGGAGAACATCGCCCCCGCTGAGCTGGAGGAGGTGCTCGTCGAGCACCCCGACGTGCGGGACGTGGCGGTGGTCGGGGTCGAGGATCCGCAGTGGGGCCAGGCGATCGTCGCCGTGGTGGTGCCGGCTCCGGGGTGCGAGCCCGACCCCGAGGAACTGCGCGAGTTCGTGCGTAAAAACCTGCGGGGGTCGCGGACCCCGGACCGGGTAGTGTTCCGCGATGAGCTGCCGACCACCCCCACTGGCAAGGTGCTGCGCCGGGAGATCATCGAAAAGCTGGAAGGACTGCACGCATGATCAAGAACGGAACCCGTCTCGCCAGCCAGGTGTGCGACACCCAGGTCATCGTGGTCCGCAGCGCCGACAGCCTCGACGACCTGCGCTGCGGTGGCGCGCCGATGGTGGCCATCGGCGCGCAGCGGTCGGGCGAGCCGGACCCGGCGTTCGCCGGGGGCACCGTGATGGGCAAGCGCTACGTCGACGACAACGGTGCCGAGGTGCTGGTGACCAAGCCCGGCGCCGGGAGCCTGAGCATCGGCACGACCCCGCTGCAGCTCAAAGAGGTCAAGCCGCTGCCGGCCAGCGACTGAGATCAGCCGTCGCGCTTGTCGGGCAGGCCGTTGCGGATAACGAATTCCTTTGCCTTGATCAGGAATTCGATGTGATCGCCGACATGGTGGAGCGGGTCGATGCTGTGCGTCGAGCGGGACAGCACGATCGCGCCCTCCAGCGCGGCGATCGACATCACCGCCAGTGACGCCGCGTCGTCCTCGTCGAAGCCGTCGGCGACGAACGCCCGGGTCATCGCCGCACACCAGCGGCCGAGGATGGCACCGGCCTCCGTCGACAGCGCGCGTTCTTCGTCGGTCGAGCCGATCGCGGCCGCCACCACGGGGCAGCCGGCGCCGAAGTCTCCGTCGGTCAGCAGACGTTCCCAGAACTCGACGAACTCGCGCAGCAGGGCCCGCGCGCCCCAGCCCGCGGCGTCGTCGATCATCGCGGTGATGGAATCGCCGGAGTACCGTAGCGCTTCGCTGAGGATCTGACTGCGTCCGTCGGGAAAGTGGTGGTACACCGAGCCGCGCGGCGCCCCGCTGCGGGCGAGCACTTCGTCGATGGTCACCCCGGCTGCTCCGCGCTCCCGCATCACCTCGGCGGCGCTGATCAACATGTTCATGCGCGTGTCGCACCGCTTCGCGGCGGGACGGTCGGGCGCTTTGTCGGTGGTGGTCAGCCTGTTAGTCGGCACTGTCGTACCTCCCGTGGCCGGCGTCATGCAGCGTGCGAATGCCGGGGTGCCGGCCAAGGCATGCTACGCGGACCGAACCGGAACCGCCGCCGCTTGAGGTCGGGTAGCGCACGGATGAACTGGTAGCCGGCGACGTTGAGCTCGATGATCCACATGGTTTACTCCCCGGCCGTGTGTGGCCTTTGACTATGCTGAGAACCATATAAGACATTTGTCCAGCAAGCAACTTTCATTCCCTAAGTAACCCGCATACCACCGGAAACCGGTGAGACGGCCGTCACAATGGCGGATCGGCGCGCATGGTTAGGGCCGGTCTCTATGGTGCCTCGCATAATCATCGGGCTGGCGAACGCCGAAAACGCCGAGCGTGCACTCGGCGCGAGACGTCAGCCCGTGAATCTGAGCCGGGCCGAAATCTCGCAGTGAGTGCACGCTCGGCGTGCGGGGCGGTCAGCCCGGCCTAGCTCTCCAGGGTGTAACCCATCGGCATCAGCACGCTTTTCTGCTGGGTGAAGTGCTCGACGCCTTCCGGCCCGTTCTCGCGACCGATGCCGGAGTTCTTGTAGCCGCCGAACGGGCAGCAGGGGTCGAACGCGTACCAGTTGATGCCATAGGTCCCGGCGCGGATCTTCTCCGCGACCTTGATCCCCTTGTCGATGTCGGTGGTCCAGACGCTGCCGGCCAGGCCGTACACCGAGTCGTTGGCGATCTTGATCGCGTCCTCTTCGGTGTCGTATCCGATGATGCTCAGCACCGGGCCGAAGATCTCCTCCTGCGCGATCGTCATCTTGTTGTCGACGTCGGCGAACACCGTGGGCTGCACGAAGAAGCCGCCGTCCAGGCCCTCGGGGCGGCCGCCGCCACACACCAGCCGGGCGCCCTCCTCGATGCCCTTGGCGATGTAGCCCTCGACACGGGCGCGCTGCTTCTCCGAGATCAGCGACCCGATCTGGGCGGCCGCGTCCGACGGCGGGCCGACCGGTAACGCCTGCACGAAAGTGCTTACCGCGTCGACGATTTCGTCGTAGCGCGAGCGGGGGGCCAGGATGCGGGTCTGGGCCACGCAGGCCTGCCCGGTGTTCATGATCCCGGAGAACACCAGCATCGGGATGGAGGAGGCCAGGTCGACGTCCTCGAGCAGGATGGCCGCCGATTTCCCGCCGAGCTCCAGCGTGCACGGCTTCAGCATGTCCGCGGCGCGGCGGCCGATCTCCTTGCCGACGGCGGAGCTGCCGGTGAAGGAGAAGAGGTCGACGGCTGGGTTGGAGGTCAGCGCCTGGCCGGTCTCGATTCCTCCGGGCACCACTGAGAGCACGCCCTCGGGCAGGCCGGCCTCGGCCAGGGTCTCCGCGAGAAGGTTTGCACTCAGCGGAGTTTCGGCCGCCGGCTTGAGCACCACGGTGCAGCCGGCCAGCAGCGCCGGACCCAGCTTGTTGACCGCGAGGAACAGCGGCACGTTCCACGCGACGATGGCGCCCACCACGCCGATCGGCTCCCGGTAGACGATGGTCTGCCCGTAGCCGCCGTTGCGGATCTCGCGCCACTTCACGTCGTCGGCCGCGGGGCCGGCGAAGTAGTTCATCGCGCCCATCGAGCTCATCCAGTGCATCGTCTCGATGCCGGTGGGCGGCTGACCGGTCTCGGCCGCCAGGACCGCGGTGAACTTGTCCTTGCGCTCCTCCATCAACTTGAGCGCGTTGGCGATGACGGCCGCGCGTTCCTTCGGCGGCGTGGTGGGCCAGGGGCCGTTGTCGAACGCGGCGCGCGCCGCGGCGATCGCCGCGTCGACGTCGGCCGCCGCCGCCAGCGGCGTCTTGCCGACGTATTCCCCGGTGGCCGGGCAGTGCACCTCGATCACGTCGGAAGTCGACGGCGCCGTCCACTTGCCACCGATGAACAGTTTGTCGTATTCGGTCTTCTCGCTCATGGGCGTCACCCTACCCAAGCGAAAGCAAAACGAGAACATGTTTCATTACTGCGGTGACAGGACCAGCACCAGATTGCTGACCAGGAACTCCCGCAGCAGCGGCACAGAGGTCGGCCCCCACGCCCAACGGGGGTGGTAGCGGGGGAATGCCGCGACGAGCGCGCCGGTGCTCGCGGCCCACCGCAGGCCGTCGGCGGCCGACACCGCGAACAACGACGACCCGTAGTCGTTTTTGGGCCGGTGGCCGTGTTTGCGGGCGTAGCGCGCGGCGGCGCGTGCGCCGCCCAGGTAGTGCGTCAGCCCCATCTCGTGGCCGCCGAACGGGCCCAGCCACACGGTGTAGGACAGCACCACCAGCCCGCCCGGCCTGGTGACCCGCAGCATCTCGCCGCCGAGCTGCCAGGGCCGCGGTACGTGCTCGGCGACGTTGGACGACAGGCAGATGTCCACCGAGTCGTCGGCGAACGGCAGCGCCATGCCCGACGCCCGTACGAACGTGCTCCCGCCCGGCCTTGCCCCGGCCCCCGCGGGGCCGTCCGCGTGCATCTCGTCCGGGTCCGGCTCGACGCCGATATAGCGGATACCGGCCTGCTCGAAGGCCGCCGCGAAATAGCCGGGTCCGCCGCCGACGTCGAGCAGCGTGCGGCCGGCCGGGACCTCGCCGCGGGCCGCCTGCCACAGGTCGCCGACCATCGCCGCGGTGTCGGCGGCCAGGGCCCGGTAGAACCGCGGCGGGTCGGGCTGCTCGTAGCGGAACGCCGACAGCAGCCGCAGCGAGCGGGCCAGCGTCGCCCGGCGGGCGAAGATGTCGGTGACGGCCACCGGCCAACCCTATGGCCGCGCGTCACACTGGTCGCCCGGCTGGGTTGGACGGCCGGTCTCCTCCTCCCGCCGCTGCGCGGCGGGCATCGTCGCCCGGCTGGGTTGGACGGCCGGTCTCCTCCTCCCGCCGCTGCGCGGCGGGCATCGTCGCCCGGCTAGGCTGAACTCGATGTCTTCCCTGCGCTCAGTACTGCTGTTGTGCTGGCGCGACACCGGACACCCCCAGGGCGGCGGCAGCGAGGCCTACCTGCAGCGCATCGGCGCGCAGCTGGCCGGCTCGGGTATCGCCGTCACACTGCGGACCGCCCGCTATCCGGGCGCGCCGCGCCGCGAGGTGGTCGACGGCGTACGGATCGTGCGTGCCGGTGGCCGTTACTCGGTGTACGTGTGGGCGCTGTTGGCGATGGCCGTGCAGGAGGCCGGGGCGCGGTTGGGGCTCCCCCGGCTGCGGCGGACGCGGCCCGACGTGGTTGTCGACGCGCAGAACGGTCTGCCTTTTCTGGCCCGGCTGGTGCACGGCCGCCGGGTGGTGGTGCTGGTCCACCACTGCCATCGCGAGCAGTGGCCGGTGGCCGGGCCGGTGCTCGGCCGGGTGGGCTGGTTCGTCGAGTCGAAACTGTCACCGTGGCTGAACCGGCGCAACCAGTACCTCACGGTGTCGCTGCCGTCGGCTCGGGACCTGGTCGCCCTCGGGGTGGCCGACGAGCGGATCGCGGTCGTCCGCAACGGCCTCGACGAGGCGCCGGCGGCGTCGTTGTCCGGCCCGCAGGCGGCGACCCCGCGGGTGGTGGTCCTGTCGCGGCTGGTGCCGCACAAGCAGATCGAGGACGCGCTGGAAGCGGTCGCGGAGCTGCGGAGGCGCAGACCGGGCATACCCGGTCTGCGCCTCGACATCGTCGGCGACGGATGGTGGCGGCAGCGGCTCGTCGACCACGTGCGCTCCCTGGGCATCGCCGACGCGGTGGTCTTCCACGGCCACGTCGACGACATCACCAAACACCATGTGCTGCAGAGCTCGTGGGTGCACGTGCTGCCGTCGCGCAAGGAGGGATGGGGCCTGGCGGTCGTCGAAGCGGCCCAACACCGGGTGCCCACCATCGGCTACCGGTCCTCGGGCGGTCTGTCCGACTCGATCGTCGACGGGGTGACCGGCATCCTGGTGGACGACCGCGCCGAGCTGGTCGACCGTCTCGGGGAATTGCTGTCGGATCCGGTGCTGCGGGATCAACTCGGAGCCAAGGCGCAGACCCGCACGGGTGAGTTCTCCTGGGCGCAGAGCGCGACCGCGATGCGCGGTGTGCTGGAAGCGGTACAGGCCGGCCGACTCGTCAGTGGTCTGGTCGGCGTCGGCATCTGACGGCGCGCCGCCCCGCGACACATAATCCTGTGCGACGTCTCCCGGCGTGTCGCCGTCATGGTTTATGTGTCGCCGAGGGCGGCCTCGACGCCGGCACCTTCGCCGCGGCGGCGCCGAACCGCGCCGACCGCCGCGCCGGCGCCCCCGGCGATCAGCAGCGCCAGCCACGCCAGGTGCGCGGCCAAAGTCGCGTCGCGCCGGGCCCCGGACGCCCCCGCGGTGTCGCCGCCGACCCGGTAGAGCGCGATCTGGTTGTCGCGGTAGACCGGCGTCAGCGCATCCAGGGTGCGACGGGCCGCGCCCATGTCACCGGCGCTGCCGGATTCGACGACCAGCCACCCCACACCGGCGCGGGCCGCCGCGCACGGGTCGGGCCCGGCCAGCAGCAGGTCCTGGACCGTGCGGGCGTGGGCGCCCTCCCCGGGCACGACGACCCCGGAGATGACCAGGTCACCGGTGGTGAGGACGTCGGCGCGCACCCACCGCGGCAGTGGGTCCAGCACCGGTGCGGGACCGGACCACGAAAAGCGCCGCATGGTCCCGGCCGGCAGCGCCGCGACGGTTCCCGGGGCGCCGGGCCGATCGTTGACCGCCGCCGCCACGGCCGCCCACCCCGGCGGATAGCGCACCGGCGCAACCTTGCCGCCCACGCCCCACGCCAGGTCGGGCAGGGCCGCGATCAGCAGCACGCAGCCCACCAGGGCGGTGGCTGATGGTTTCAGCGGCCTCACCCACCTGGGCAGCGTCACCACCGCGCCGGCGCCCGCCAGCGCATAGCCGGGCATCGCCAGTGCCACCCACTTCTGCCCGTCGCGCAGCACGCCGAGGCCCGGCGCGGCATCGACCAGCGCGCCGAGCGCGCGCAGACCCGGACCGGTCGCCAGCGCGGCCGGCACCAGCACCGACACCACCGCCAGCACGAGCAGCGGCGCGGTGGCCCGCCGGCGCGCCACCGCCGGCGCACCGGCCAGCACCACGCCCAGCAACGCAACGGCCGAGAAGACCGCGAAAAGTGTTGCCCGCGAAGCGGGTACCGCCTGGCCGTTCCAGATACCGCCGAGGCTGGCCAGGCTGAGCAGCGTGCCCAGGCCGGGCTCGGCGCGCGGCGCGAACGCCCTGACGCCGAGCGCGTTGGCCGCGGTATGGGCGGTCAAGGACGATCCCATCGCCGCCGCCGTCAGCCAGGGCAGCGCCGCCACCAGCGCGGCGCCCAAAGTCGCCGCGGCGCACAGCCGGCGCGAGCGGCCCGCGCCCGGCGCACCGACGCACACCAGCGCGACCGCCGCGGCGAGCAGCAACCCGGTCGGGGTCAGGCCGGCCGCCGCGATCCAGAAGACCAAGGCGGAAAACGCGCCCGCGCCGCCTCCGGACGACCGCAGCGCGAGCATCGCCGTCGCAACCCAGGGCAGGCAGCCGTAGCCGACCAGCAGGCTCCAGTGCCCCTGCAGCAACCGTTCGGCGACGTACGGATTCCAGATCGCCAGCGTGGTCGCGACGAACTGGCCGGCCGCGCCGGCCGCCGGCAGCGCCGTGTCGACCAATCGTGCCGCACCCCATCCCGCCAGCCACAACCCCGCGACGAGCAGCACCTTCACCACGACGCCGCCGTCGACCAGCCGCGAGGCCAGTGCCACCGCGAAATCCTGCGGCGTCGCCCGCGGCGCCGACGTCAATCCGAGGGCGGCGTCGGACAGGTACGACCGCGGCGTCGACACCGCGTCGCGCAGGAGCAGATACCCGGGCCCCAGCAACGGTGCCGTCACCAGCAGCGCCAGGGCCAGCGCGTACCCGGGCCGGATCCAGCGCACGGGGGGCCTGGCCGAGCCGGGCTATTCCCGCTCGGGCGGGGG
>NZ_VMQU01000179.1 GCF_007714205.1 Mycobacterium helveticum | reverse complement strand
GATCAGCCCCGCGGGCCCGCCGGCCCCGCCGGCACTACCGGCCGCGCCGGACCCGCCGGCTCCGCCATCGCCGAGGATCCACCCCCCGGCACCCCCGTTGGCACCGGTCCCGGGGGCCCCGTTGGCGCCGTTGCCGATCAGCGGGCGCCCGGTCAACGCCAGAATGGGCGCATTCACCGTGCCCACCAGGTTTTGCTCCAGTGCCAGCGGATTCGGGATCTGCAGCCACGATGCGTTCACCGCCTCGGCGGCCGCGTAGGAGCCCGCGCTCGCGCTCAACGCCTGCCCAAACCGCTCCTGAAACACCACCGCCCGGGCGCTCAGCGCCCGATAGGCCTGCGCATAGCTGCCGAACAACCGCGCGATCGCCACCGACACCTCGTCAGAGGCCGCCGCCGCGATCTCGGTGGTCGACGGCGCCCACGACGCCGTGGCCTTGCTGATTGCCTCGTTGATCCCGCTCAAATCCCCTGCCGCCGCGGCCAAAGCCTCGGGTTCTGCGAGCGAAAAAGTCGGCATCTGCGCCTCCCAGCAAATCAACGGGGCGACTCGGAAGCGCTAACTGTATTTCAGAGGACCCGGGATGTGAAGCCCTTCACTTCTGATACCTGGGTTCGGGGTCGGAACCCGACCGCCCGCTAACCACATGCCGCGGCTCGCGTAACCCTGGACCGCCGCGGTGGGCGGGCTAAATTACCCCTATGCGCATGGTTCCCCTGTTGGGTGCAGTCCTGACGATCCTCACGGCGGGGCTGCTGGCAACCCCCGCCGGCGCGCAGCCGCCGGGCAAGCTCACCGATCACGTCACCACCACCACCGGGGTGTTGACGAATCCGGCCCGGGCAGCAGTCAGTTCGGCAATCGACCGGCTTTACCGCGACCGCCACATTCAACTGTGGGTGGTCTACGTCGACAACTTCTCCCGGTTCAAACCCGAAAACTGGGCCGAGCGAACCCGCAGCGCCAGCGCGATGGGCGACCACGACGCGCTGCTGGCCGTGGCCACCAACACCAAGCTGTACGCGTTCAGTGCGCCGGGCCTCACGCCGGTGGAGTCGAACAGCCTGCGGGACAACAAAATCGGTCCCGCAGTGGCCGCCAAGGACTGGGGAGGTGCCGCGCTCGCCGCGGCGGACGGGTTGGACAGATCGGCAAGCTCGCCACAGCGGAGCCGGCTGCCGCTCGCGATCGTGGCCGTCATTGTCGTCAGTGGCGTCGTGGCCGCCGTGATCCTGGTGCTCTATCGCGCGCGCCGCCGCCGCGGCGCGCGCCAGCTCGACCCTGCCGGCGGGCCGGTCGACATCGAAGGACGCACTGGTCCGTTGCCGCAGGCGTTGTCCATCGCGGACGCCAGATTGCGCCAGATCTCCGACTACGTTGCCCGGCATCGCCAGAGTATCGGCGCCGAGGCCCGGGCCCGGTTCGACGAGGCGAAGCGGCAATTGGCGGCGGCGCACGCCGCCGAGGCAAGCGACGACGCCGGGGCAATCGCCCACGCCAACCGGGCGTCGACGCTGGCCGCTCAGGCGCAAACACTGGCGAACGCCGACCTGCTGGCGGCGCACCGCAGGCGAGGACGGCCAGGCAGGACCGCTCGGTGAATTCTGCCTGCCGGGGACTCCGACGAAAGCGCGGACATTTCCTCTCTCGACTAAGTCGGCAGGCTCCATCAGGATTCCGTCACGAGGTCGCCGCAGTCCACGATGCGCCGGAGACCTCAAAGTGGGCGTCCAACAACGCCAGCGGGTGCATGGCGTAGTGGTACGGCGATTCCGCGAAGGACGGGAACGACTCGCGCATGTCCTCCTCGGACCGTTTGCGGGGCGAGGAGGCGAACCGCATCAGCCCGGGGCATCTCGGGACCGTCTCGTAGGGATTGCGCGCGTCCGGGCAGGTCTCGATGAGGATCTCGACCCGGCCGTAGTTGGATGGGCGCCTTGGAAAGGTCCGCATCTGTCACCTGCAGGGACAGCGTACGGCTCGCCGAAGGCGGTCCTGGACCGGCTGAGCGAAGGGCTCGCGTCCGAGTGCTACGCCGACTCGATCGTCGTGCCTGCCCCGGCCCCCGTGAAAGCCGTGCCGGCCGAGGGCGTGAGGGCGACGCTCACCGACGATGCCATTGCCGGCGAGGGCATCGTCGGGCCCGTCGAGGCGACGACCGAGGCCGCCGGCAGGACGCTGCTTGACATTGGGTCAACCGGCCGGCGCGCACGCATTCATGTTGTTGCCCAGGACAGTTCAGTGGCTGGAGGAAGACAGTGACGGCAAATCAGAGTCCTTTTCGGTCCGATCTGCTCGACGGCAAGGTCGCCCTCGTCACCGGGGGTGCCACGGGACTCGGTCTGCAGACGTGCCGAGTCCTCGGCAGCCACGGTGCTCGTATTGCGCTGTGCAGCAGAAAGGAGGCGAATCTTCAAGCCGCGCTGCAGGTTTTACGCGACGACGGGATCGATGCCATGTACGGCATCTGCGACGTGCGCGAGTTCGAGGCGGTGGCGGACGTGGTGGACTCCGTGGTCGCGCATTTCGGAAGCCTCGACATCCTGGTCAACAACGCCGCGGGCAACTTTCCGGCTCTCATCTCGGATCTGAGCCCCAATGGCTTCAAAGCGGTGGTCGACATCGATCTGCGCGGAACGTTCAATGTGTCCAAAGCGGCCTACGAGCGGTGGATGCGCGATCACGGTGGCGCGGTGGTCAACATCACCGCCGCCACCCAATATCGCGGAATGGCAATGCAGGCGCATGTGGTCTCGGCGAAGGCGGGCATCGACGCCCTGACCCGGACGTGTGCCATCGAGTGGGGGCCCGCGGGCGTCCGGGTCAACGTCGTCGCCCCCGGAGGGATGGCGGGCACCGAAGGCGTGCAACGCATCACCGGTGGAGACGACAAGTTCCCGGCGAACTCCAACCCGTTGCGCCGTCTGGGTTCGACGACCGAGGTCGCGCAAACCGTGCTGTTCTTGGCCAGTGACGCCGCGTCCTACATCACCGGCGCGGTCGTCGTCGTCGACGGGGGCAGCTGGCTGACCGGACGCGCGCAATTCTGACGGCGGGACGTGATGGCGCCGTGAACATGACGAATCCGACTCGTTAGCAGACGATTTTCCCAGCAGGTCGGCGCACGCAGGTATCGTTGCACCGATGGAGGGCGTGGCTGAACTGGTGCCGGTGCTAGCGTCGCACCGCCTCGATGAGGCCGCCCTCGCACGGCACCTGCGAGGCCGACTTCCCGGCTTCGACGGCCAGCTGACGGTCCGTCAGTTTCAAGGCGGGCAAAGCAACCCGACGTTTCATCTGCGCACCACCGGTGGTGAGTACGTCCTTCGCAAGAAGCCACCGGGCACGTTACTGCCCCGGGCGCATCAAGTTGAGCGCGAACACCGCATCATGTCGGCGTTGCGGGACACCGGTGTGCCGGTGCCGCGCATGCGTTTGTTGTGTAATGACGAATCGGTCATCGGTACAACGTTTTTCATCATGGATCACGTCCCCGGGCGCATCTTCACCGACCCGGCGATGCCGCAGAGCACTCCGGCGCATCGTGCGGCGGTCCACGAGGACCTCGCACGCATCCTCGCGATGCTGCATCGTGTGGACTGGCGTGCGGCAGAACTCGAGGGCTTCGGCAGGCCAGAGGGTTACCTGCACCGCCAGGTGGCGCTGTGGACCCGGCAGTGGCAGGCCGCGCGCATGGAGGACATGCCGGCGATGGACCTGTTGGCGCAGTGGCTGCCCGACCATCTGCCACCGGACGACGAGCCGGCGTGCATCGCGCACGGCGACTACCGCTTGGGCAATGTCCTGATCCATCCGACCGAGCCCCGGATTGTCGCAGTGCTGGACTGGGAGCTGTCGACCCTCGGCCATCCGTTGGCCGACCTCGGCTATACCTGCCTGACCTACCATCTTCCGCCGGATTTCGGCGGCACGCGGGGCGTGGCGGGGGAGGATCTGACCGGCACCGGTATACCCGACGAGCAAGCGTTCGTCGCGAGTTACTGTCGGCATGCCGACCGAGAGCCGCCTCGCTCGCTCGACGTCTTCATCGTGTTCTCCATGTTCCGGCTCGCCTCCATCACCGCCGGCGTGTGGCGGCGCGGGCTCGACGGCAACGCAGCCGACTCCCGGGCCGGCACGACGGAAGTCCGCGACCGCTACCGCGGCTTGGCGCAGATGGCGTGGGCTCTGACGCAGCGCCTGGGGGGCGGGTGAAGCTCCGGGTCTGTCGGAGAGATGTCGCCGGCGTGCGACACGTTGACGCCATCGGGCGGCGATGCGTCCTCAGTTCTCCACCAGATCGGGCAGCGGCTCGGCACCCGTGAGCCAGTGGCGACCGGTGCGGCGCGCCGCCTCCCACCCTGGGATGCTCACCGCGTCGTCCATGGCCCAGGTCCTGCGTCCGGGCGGCGCGGCTGGGCTTGCGTGATAAGAAGTAACTTCCCCCACCAAAGGTGATCCGGCAATGACACTTTCGCCCAGGAGTCGACTCCCGGTGTGGGTAGTCAGCATCGTCGTCGTGGCCGCGACGCTGGGCCATTCGGTTCTGGCGGCGCCACGAGCGGCGGCGGAATGCACGTTGAGCGCCCAGGACGAGCAGTACATCGACGTGCTGGCCCAGAAGAACCTGATCCACGGGTCCGACGTCAACGACTGCCACATGGTCGTCGAGGGGCGGTGGTTCGCCGATCAGGTGCGCAATTCCCCCGACCCGTTCGGAACCGCGAAAGCCCTCGTGCAGAAGGTGATCGACACCACACCGATGACCCCGGATCAGGCCGAGTGGGAGGTCGAGGCAGCGATCTTCGTCTACGCACCGGAGATCATCCCCAAGATCAAGGACCAGTTCGCCCGGCAACCCCCGCCGTGAGAACGCGAAACGCGTTGCGCGGCTTCGCTAGTGCGTCGGCGAAACTGCTCGGGTGGCACTCGTTGTCCGAGTGGCGCGCGGGATTCCGGGTGATCGGGTACGACGCGCACGGGATGTCACCCTCGTCCGCACCGCCGGCGCCCTACTCGGTGGCCGGCCTGGCCGGCGACGCCGCAGCCGGCGGGGAACGGGGGCGAACCTCGCCCGCGGCGTGCGGAACGTCTTCGTCACGTGCGGGCGGTGCCGGGGGATCGGCACCCTGTGCCCCGCGGCGCCCATCGGTCCCGACGAGCGAGCCCGGGCCGTGCGTTGATCGGGGCGGCGTGGGATGTGGCTGTTCGAACTGGCGTAACGTCGAACTGTTTGGGCTTGCGCTCCCAGCACCGAATTCGAGCGACAGGAGAGTCATGGGTCATGGCGCGCCGGGAGGCGCAGTGCCTGGCGGCATGGCTGAGTTCAGCGGACCGCCGGTGGTGCGGCTGGCCGGCAATTCCGGGCTGTCGCAGGGTTTGCTGGGCAGCAAGGCGTGCGGCATCGACGCGATGCGCGGCCACGGCTTGCCGGTTCCCCCCGCGTTCTGCATCACCACCGAGGTGTGCGAGCAGTACTTCACCGACCCGCACCGCGCCCTCGACGGCGTCTGGGACCAGGTGCTGGAGGCGATGGGATGGCTGCAGGACGAGACGGGGCGGTCGTTCGGCCGCGGCCCGCGGCCGTTGCTGGTGAGCGTGCGCAGCGGCGCCGCGCAGTCGATGCCCGGCATGCTCGACACGGTGCTGAACCTCGGCATCACCGACGCGGTGCACCGGGCGCTCGAGGCCGGCTTCACCGCGGGTTTCGCCGCGGACACGCGCCGGCGGTTCGAGGAGATGTACCGGCGAATCGTGCTGGGCGGCGACGGCGTCGTCCCCGACGACGCCCACGCCCAGTTGTGGGGTGCGATCGAGGCGGTGTTCGGTTCGTGGAACTCGCCGCGGGCGTCGACCTATCGACGCCACCATGCCCTCGACGACGCCGGCGGGACCGCGGTCGTGGTGCAGGCCATGGTTTTCGGGAACCTGGATGCCAAGTCGGGCACCGGTGTGCTCGTCTCCCGGAATCCGATGACCGGCACCGGCGAACCGTTCGGCGAGTGGCTGTCCGGGGGCCAGGGCGAACAGGTGGTGTCGGGCTGCGCGGACTGCGAACCCGTGACGGCGTTGCGCGATGACCTTCCCGCCGCCTACGAGGAGCTGCTCGCGGCGGCCCGCACCCTCGAGCGGCTGGGCCGCGACGCGCAGGAGATCGAGTTCACCGTCGAGGCGGGCCGGCTGTGGCTGCTGCAGACCCGCACCGCGAACCGCTCCGCGCAGGCCGAGGTGCGGTTGGCGTTGCGGTTTCGCGCCGAGGGGCTCATCGATGACGCCGAGGCCCTGCGCCGGGTGACCGCCGCCCAGGTCGAGGCGTTGCTGTCGCCGTCGTTGCAACCCGAGGCCAGGATGGCGGCGCCCCTGCTGGCCCGCGGTGTCCCCGTGTGTCCCGGGGTGGCGCGGGGTCGGGCCTATACCGACGTCGACGCCGCCATCGACGCCGCCGAGGGAGGCGAGGACGTCATCCTGGTGCGGTCCTCGACCAGTCCCTATGACGTGGGCGGCATGCTCGCGGCGCGCGGCATCGTCACCGAGGTGGGCGGCACCACCTCCCACGCCGCGGTGGTCAGCCGAGAGATCGGCCGTCCGGCGGTGGTCGGCTGCGGCGCGGGGGTGGGCGTGGCGCTGGAGGGCAAGCTCGTCACCGTCGACGGAACGGCCGGCGAAATCAGGGAAGGCATGCTGGAACTGACCGCGTGGTCGGAGCGCGACACCCCCGACCTGGTCGCGCTCGCCGAGATCGCGCGCCACGTCAGCCCGTTGCGCGCTCACCACGACGGTCCCTACCCGCGCCTGGACGACGCGTCACCGGCGGCCATCCGCGCGGCCCTCGCCGCCGGGCACACCGAAGTCGTATCGGCCACGCCGCTGATCGCCATGCTCACCGCGTTGCACGCCGGCGGCTCGCCGTGACGACCGAACTCAAGGTGCTGCAGGCGATTCGCCTCAAGGGGCGCATCGCCGCCGCCGACGTCGTGGCCGCCGTCGACGACGATCCCGCCGCCGTCACCGAAACCGTGGCACGCCTGACCGATTCCGGCCTGGTGCTCGCCGACAAGACGGTGCGTTTGTCGCAGGAGGGCCGCGCCCGGTTGCAGGAGCTGCTGGCCGCGGAACGGCAGGCGGCCGACCCGCGTGCGCTCGGTGCGGCCTATGACGGATTCCGTTCGGTGAACCAGGATTTCAAGGAGCTGGTGTCGGACTGGCAACTCAGGGACGGCCGGCCCAACACCCACGACGACACCGGGTACGACGCCGCGGTGCTGCAGCGACTGGAGGTCGTCCACCGCCGCGTCGTGCCGATCATCGCGGCCGTCGCCGGCCAGCTGCCGCGCCTGTCGGCGTACGCCGACAGGCTCGCCGCCGCCTACGCCAAAGTGCTGCGGGGAGAGACGATGTGGCTGACCCGGCCGCTCATCGACTCCTATCACACGGTGTGGTTCGAACTGCACGAGGAACTGATCGGCGCGGTCGGCCTCACCCGGGAAGGCGAAGCCCGGGCCGGGCACGCGGAATAGCGCCGGATCTTTGCCCGGGAAAAGCCGATACGGGCGAGTCGATGGGGGCACAATCGTTTGCGCGCGGCGTTTGCTGCCGGGAGGAGAAGCGACATGGACAAGGCGGGCGCGGCGGTATTCGCGCCGCGGCGCGTGCTGCGGGGCTGTGTGGTGGTCGGCTTCGCGGTCGTGCTGGCCGGACTGCCGGTGATCGGCCTCTCCGCGCCGTTGACGATCGCCCGCGCCGACCCGCCGGCTTGCGCACCGGGCTGGGTCTGGAGCCCCAACCTGAACCAGTGCGTGTTCTGGCTGCCGACCGCGAACGGGCCG